>JBIQMK010000046.1:0-16897 GCA_044463365.1 Rhodanobacter sp. | reverse complement strand
CGCCTGGTAGATCGGCACGGTGCCGATCGGCACCGGCGAGTTGCGGATGATCCACGAGCGGATGTTGTGGATGTTGCGGCCGGTGGAGAGGTCCATGATGGTGTCCGCGCCCCAGCGGATCGCCCACACCAGCTTCTCCACCTCCTCGGCCACGCCGGAAGACACCGCGGAGTTGCCAATGTTCGCGTTCACCTTCACCAGGAAGTTGCGCCCGATCACCATCGGCTCCAGCTCGCCGTGGTTGATGTTGGCCGGGATGATGGCGCGCCCCAGCGCGATCTCGCTGCGTACGAATTCGGGCGTGACGAAGGCGGGCAGGGCCGCGCCGAACGCTTCGCCGTCGGCCAGCCGGGCGGACGCGTCTTCATGCATCTGCGTGCGCCCCAGGTTCTCGCGCTGGGCGGCGTAGATCATTTCCTCGGTGATGATCCCGGCGCGGGCAAATTCCAGCTGGGTTACCGGTTGCCCGGTTTCGCCCCGTCGCAACGTGCGCTGCGCGGGGCAAGGCGCCACCAGCCGGTCCGGGCCGACGCCGCCGTTGTCCTCCGGACGAGTGGTGCGCCCTTCGGTGACCGGAAATCCTCGCGCCGCGATCCACGCCTCGCGCACCGGTGGCAGGCCCGCGGCCAGGTCGATCTGCGCCGCGTCGTCGGTATACGGGCCGGACGGATCGTAGACGTGCAGCGCGGGCGAGAGCGGGTCGTTCAACGCAATCTCGCGCACCGGCACGCGCAAGGAAGGATGCCCGGGTGGCGACACATAGGTCTTGCGCGAGCCGCCGATGGGCCCGGTGGTGACGCTGAGCGGTGCGGCAGCGGGATGGTTCATGGATCTCCTCCTTCGATGGAGATCCGGGACGCGACGCTGCAACGGCGCACGGACGCGCCGCAGCCGGCCGCCCATGGTGGTGATTCCCGTTCCTACGCCGGTATTACCCGGATCAGGTTCAAGGGTCAGCTCGCGCTATCTCAGCCCCTCTCGGGGCACCCCTCGGAATGGCCGGCAGGATGGTGGCGCCGGTTGCGCGCTGTCAAGCGCGCCTGGCGGCCCTGGCCGGCGTCGGTGCAGGAAACGGACACTTGGGCATGACGCGTTCTGAACGTAACTCTGACCAGACTGGCGACGAAGAGAAGGGTGATGGACAACGCCCGCCAATATATGTACCATCTAGTTCATTAAAGGCCCGGAACCAATGTCCGGACTTAGCACTCCAACCCACCGAGTGCTAAACTTTGTTGCCATTCTGGAGGTTCCAACCATGTCTCAAGCCTTGGTAACCGCCAACTTCCCGCTGCCGAGCGTGGTCGGAAGTCTGGATGCCTATATTGCGGCCGTGCATCGCATCCCTGTATTGAGCTCGGACGAGGAGCAGGCGCTCTCGCGCGATTATCTCGAGGACGCCAACCTCGACGCGGCCAAGAAACTGGTGATGTCGCATCTGCGTTTCGTGGTGCACGTGGCGCGTGGCTACAGCGGTTACGGCCTGCAGCTGGCCGACCTGATCCAGGAAGGCAATATCGGCCTGATGAAGGCGGTCAAGCGTTTCGATCCCGACCAGGGCGTGCGCCTGGTCAGCTTTGCGGTGCACTGGATCCGCGCCGAGATGCACGAGTTCATCCTGAAAAACTGGCGCATCGTGAAGGTCGCCACCACCAAGGCGCAGCGCAAGCTGTTCTTCAACTTGCGCAAGAGCAAGAAGCGGCTGGGCTGGATGAACGCCGCCGAGGTGCGCACGGTAGCGAAGGACTTGGGCGTCCCCGAGGCGACGGTGCGCGAGATGGAATCGCGCCTGTCCGGCCGCGACATCGGTTTCGAGCCGGTGACCGACGACGAGGACGCCAAGCCCGCACCGGCCGCGTTCCTGATCGACGACGGCGCCGATCCGTACGAAAACGTGTCCGATGCCGATGCCAGCGACAGCCGCCTGCAGGCCTTGTCCGACGCGCTGGTGCAGCTCGATGCCCGCTCGCGCGACATCATCCAGCGCCGTTGGCTGGACGACGACAACAAGGCCACGCTGCAGGATCTGGCCGATGAGTACGGCGTGTCCGCCGAGCGCATCCGCCAGGTCGAGGCCAACGCGATGAAAAAGATGCGTGGGCTGTTCGCCGAAGCCTGAGTTGCCCGAAATGCATTGATCGACGGCCCCGCAAGGGGCCGTTTGCGTTGGTGCACGTCGAAGCGGTCGGCGCTCGAAAGAATCAGCGACGTGTCTGGCTTCCGTCCGATTCATCGCGGCCGCTGACGATGCGGGCATGGCGCTCGTGGGTCCAGTACGCCCACGCCCAGTCCAGCATCACCACCAGTCGGTTGCGGAAGCCGATCAGGAAGTAGATGTGCGCCAGCAGCCACACCGCCCACGCGGGAAAGCCCGACAGTTTCAGCCGGCCGAATTGGGCCACCGCGGCCATCCGGCCTATCGTGGCCAGTGAGCCGGCGTCGCGGTAGCGGAACGGCGGGGGAACGCCGCCCCCGCCGATTCGCGCACGAATGGCCGCGCCCACGTACTCGCCCATCTGCTTGGCCGCGGGCGCCACGCCCGGCACCGGTTTGCCGCCCGGTTGTCGTACGTCGGCCAGATCGCCAATGACGAAGACCTCCGGATGCAGCGGCAGGCTGAGATCGGGGCAAACCTGCACCCGGCCGGCGCGATCCAGTGGCGCGCCGAGCAGGCGCCCCAGTGGCGAAGCCGCCACGCCGGCGGCCCACAGCACGGTGCGCGCCGGCAGCCGTTGATCGCCCAGGTTCACGCCATCCGCGTCGATATGGGTTACCGCCGTGCCGGTATGGACGGCCACGCCCAGGCGTTCCAGCTGGCGGCGGGCGCGTTCCGACAACAGCGGATCGAACGCGGGCAGCAGGCGCGGCCCGGCCTCGATCAACCGCACGCTGGCGCGGCGCGGATCGCTGCGGCGGAAATCGCGTGGCAGGGTGCGCCGCGCCAGTTCGGCCAGCGTGCCCGCCAGTTCGACGCCGGTGGAACCGCCGCCCACGATCACGAAGTTCAGCCAGGCCTGGCGGCGCGCCGGATCGGTTTCGCGCTCGGCGTGCTCGAAGGCCAGCAGCACGCGGCGGCGGATCAGGAAGGCGTCGTCCAGTGTCTTCAGCGCCGGCGCGAAGGGCGCCCATTCGTCGTGGCCGAAATAGGCATGCGTCGATCCGGTCGCCACCACCAGGATGTCGTAATGCAGGGTGCCATGCGCCAGCCTTACCTCGCGCGCCGACGTGTCCACGTCGGCAACTTCGTCGAGCAGCACGGTGAGATCCCGCTGCCGGCGCAGGATCTGGCGCAAGGGGGCGGCAATGGACGGCGCCGCCAGGCTGGCGGTGGCCACCTGGTACAGCAGCGGCTGGAACAGGTGATGGTTGCGCCGGTCCACCAGCGTCATGCGCACGGGTGCGCCGGCCAGCCGTCTCGCCACGGCCAGCCCGCCAAAACCGCCGCCCAGGATCACCACGTGGGGCCAGTTGGCGCGGGTGTCAGGATCGTCGGGCGGACGCTTTGGCATGGGTGGCTCCTTCGGCGATGGCGGCTGCCAGCCGCTGCATCCTTGCAGCCCGGGTGTCGATGCGCGGTCGAATGCCGCGGCATCGCGCGAGCGCTGGCGGTCGCGTCCGATGCTAGCGCGCGGGTTCGTCCGCGGCCTTGATCCAGGTCGCCACGGCGGCGGGGTGCTCGAGATGGAGATGGTGGCCGCCGTTCATGTGGTTGACGGCGATGCCATCGACGCAGTCGATGCGCGCCTGCATCAGTGCCGGCGGCAAATAGGTTGTCGACGGGCGCGCCAGCAGCAGCGCGGTGGGCGACGCGATGCCTTTCAGCAAGGCAAGCACCTGCGATTCCGCCAGCCGCACGGCGCTGGGGCGGGTCAGCTGCGGATCGCTGCGCCAGCGCCAGCCGCCGTCGACTTCAGCGAGGCCGCGCGTCACGATCGGTCGCGCCAGGTCGCCACGCAAGCCGCTGGCGATGCTGCGCGCGGCAACGGCCTGGTCGACGTCGCGGAACAGCCGCAGCGGTTTGCGAGGGCTCCGCGGCCCCAGCGCCTCGCGAAAGCGTTGCAGCGTATGCGTGTCGTCGTCGCCGAGCGGGCCGAGCCCCTCGATCAGCCACAGCCGCTCGATCCGCGACGGCGTCGCGGCCGCCACCAGCGAGGCCACGCCCGCGCCCAGCGAATGCCCCAGCAGGCTGAACCGGTCCAGCGCCAGCGCGTCGGCGGCGGCCAGCACGGTGCGCACGTAATCCGTGAAGTGATAATGCCAGCCAGCCGCCGCATGTCCTGAATGCCCGTGCCCTGGCAGATCCAACGCAATGACCTGGAATCGGGTGGCCAGCAGCGGCGCGAGCAGCGCGTGGCTGCCTGCGTTGTCGAGCCAGCCATGCAATGCCAGCAGCGGCGGCAGCGCATCGTCGCCCCATACCTGTGCCGCCAGGGTCAGATGCGGCAGCGCGATGCGCCGTTCGCGCGGTTCGATCACACCGCCTCGTCGCTGGCCCGCGTCGGCCAGCCACCGAGGTGCCGACGCAGCAGCGCGGCCAGGCTGTCGATCTGCTCGGGGCTGTCGTTCAGCGCGGGGATGTAGCGCAGCGATCCGCCGCCGGCGGCGAGGAAGAAGTCGCGGTTCTGCATCGCGATTTCCTCCAGCGTCTCCAGGCAATCCACCGCGAAACCGGGGCAGGCCACGTCGAGCCGCTTCACGCCGTTGGCCGCCAGCTGGCGTACGGTGGCGTCGGTGTAGGGATGCAACCAGCGTTCGCGGCCCACCCGCGACTGGAAGCTCACCAGCAGTTCGTCTTCGCCCAACCGCAGACGCTGGCGCAGCAAGCGCGCGGTCGTTTGGCACTGGTCGGCGTAGGGGTCGCCCAGCCGTACGTAGCGCTCCGGGATGCCGTGGAAGGACAGCAGCAATTTGTCGCCGCGGCCGTTCTCACGCCACCAGCGCTCGATGCGCAGGGCCAGCGCCTCGATGTGGCCGGCGTCGTCGTGGTAATCGTTGATCAGCCGCAATTCGGGTGGCCAGCGCATCGCCTTCATCGCGTCGGCCACCGCATCGATCACCGAGCCCGTGGAGGTGGCCGAATACTGCGGATACAGCGGCAGCACCAGCAGCCGGCGCACGCCTTCGCTGTGCAGTTGCGTGATGGTGTCGGCCACGGCGGGCTCGCCATAGCGCATCGCCAGCGCCACCCGCGTGCCGGGCTGCTCGCGCTCCAGCCTGGCCTGCAATGCCGCCGCCAGCGCCTCGCTCTCGAAGCGCAGCGGCGAGCCGCGCTCGGTCCAGATCCGCGCGTACGCGTGCGCGGAACGCGCCGGCCGGATGCGCAGGATGATTCCGTGCAGAATCAGCCACCACAGCCAGCGCGGGTAATCGATTACCCGCGTGTCACCCAGGAACTGCGCCAGATACGGCCGTACCGCCCGCGCCGTGGCGGCGGCGGGCGTGCCCAGGTTGACCAGCAAAACGGCTGTCTGAACGGGCTGCACGCCGGTCGTGTGGGAATGGCTGGCGGGGCCGGTATAGTGGTTGGGTGGCATCGTGGCAGGCGATGGCGCCGATGGCGATCAATCGCGCAGTCTGCCACAAGCGCCAATGCCGGCAGTGCGCACGCATGTCGTCCCGCATCCCAACCCACGTGGAGCTGAGCCCATGTTCACTACCCCATTGCATCGTCTGCTCGTGATCGGCGCCGCCTTGCTGCTGCCGGCGATGGCCGTGCACGCCGAAGATCCGCCGCTGGTCCGTGCCAACAACGCCGTGCGCGTACTGGGCGAGATCATGCAGGCGCCGGACAAGGCCATACCCACCGATCTGCTGCGCGAGGCGAAGGCGATCGCGGTGATCCCGGACATGATCAAGGCCGGCTTCATCTTCGGCGGTCGCCGCGGCGAAGGGCTGATCTCGGTGAAGACCCGCGACGGCACCTGGTCCAACCCCAGCTTCATCACCATGACCGGCGGCAGCGTGGGCTTCCAGGCGGGCGTGTCGTCCACCGACGTGATCCTGGTGTTTCGCACCCAGCGCGGCGTGGATTCCATCGTCAACGGCAAATTCACGCTGGGCGCCGATGCGTCGGCGGCGGCCGGTCCGGTCGGCCGCACCGCCAGCGCCGCCACCGATGGCCAGCTGAAGGCGGAAATCTATTCCTACTCGCGCACGCGCGGGCTGTTTGCCGGCGTGGCGCTGGATGGCTCGGCGCTGCGCATCGATTATGATGCGAATGCCGCCGTCTACGGCCCCGGCATCACGCCGCGGCGCATTTTCGAAGGCGGCGTAAGCAATGTCCCCGCGCCGGTGGTCGATTTTCGCGACCGGCTGGAAGAGTACACTCAGCGATGAGCCGTCGGCGCCGCGGCGCGCTCCGGCACATCGCTGTCCGTCGCCGTTTTGAGGTCAAACCATGAGCATCACCCATCTCGTCATCCTGCTGATCGTCGTCGTGCTGATCTTCGGCACCAAGAAGCTGCGCAACATCGGCTCGGACCTGGGTGGCGCCATGCGCGACTTCAAGAAGGGCCTGGAGGGTGAAGAGAAGCCCAAGGACGAGCAGCGCCTGCAGGCCGATCCGCCGGCCGCGAACCCGGCCGAGCACAAGCAGCCCGATTCCACCGAATCGAAGTAACCGCGCGCGGCGCGGCGGGATTCATCGCGATGATCGAGATCAGCTTCGGCAAGCTGGTGCTGCTGGCGCTGGTCGCCCTGATCGTGCTCGGCCCGGAGAAACTGCCCGGCGTGGCGCGTACTGCCGGCGCCTTGCTGCGGCGGGTGCGCAGCGGTTGGGACAACGTGCGCGCCGAGGTGGAGCGGGAGCTGGAGATCGAGGA
The DNA here is from genome assembly GCA_044463365.1 of Rhodanobacter sp. Taxonomy (GTDB): domain Bacteria; phylum Pseudomonadota; class Gammaproteobacteria; order Xanthomonadales; family Rhodanobacteraceae; genus Rhodanobacter. Next base: position 10,076 of record JBIQMK010000046.1, on the reverse strand, counting down.
GATCAAGCGCACCGCGCGCGAGGCCGCGGCGCGCGCCGAAGCCCTGCAGAACCAGTTGAAGGATGGCGTGCAGCAGGTCCGCGAGCCGTTGGCCGGGATGGTGGACGAGGCCACGGCGATGGTCCGCCCCGAAGCCACGGTCGGCCAGGAAGGCGCGGAACAGGGCGATGATCCATCCGGCCAGGTGCAGGCGGAACTGCCGCTGGACGCGCCGCCGCCTGCCGAGCCGAACAGGGATCCCACCGCATGACCGCACCCGACGACGACCCCGCCGACGACCTGCAGCAGGGCTTGTTCTCGCACCTGATCGAACTGCGCTCGCGCCTGCTCAAGGCGGTGGCGGCGGTGGTGGTGATCCTGCTGGCGCTGGTCCCCTTCGCCAACCGCCTCTACACCGAACTGGCCGCGCCGCTGGTGGCCCGGTTGCCCGAGGGCGCGCACCTGATCGCCACCGAGGTCGCCAGCCCGTTCGTGACGCCGCTGAAACTGGCCTTCTACGCGGCGCTGTTCATCGGCATGCCGATGATCCTGTACCAGCTGTGGGCGTTCGTCAGTCCCGGCCTCTACAAGCACGAGAAGCGGCTGGCGCGGCCGCTGCTGGTGGCGGCGATGGGCCTGTTCTACTTGGGCTGCGCGTTCGCGTATTTTCTGGTGCTGCCGGCCGCGTTCCGGTTTCTCACCGCGGTGACGCCGCAGGGCGTGGAGATGATGACCGACATCTCCCACTACCTCGATTTCGTGATGCTGATGTTCTTCGCGTTCGGGTTGTGCTTCGAGGTGCCGGTGGCGGTGGTGATCCTAGCCGCGGTGGGCGTGGTCGACGTGAAGCAGTTGCGCAACGGCCGCCGCTACGCGGTGGTCGGTGCGTTCGCCATCGCCGCCTTCATCACGCCGCCGGACATCACCTCGATGATCATGCTGGCGATCCCGATGTGCCTGCTGTACGAACTGGGCGTGTTGGCGGTGGGCTGGCTGGTGCGGCCGCCGGCGGCGCCGTCGCCCGACGCGTGAGGGGTTTCACCGCGCGGGCTTGGTCGCGTCGCGGTTGAGCGACATCCCCTTGAGCACGTTCAACGCCTGCGACAGGGCGTAATCCTGGGTGGCCAGCCGCGCTTCCTGTTCGGCGGTGTCGGCATGGGCGGTCGCCGCTTTTTCGTTGGCCAGGTGATGGGGCAGGTCGGACTCGAAGCTCACCGGGCCGGCGGCGCGATCGGCCTTGCGCACCGCCAGGTCGGCCAGCACGATGTCGGGCCGGATGCCCTGGGCCTGGATCGAGGTGCCGTTGGGCGTGTAGTAGCGCGCGGTGGTGATCTTCACCGCGTGGTCGGCGTCCAGCGGCAGCACGGTTTGCACCACGCCCTTGCCGAAGGTGCGCTGGCCGATGATCAGCGCGCGGTGGTTGTCCCTGAGCGCGCCGGAGACGATCTCGGCGGCCGAGGCCGTGCCGTTGTTGACCAGCACCACCAGCGGCGCGCCATCGAGCAGGTCGCCCGGATGCGCGGCGAAGCGCAGGTTGGCGTCGGGCAGGCGGCCGCGGGTGGTGACGATCACACCCGCGTCGAGCAGGTCGTCGCTGACCGATACGGCGGCGGTCAGGAGCCCGCCGGGGTTGTTGCGCAGGTCCAGCACCGCGCCTTTCAGCGGGCCGATCTTCTGCAGCAGCTCGGGCAGCTTCTTTTCCAGGTCCGCGGCGGTGTCGCTCTGGAATTGGGTCAGCCGGATATAGGCGTAGCCGGGCTCCAGCTCGCGCGTCTTGACGCTGGCGATGGCGATGTTCTCGCGCACCAGGTTCAGGTCGATCGGCTTGTCGCTGTTGGCGTGCACGATGGTCAGGCTGATCTTGCTGCCGGGTTCGCCCCGCAATTGCTTGAACATCGCATCGACGTTCTGCGGGTCGATGGTGGTGCCGTTGATCTTGATGATGTCGTCGCCCGGCTGGATGCCGGCGCGCGCGGCGGGCGTGTCGTCGATCGGGGTGACGATGTGCAGGCCGCCGTCGGTCTGCAGCACCTCGATGCCCAGGCCGCTGTACTGGCCGGTGGTGTCCTCGCTGAGCTGCTGCAGGCCTTCCTTGTCGAGGTAGGCGCTGTGCGGATCGAGCTGGCTGAGCATGCCGGTGATCGCCGCATCCATCAGCGTCTTGTTGTCGACCTTCTCCACGTAGGCCTGGCGCACCACTTCGTACACGCGGCTGAAACGACGCACGTCGTCCAGGTCGATGGCGTCCTCGTTCGGCCCGGCAGCCGAACTGGCGGCGGCCGGCGCGGCAGGCGTTTGCGCCGACAGCGGTGCGGCCAGCAGCAGGCCGGTCAGGCCGGCAAGGGATCCGCGAAGGAAAAAACGCATGACGCAAGACTCCAGGGAAACGTGGTGCGTCGCCGGGGACGCGGTTCGGGCCAGCCTGCGGCGCCGCTCGGTCGGCGTCAACGGTGTTTGCTCAGCCAGCTGCGCGGGTCGACCGGTTGGCTGTTGTGCCGCAGTTCGAAATACACGCCGGTATTGACGCCGGTGGGCGCGCTGGCGGTGCCGACGGCCTGGCCCGCTTCGATGGCGTCGCCCACACCGTGCAGCAGGGCTTCGTTGTTGCCGTACATGCTCATCCAGCCATCGCCGTGGTTGAGGATAAGCAGCATGCCGTAACCGCGCAGGAAGCCGGCGTAGATCACACGGCCGCGCGCCACGGCGTGGACTTCGCTGCCGCCACTGGCTCGGATCAGCACGCCGTTGCCGTAGCTGTGCACGTCGCCCGCCGCCGGCCACGGCAGGTTGCCACGGATATTGGCGGCGGCCTTGCCCACTTCCACCGGCGGCGCCTTGTGGCCGCCCCGTTTCTGCCGCGCGGCCTCGCGTGCCGCCGCCTCGCGCGCCTTGCGGGCGGCTTCGTCGATGGCCTTCTGCAGCTTGTCTACCAGCGCGTTCAGGGCCTGTGCGTTCTGCTTCAGCGCGGCCAGCCGCTGCGCCTGGTCCTGGTAGGTGGCATCGGCCTCGCGAGCGAGTTTCTGTTGCGCGGCGCGCTGCTTTTTCAACGCTTCGGCCTGTGCCTCGCGCTTTTCGCGCACGGCCTGCAAGGCCTGCTGCTCGGCGGTGATGGTGGTTTCGACCTCCTGCAGGCGGGCCAGGTCGGTCATCAGCAGGCGCACGCGCTCGACCCGATCGCGCTGGAAATAGGTCGAGTAGACCAGCGCCCGCGAGATCCGTCCCACGTCCTCGTCGCCCAGCAGCAGGCGCAGGTCGGAGCCGCGGCCCAGGGTGTAGGTGGCGCGCAGCAGGGCGGCGATGGCGGCGCGTTGTCCGGCCAGCTTTTCCTGCAGCGCGCCGCGCTGTTGTTTCAGGTCGTCGAGTTGTTGCTGCTTGGCCGCCTGTTCGGCTTCGGTCTGGCGCAGGGCGCGGGCGGCGGCGGCCAGTGCCGTGGTCTGCTTGGCGAGTTCCGCATTGAGCTGCTCGCGCCGCGCGGCGGTTTCCGATTGCTGCTTGGCCAGCGCCTGCATCCTGCTCTGCACGTCGGCCAGTTTCTTGCGGGCGGCGGCTTGCTCGGTGCGGCTTTGCGGGCTCGCGGCGAGCGCGGGTGCCGCGCCGGACAGCACCGCGGCGATGGCCAGGCAGGCGGGCAGGCGAAAGAAACGGGCGGGACTGGGCATCGCACGATTATCACCGAGCCAGCCGGCGGGAGCGAGCGGCCATGGTCGGTGGCTGACGCACGGATGTCGCCTGCGTCAGCCAACTTGTCGCGCAGGTTGGTTAAGCTTCCCGTCTGCCGAGACGCCCATGGCGCGGCGTCCAGCGTCGGCCGATGGATCCGACGCACCCCCCAATCGATACACGTTCCAAGGAGAGCACTATGCGCATGGGCCTGGCTGCCAACCAACGCCACCACGGTCATGAAGATGCGGCGTTGTTTCGCTGGCTGCGCGCCTGCGAGCCGGGTATCCGCGAGCTGGGCCTGGGCCTGCACGCGGTGGGACGCACCTGCGACGCCATCGTCCGCGCGGGCTGGCTCAACAACTATCCGGCGCTGCGCCGCTATCCGTACGGCCGCGATGGCGGTTTGATGAAGCTGGTGGCGGAGGTCGTCGGCCTGCAGGAATCGGAGCGCGCGCTGGATGGCGCGATCTACCTGATCGATCCGGTCGACCCGTCCTCGATCTTCCCCGAGGCGGTCGCACTGAAACGCCAGTGCGTGATCCACCAGAAGCCGTTCATTTCGACGGTGGCGTCGGCGCGCGATTGGGTGGAGATCGAGCGTGTGCACGCCGGTTTCGCGCCGGACCCGGGGGCCGACGAACTGCACGCGCTGGAGGCGCATACGCTGGCGCTGATCGCCCACGATGCGATGAAGCCGCAGATGCTGGCATTCGCCGCCGAACACTTCGACCTGCTGTCGCGCTTCGTCGCCCGCGTGGCCACCGGCACCACCGGCCAGCGGCTCAACGAACTGGCCTGGAGCCGCGGCTGGCCGCAGGATCAGCTGTGGGTGCAGCGCTACCAGAGCGGCCCGATGGGCGGCGATGCGCAAATCGCCGACCTGGTGCTGGAACGCCGCTGCCAGCGCGCGATCTTCTTCGAGGACCCGCACGTGGCGCGCCAGCACGAGGCCGATATCCAACTGCTGGAGCGGGCGGTGACCACGGTGACCGATACCGCCGTCTGCATCACGTCACCGAAGGTGGCCGCGCGCTGGGCCGAGGCGGTGGCATTGCGCAAAACAGCCGTCTAGACGGCTGTTTTGCCAAAACCGGCGCGCATGATGCGCACCGGGTTTGGCACGACTCAGTTCGAGCCACTCACCTGAGCGAAGGGTTGCCGCCGAAGCGGGCCTCGGCGAGGCCGCGCGCGCCCGCAGGAGCAGGTGTGGCGAACAGCGCGCCGTTGCGCGGTTCATCGCGCACCGTAGCGGCGGACAGGCCGTCGCGGGCGCTGGTGATGTACAGCGTGTCCAGCGCCGCGCCACCCAGTGCCGGCCGCGTCGGCTGTCGTGCGGGTAGCGTCACGACGGTGTCCTCGCGGCCATCGGCGCGGTAACGCACCACGCGCGACATGCCCCATTGCGCGTTCCACAAACCACCCTCGGCGTCAACCGTGGAACCGTCGGGATCGCCTTCAATGCCGGCCAGGTCGACGAAGGTGCGCGGGGCACCCAGGCTGCCATCGGCCGCGTAATCGCAGCACTGGATGCGCTGGGTGGGCGAGTCGCAGAAATACATCGTGGTGCCGTCGGGGCTGAAGGCCAGGCTGTTGCTGATCGCCACCGACGGCAGCGGCAGGCGTTCCAGCGACAGGTCGGTGTTCAGCCGGTAGAAGCCGCCGATGGCCTGTTTCGGCGCATCGCCTTCGGGTTCGTGCATGGTGCCGAAGACGAACCGGCCTTGGCGGTCGCAGACGGCGTCGTTGAGACGGGTGGGCAGATCGGCTTCCACCGCGGCGATGGGTTGCAGTTCGCCGCTGTCGAGGTTGAAAAACGCCAGCCGCGAGGCAAGTCCCAACAGCAGCCAGCCATCGGCCTCGCACAGCGCGAACGAAGCCAGCCGCTCGGGCATCGCCCATTGGCGCGTGGCCCCGTCATGCGGCGTGTAGCGCCACAGCGTCGAGGCGAGGATGTCGGTCCAGTACAGCGCCTGCGTGCGCGGGCACCACTGCACGCCCTCACCCAGCCGGTTGGCCGCCTCGACGACGGGTTGTGCCGCGTTGCTCATGTCCAGCCTCCGTCGATGATCAGATCCTTGGCGGTCAGCATACGGCTGTCGTCGGCCGCCAGGAACAGCGCGCCGCGGGCCAGGTCTTCGGCCATCACATGGCCGGGCAGGCATTGATTGCGGGCGATGTCGGCTTCGCCCTCGGCATCCAGCCACAACCGCTGCTGCTTCTCGGTGATCACCCAGCCGGGCACCAGGCAGTTGATGCGGATGTGGTGCTGGCCCAGATCGCGGGCCAGCCCTGCCACCAGGCCGTGAATGGCGGCCTTGGCCATCGTGTACATCGGATAGCCCGCGTTCTTGATCATCCAGCCGGTGGAGCCCAGGCAGATCACCGAGCCGCCGCCCAGCGATTTCATGTCCTCGACCACCGCCTGCGTGGCGAAATACTGGTGGCGCAGGTTTACCGCCACGCTGCGCTCGAAGTCGGCGGCGGTGGTGGCGGCGAAATCGTGCCGCACGTCGTTGGCGGCGTTGTTGATCAGCACCGCGATCGGGCCGATGTGCGCGCGCGCCTGGTCGATCGCGCCCTTCAGCGCATCGAGATCGGTGAGGTCGCAGGCGATGAACAGCGGCGTGTGATTCACCTGGCCCAGGCCATCGAGCAGTTGTTGTGCCGAAGTGGCATCGACGTCCAGGAACGCCACCCGCGCACCCTGGCGCGCGAAGTGCTCGACGAAGGCGGCGCCGATGCCGCTGGCGCCACCGGTGATCAATACCGCGCGGTCGGCGAGGCTGGGATAGCTGGCGTAGGCGGGCTTCATCGGGGTCACCATTCCGCCACGCTGTTATCCGCGTGGCGCCAGATCGGGTTGCGCCAACGATGGCCGACGGCGGCGCGTTCGGCGACGTATTCCTCGTTCACCGTGATGCCCAGGCCGGGGCCGCCGGGAATGGTGACGAAGCCCTTTTCATAGGCGAAAACGCTGCGGTCGCTGATGTAGTCGAGCAGGTCGTTGCCGGCGTTGTAGTGGATGCCCAGGCTCTGCTCCTGGATGAACGCGTTGTGGCACACCGCGTCGATCTGCAGGTTGGCCGCCAGCGCGATCGGGCCCAGTGGGCAATGCAGCGCCAAGGCCACGTCATAGGCTTCGGCCATCGCGGCGATCTTGCGGGTTTCGGTGATGCCGCCGGCGTGCGAGGGGTCGGGCTGGATGATGTCCACGCCACCGCGCTCAAGCACCCGCTTGAAGTCGTAGCGCGAATACAGCCGTTCGCCCAGCGCGATCGGCGCGGGCGAAATCGCGGCCAGTTCGGGGATCGCCTCCAGATGGTCGGACAGCACCGGCTCCTCGATGAACATCAGCTTGTACGGCGCCAGTTCGCGCATCAGCACCTTGGCCATCGGCTTGTGCACGCGGCCGTGGAAATCGAGCCCAAGGCCTACGTTCGGCCCCACCGCCTCACGCACCGCCTGCACGTTGGCCAGCACGTGCTCGACCTTGTCGTGCGTGTCGACATACTGCATTTCCTCGGTGGCATTCATCTTCACCGCGGTGAAGCCGCGCCCCACCGCCTCGCTGGCGGCCCTGGCCGTATCGGCCGGGCGATCGCCGCCGATCCACGAATACACGCGGATGCGGTCGCGTACCGGGCCGCCCAGCAGCGCATGCACGGGCACGTTCAGATCCTTGCCCTTGATGTCCCACAGCGCCTGGTCGATACCGGCGATGGCGCTCATCAGGATCGGGCCGCCGCGGTAGAAGCCGCCGCGATACATCACGTTCCACAAATCCTCGATGTGGCGCGGGTCCTTGCCGATCAGGTAATCGGAAAGTTCGTCCACGGCGGCGGCCACGGTATGCGCGCGGCCTTCCACCACCGGTTCGCCCCAACCGCTTATGCCCGCATCGGTGTCGATGCGCAGGAACAACCAACGCGGCGGCACCAGGAAGGTGGTGAGCTTGGTGATCTTCATGCGCGCTCTCCCCGCGGCAGCGCAGCCCACGCTCGCGCAAACGCCTGCGCGCGGCGGCCCACGTCGGCCACGTCGCGGCCGGGCGCATACAGCGCCGAACCGATGCCGAAACCGTTGGCGCCCGCGTCGACGTAGGGTTGCATGTTGTCGGGCGTGATGCCGCCCACCGGCAGCAGCGCCAGATCGCGCGGCAAGACCGCACGCCACGCTTTCACCACGGCCGGGCTGACCTGTTCGGCGGGAAAGATCTTCAGAGCATCGGCGCCGGCGGCCAGCGCGGCGAACGCCTCGGTGGGCGTGGCCACGCCGGGTGTACAGACCATGCCGGCGCGCTTGGCGGCGGCGATCACCTGCGTGTCCGCGTGCGGCATCACGATCAGCTTGCCGCCGGCGGCGGCGATGTCGTCGACCTGCGCCGGCGTCATCACCGTGCCGGCGCCGATCAGGCAGCGCTCGCCCAGCCGTTCATGCAGCAAGCGGATGCTTTCCAGCGGATCGGGTGAATTCAGCGGCACTTCCAGCATGCGGAAGCCGGCGTCGGCAATCACTTCGCCGATGGCGACGGACTCACGTGGGGTGAGGCCGCGCAGGATGGCGATGAGCGGTAACGGGTCGAGCCAGGAACGGATCATCCGGGGAGCTCCATGGGGACGGGAGGTGTGCGATCGACGGCCAGGCCGGCGACGCGGGCGATGCGCCACAGGCCGCGCGCGGTAGCGTCGGCGATCCAGGTGGGGTCGGGCAGGTCGAACAAGGCGGCGGCGCGGCGGTAGCGCAGGCACAACGCTTCATCGCCGATCAATACCGGGATCTCGCCGCGATCGAGCCAGCCGGCGGCGAGCGCGGCGCGCCACTCTTCGCCAATCAGCAGGCCGGACAGATAGTCGGGCACGGCGGCGGCATCCAACTTTCCTTCGAGCACCAGCGTGCGCGCGGAAAACAGCCGCGTCAGCACGCCGGCCGAGCCGCTGGCGCGAGCGGCGCGCACGCCGTCATCGAAGCTTTCGTGGTGGTGCGCTGCGGCGGGTGCATCGGGCAGGCCGGTGCCAAGGATCGAGTGCGTGCGCAGCAAGCCGTACAACTCGCCGGTCATCATCGTGGTGAAACCGGTGATGCGGCGCCGGTGCAACTGCACCCATTTGCTGTGCGTGCCGGGCAACACCAGCGGCGTGCCTTCGGCGAGGCGTGGCTGCGCATCCAGCACGCCGATCAGTTGGGTTTCCTCGCCCCGCATCACATTGGGGCACACGCCGTCGCGCACGCCCGGAATGATGTGGATGCGGCGTCCGTCGGCGGCCGCTACCGTTACCAGATGGGCAGCCAACGCGTGCACGTCGGCGGGCGTGTCGACATAGGGCGCTTCGTGCCAGCCCTGCTGGCTGCCGACCATGCCGGCGGCCAGCACCGGGCATGACGGCCAGCCTTCGCAGATCGATGACAGCGCGGCCTCGAACCCACCTTCCGGCAACTGGCGGATGCCCCAGGCGCGGTGGCGGGTTTCGTGCACGCCGCCTTCGCCGTCGAACAGCATCGCGCGCAGGCTGGTGGTGCCCCAGTCGAGGCCGATCAGCCAGCCCATGGTTTCAACCTTTCTCCACATGGCGGCGCGTCTTGTTCGTGGGGGCGCTGGAGTCGGCGATCATGCGTTGCATGGCGCGCCGGGCGGCTTCGGGTTGCCGGCGACGCACCGCGTCGAGCACCTTGCGATGGTGGGGCAATGAGTATTTGAAATTTTTCACGGTGCGCGCGGACAGCACGAAGAACGTGCCCAGCGCGGTTTCGATCACCGAGAACAGCGAAATCATCAGCTCGTTGTTGGTGGCGCTGAGCAGCGCCTCGTGGAAATCGAGATCGGCCTCGGCCCAGGCGTCCAGCGTCTGGGCGGCATCCATCGCGGCGTAGGCGGCTTCGAGTCGTTTGAGTTGTTCCTCGCTGCCGCGCCGCGCGGCGGCGGCAGCGGCGCTGGGTTCGATGATCTCGCGCATCTCCGCCAGCTTCTGCACGAAATCCTCGGTGGGCATCAGCGCGCAACGCCACGCCAGCACGTCGGTGTCCAGCAGGCGGCGGATCGCCGGCAGCGACTGGGCGAAGCCGCGCACCAGCCCGGCCGCGCGCTCCCGCACGTCCTCGGTCGCGCCCTCGCCACGGCGCGAGGCCTGGCACACCTCCAGCACGGCCTGGGCCAGAAGGCCGCGCAGCGCGGCGTCCAGCGTGTGGCCGACGTAGAAGTCCTCGGCCTCGTTGCGCAGGTCCGGCGGGCCCAGGCGCATGGGGAACAAGGCGCCCTTGAGCTGCTCGACGATGCGCTCCAGCGCCTGCGGCGAGGGCAGCTCGCGGCCGCCGTTCTCGCGCGAGCGGCCCTGCGCCTCGCGCCAGTCGCTGCGCGCGCCGCGCAAGCCCTGCACGATGACGCCGATGTCGAAGTGGGTCATGGGAGTTCCGTCTCTCCGGATGGATGGCGTCACGAT
>JBIQMK010000045.1:0-17028 GCA_044463365.1 Rhodanobacter sp. | reverse complement strand
CATGACGCCGTGGCAGCACGACACCTTCGTGGTGCGCTGGGACGACCGCACGCTGAATGCCGACGCGTTCGTCAGCTACGCGCTGGACCCGGACGGGGCCGTGCGCGAGGTGCGGATGGAGCCCATTTCGCCGCTGACCGATTTCAGTTTCGATTTCCAGGATTTGCGTCTGGCGCCGGTGAAAGCGGCCACCACCGCGCCAGCGAACAAGTGATCCACCACCGCGCCGTCCGCGGCGCTCGGACTGAAGGGGAAGTGACATGAACTATCGGCGTCATGCGGTGGCGGTGCTGCTGTCGTTCGGGTTGCTGGTTGGCGTCGCCCAGGCGCGTAACGACCAGGCACGGGAACATCACTACATCCGGGTCGAGCTCGGTACCGCCGGAACGCAACCGACCTCAGGCCGGCTGCTGCTGTTCGCGGTCGACGCGAAGGCGGCCGAGGCGGCGGCCAAGGCGGAATCGAAGGGCAAGAGCAACGCGGTCGAATCGGTGGATGCCGATCCGTTCAGCGGCACCGTCACCAGCGTGGCAGCGCGCGAGGTCGAGCACTGGCTGCCGGGGCAGGCGCTCGACGTCGACACCGGGCACATGGCGTATCCCGCCGCCTGGTCGCAATTGCCGCCGGGCGATTACCTGGTGCAGGCCGTGCTGGACGTGAACCACGACTACAACTACCTGGGGCGTGGCGCTGGCGATCTGGTCAGCGAGGTGGTCAAGCTGCATCTGCCCGCCGCCGACGTGCCGACGCTGGCGCTGGCCAAGGTGTTGCCGGCGCAAGGCGATCCCTGGGCCGTGCCGGATTCGGCGTCGCCGGATCGGCGCGAACGCGTGGCGGCGGCTCGCCCGCACGCGCAGCTGGTCGATTTCACCAGCCCGTCCTTGAGTGCGTTCTGGGGCCGGCCGATCCACATGCGCGGCTGGGTGCTGACCCCGCCCGGATACGACGCCAGCGCCACCACCCGTTATCCCACGGTCTATTACACGCAGGGTTTCGGCGGCAACAACGACCGCGTCATCGGCCCCGTCGTCACCGTCTACACGGCGATGGCCAAGCAGCAGATGCCGCCGATGATCTGGGTGTTCCTGGACGAGTCCAGCCCCACCGGTACCCATGAGTTTGCCGACTCGGTCAACAACGGTCCGTGGGGACAGGCGCTGACCACCGAGCTGATCCCGCATCTCGAAGCGCACTACCGCATGGACGGCGACGTCAACGGCCGCTTCCTCAACGGCCACTCCTCCGGCGGCTGGGCCACGTTGTGGCTGCAGACCCGCTACCCGAAGATCTTCGGCGGCACCTGGTCGACCTCGCCCGATCCCAGCGACTTCCACGACTTCACCGGCGTGGATCTCTACGCGCCGCACGCCAACGTTTACCGCCGGCCCGACGGCTCGGCCTACCCGTTGGTGCGCGACCACGACAAGGTGCTGGGCACGTTCGAGCAGTTCGCGAAACTCGAACGCGTGCTGGGCAGCTACGGCGGGCAGATGGCGCCGTTCGAGTGGGTGTTCTCGCCGCGCGGCGCGGATGGCCGGCCCATGCCGATGTTCGACCGCGACACCGGCGACGTCGATCCGGCAGTGGTCGCGTACTGGCGCGACCACTACGACATTGCCTGGCGCCTGCAAAAACAATGGCCGCAATTGAAGGGCGACCTGGACGGCAAGATCCATCTCTACGTGGGTACCGCCGACACGTTCTATCTGGACGGTGCGGCGCGCAAGCTGAAAGCCGTGCTCGATGCCCTGGGCGCGAAATCCGAGTTCCGTTTCCTGCCCGACCGCACCCACGGCAACGTGTACTGGATCGGCGACGACCACCACGGCCTGCTCAAGCAGATCAGCTGGGCGATGTATGCCATCGCCCGGCCTGATTCGACGCTGAAACCCGCCGCCGCGCCCTGAACCACCGGTAGGTGAAGCTGTAGGAGCGCACCCTGTGCGCGATGCTCTTCGTCACGTGACGGAAGGCATCGCGCACAGGGCGCGCTCCTAGAAAAGCCATGCGGCGGGCCGCGCCGGCCTACGGCTGCCACGGGTCGTAGCTGCCGATGTACCAGAGATGGCCTTCGGGGTCGTGGCAGCTGTAGCCGGCGCCGCCGTAGTCCTTTTCGGCGTAGTCGTCCACGATCACCGCGCCGGCTGCCTTTGCACGCTCGTAGTGGGCCTTGCAGTCGGTCACGGTCACGCAGGCGCACTGCGTCTCGCGCCCGCCGATTTCGTCCGGTTGCGCGATGTGCCGGCCGAAGTCGTTGTCGCGCACGCCGCCGAGCATGATCATGCCGCGGCCGTAGGCCAGTTGCGCGTGCTCGACCTCGCCGGCATCGTTTTCGTAGACCGCGTGCCGTTCGAAACCGAAGGCCTGGCAAAGCCAGTCGATGGCCGCGTGCGGGTTGCGATAGCGCAGGCAGGGGATGATGGTGCTGCCGCCGGACTGTTCCATGGGGTACCTCCGTGGTGGGATTTCGCAAGACCGAGGCGCGGTCATCCGCTCGCGAAGCGACGCCGCGGCCCCCGCAGGGACGCCGCCAGACTAGCCCCGCGAGACGTGGTGGTCTTGTAGATTTCCGGCCCTCAATCGAGCGGCAGATGGTTTGCGTACGGGCCCCGCGCGGCCATGAAAGCGGTGGGCGTGACGCCGGCGAACCGGCGGAACTCGTGGGTGAGATGAGCCTGGTCGGAATAACCGCCATCGGCCGCGACCCGGCTCCAGTTCACCGTGGCCTGCGCGGCGGCATGATCCACCACCGCGCGAAAGCGCAGCAGCCGCGCGTAGTGCTTGGCACGCATGCCCACCTGACGCTGGAACAGCATGCTGAAGCGGCGCTCGGACAAGCCCGTCTCGCGCACCAGTGGTGTGATGCGTTGCACCTGCGGCGCATCGGTCAGCCGTTCCAGCGCGTAGGCGACCTCGGGATGCAGGGCGGTGCTGTGCAGGCGCCGTACCAGCCACGAGGTCAGCAGGCGCAGGCGGTCCTGCGGCGCGGGGGTCTCCAGCAGTTGCTCGCGCAGCAGCGGCGCGGCGTGGCCGAACAGGTCGTGCAGGTCGATGTCCCGTCCGAGCAGCGTGACGGCGTCCTCGCCGGTCAGCGCATGGGCGCCGCCGGGCCGGAATACCGCGCCCATCACGCGGATCTGCTCGGCGGTGTCGATGATCTCGCTGCGCAGGGTGGGGCCGCCCAGCACACAGGCGGACGAGCGGATGCAGCGCCGCGCCGCGTCGTCGGTGTAGACGCGGGTTTCGTCCTCGTGCAGGTTGATGATGAGCTGCGCGCCGGGTTGCGGCAGCACGCGCTCGAGGTGATGTGCGGTGGGCGGCATGTCCCAGTCCCATACCTTGGCGATCAGCTTGTCCAGCGGTGGGCCGGGCAGGTAGTGCTGGTACCCCATCGGATGGTCTCCGTGGATGCGTCGCGGTCAGTATGCCGGCTCAGCCCGTGCGTTCGTCGTCGCCCGGTGGCGCCGGCAGCGTGCGCACCAGCTGCGCGCGCACCAACGGCATGCGCGCATCGCGCAGGCGCTGCAGCAGTTCGAACAGCAGGTCGCTTTTCACGTTGCCCACGTCGCGCGGGCTGTTGACGTAGGCCGTGCAACTGAAAGTCATCGAGTTGGCGTCGATGCCGGACAGCTGCACCAGCGGGGCAGGCGACTCCAGCGTGGCGGGATGCGCCTGCAACACGTCAAGGACCAATGACCGCACCTCGCCCGCGTCGGTATCCAGTGGCAGCGGCAGCACGATCTGCACGCGGCCCAGGGCGTTGGCGAGGGTCACGTTGCGCACGTTTTCGGTGATCAGCTGCGAGTTGGGCACGATCACGGTGGAGCGGTCGCCCATGCGGATCTCGGTGGCGCGCACGTTGATGCGCTGGATGTCGCCCTCGACATCGGAAGACAGGCTCACCCAGTCGCCCACCTTTACCGGCCGCTCCACCAGCAGGATCAGGCCGGAGATGAAGTTCTGCACGATCGCCTGCAGGCCGAAGCCGATGCCCACCGACAGCGCGCTGACGATCCAGGTGATGCTCTTCAGGTCCACGTGCAGGGCGGCGAGCGTCAGCACGAAGACCAGCACGGTGCCCAGATAACCCAGCAGGGTCACCAGCGACTCCTGCATGCCGCGCTCCATGGTGGAGGTGGGCAGCAGCTTGTCGCGCAGCCAGCACTTGAACCGGCGCAGCACGTACAGGCCGATCGCGAACACCAGCGCGGCGCCGAGGATGCTGCCCGGATCGATCGCCAGGTCGCCCAGCTTGAGGTTGCCGAACGTTTGCCTGGCGCTGGTCATCAGGTCGCCGGGCCCGGCGCCGAACGGGGTGAGCACGGTAGCCAGCGCCAGCAGCACCAGCGTTACCCGCAGCACGCCGTTGAGCACGATCACCGCCTGCTCCAGCGTGTGCGGCTGCAGGTCGAACGTGGTCTGAAGCCGGTGGCCGCCACGTCCCTGCGGCGTCAGCAAGGCGGTGACCAGATCGGTCAGCAGGTGGATCAGCAGATAGGTGGACGCCACGACCACGCCCACCCACAGCATCTGCCCGGCAAGGAAGAACGCCAGCGCGATAAAACCGGTGGCCACCGCCAGCCAGCTCAGCACCACGCCCAGCGTGGCAGCGGCCAGCAATACGCCCAGCCACAGGGGGCGGCGTTGCGGCTCGGCGCCGGTGCTGGCCAGCGCCAGCCGCACCCGATGCAGCCGCAGCAGCGCCAGGCCGATCAGTCCGCTGATGACCAGGGCGAACAGGCCGCGGGCGGCCACCGTGGCCGACAGGCTGGTGCCGATCGTGCGGCTGGTGCGGTCGAACACGCCAAACAGCAACGCCGCCGCGCCCAGCCACCAGGGGAACGGTTGCAGGCGCTGCGCCGCCAGGTCGGCCAGCGCCGGCAAGCGCCAGGATGGCCGCCGCACCGACAGCAACGCGCGCCCCAGCCCGACCACATAGGCCGCAAAACACACCAGGCGCACGGTGGCATGGGCCAGTTCGGCGGTGCTGTCGTCGAGGATGCCGTTCCAGTTGATGCCCAGGTAGACGAGCTCGGCGGCCAGCCCGGTGCTGAGCACCGCGGCCAGCGCCACCGCCGTGGCCATGGCGCTGCGCCGCAGGTGACCATCCGGCACGCAGCGATTGGCCAGCGTCAGCAGGACGCGATCCAGCGCCCAGCGACCGCCGACAAGCAGCAGTGCCGCACCGATCAGGCACAGCAGCAACGGTTGCCGGTTCGGCGGCTGCCATGCGTCCTGCCAGGCATTGGCCAGACGGCTGCCCAGTCGCTTGAGGCGCACCATGTCGCCGGGAAGCATGCGCGCCGGATCGACCCAGAAGCTGTCACTGAATGGCGTCGCGGTGCGCGAAGCCAGCCGTGCCTGGAATTGGTCATTGCGCATGCCGGATATCTGCGCGGCCAGTTGCAAGGCGTTCTGGCTCAGCAATTGTGCCTGCTTGATCTGCGCATCGAGGCTGGCCTGCGCCCGGTCCAGCCGCCGCCGCTGCGCGCTCACCTCGGGCGCTTCGGCGGGTGCGTCGGCGGCCGGCGCCGGACCCAGTACCGTCAGTTGCGCCTGCAGCGCCGCCATCTGCGGGGCCAGGCTGGCGGCCAGCTGGCGCGCCTGGTCCTGCACGCTCAAGGCGGTGACGCGAAGGTCGGCCAGCGGTAGGGTGCCGTTCTTGCTTTTGATGGCGGCATTCACTGCGGCCAGCTGGTCGCTCAGGTCATCCAGCGATTGCGCCGGCGTTACCGCGGGCTCCGCCTTGGTCGGCGCCTCGGCGCTGGACTGGGCGTACAGGGCGTTGCTGCCGAAGCTCAGCAGCAGAAGCAGCAGACAGCGAAGCAAGGTGGGCATTCGCCCATGATCGGAGCGCGGTCACAGGCGGTCAATCGCGGCCGCCGGATCGGCGGCGATCGCGGCGGCTGGCGTTCATGTTCGCGGCGTCGATCAAGGGCAAGGGCCCTTGCGAAACCTTGCGCCGGCACGCAAGTTAGTTCTTTCCCCGCTGTCCGCCTCCCCATGATCTTCCGCTGGTTCGAATCCCTGATCGACGCGTTCAAGGAACCGGTCGACGCGATGCCGCCGACGTCGGTGCGGCGCTTCTACCTGTTCTACCTACGCCAGGCCTGGCCCGCGTTCGCGGCGGCCGTCGTGGTGGGTTTCGGCGTGGCCATTGTGGAGGTGGCGCTGTTCGGCTTCATCGGGCGGCTGGTGGATCTGGCGCAGGGCGGGCCGGAGGTCTTTTTCCGCACGCACGGCATGGAACTGCTGGGCATGGCCTTCGTGGCCTTGGTGGCGCGGCCGTTGTTGAACAGCTCCCACGACCTGCTGGTGAACCAGGCCATCGTGCCCAGCCTCACCAACCGCATCCGCTGGCAAAACCACCGCTACGTGATCCGGCAAAGCCTGGCGTTCTTCCAGAACGATTTCGCCGGCCGCATCGCCAACCGCATCATGCAGACCGGCAGCGCGCTGCGCGCCTCGGCGGTGCAGATCGTCGACGCGATCTGGTACGTGGTGATCTATACCGGCAGTGCCATCGTGCTGTTTGCGCAGGCCGACCTGTGGCTGGCGCTGCCGTTGTTCGCGTGGGTGTTCGCGTATGTCGGCCTGCTGGCGTTCTTCATCCCGCGCATCAAGCACCGCTCGTGGCTGGCCTCGGAAGCGCGGTCGAAACTGATGGGCCGCATCGTCGACGGCTACAGCAACATCCTGACGCTGAAGCTGTTCGCGCATACGCGGCGCGAGGAAGCCTATGTCGCCGATGCGATGGCCGAGCAAACCGGCAAGCTGCGCCAGATGACCCGCGTCACCACCGCGATGGACGCCAGCATCACCGTGCTCAACGGTTTCCTGATCGTGGGCACCTCGGCGCTGGCGCTGTGGCTGTGGAGCGAGGGCCGGGTGACGGTGGGCGCGATCGCGCTGTCGACCGGGCTGGTGATCCGCATCAACAACATGTCCGGCTGGATCATGTGGGTCGTCAACGGCATCTTCGAGGACGTGGGCACCGTGCAGGACGGCATCACCACCATCTCGCAGCCGCGCGCGGTGCAGGATCGGGAGGGCGCCATGCCGCTGGAGGTGGTCAACGGCGCGGTGCGCTTCGAGCACATCCATTTCCATTACGGCAAAAGTGGCGGCGTGATCGCGGGGCTGGACCTGGCCGTGCGTGCCGGCGAGAAGATCGGCGTGGTCGGCCCCTCGGGCGCCGGCAAATCCACCCTGGTGAACGTGCTGCTGCGGCTGTACGACCTGGAATCCGGGCGCATCCTGATCGACGGCCAGGA
Organism: Rhodanobacter sp.; assembly: GCA_044463365.1. Lineage (GTDB taxonomy): Bacteria > Pseudomonadota > Gammaproteobacteria > Xanthomonadales > Rhodanobacteraceae > Rhodanobacter. The sequence continues at coordinate 9,754 of JBIQMK010000045.1, read as the reverse complement.
CATCGCCCACGTCACCCAGGAAAGCCTGCGCTCGCAGATCGGCGTGGTGACCCAGGACACCTCGCTGCTGCACCGCTCGATCCGCGACAACATTTTGTATGGACGTCCAGACGCCAGCGATGCGCAGATCGCCGTCGCCGTGCACAAGGCGCGCGCGGACGAATTCATCCCCACGCTCAGCGACGGCGAAGGCCGCCGCGGCTACGACGCGCTGGTCGGCGAGCGCGGCGTGAAACTCAGCGGCGGCCAGCGCCAGCGCATCGCCATCGCCCGCGTGCTGTTGAAGGATGCGCCGATCCTGGTACTGGACGAAGCCACCTCGGCGCTGGATTCCGAGGCCGAAGCCGCCATCCAGGACAGCCTCGACCTGCTGATGCAGGGCAAGACCGTGATCGCCATCGCCCACCGCCTGTCCACCATCGCCCGCATGGATCGGCTGGTGGTGCTGGACAAGGGCGCGATCGTGGAGAGCGGCACGCATGCCGAGCTGATCGCGCGCGATGGGCTGTATGCGCGGTTGTGGAAACGGCAGACTGGCGGGTTCGTGGCGGCGGAGGATGCGCCGGGGTGACGATCAAATCCGCTTGGCAGGCGGGCGTTGGCGCGAGTCATGCGACAATATCGGCCATCGCCATCCTGCACCTTCGAGTTTCATGACCGTTCCCAATGATGCATTCCGGCGCTTCCAGGAGGAACTCGCCGCCATCGATCGCAAGGAGCATCTCCCCGCTGACGTCCCCATTGCCGACCAGCGACTCGCCAATGCGCGGGCGGATTTTCTGTCCCTGCGCAAGCGCTATGGCCTGACCGTGGCCGACGTGGTGGCGTTCTTCCCCGAGGAGGAGGGCATCGCATATTTGCAGCAGCTGATTGCCGCCAGCGAGGCCAAGCCGGTGCGGCGCAGGAAGTCGCCGGCGGCGGATTGAGTTTCGGGGCGAAGAGCGCCCCCATCCGCCCTGTCGGGCACCTTCCCCCGCAAGCGGGGAAGGAATGGGGCTCCTCGAAACAGCCAGCTTCCTTCCCCCGTGCAACGGGGGAAGGTGCCGAAGGCGGAAGGGGGCGCTCTTCAAAGCCGAGCAAAAATCGCATCAATGCGCCCGCACTTTGCGGCTGCAATACTCCCGAACGTCCAGCCTCCCTCAGCCGACGCACAACCCAACCCGCATCGCCCCAAACCAAACCACCACGGAGCTATCCCATGGCAGAAAACAAACGCCCCATCGTCACCGGCCTGTGCGCGTTCGGCATGTCGGGCCGGATGTTCCAGGCGCCGTTTCTGCATGCGATGGACGAGTTCTCGTTGCACTCCGTGGTGGAGCGCCATGCAAAGCGCGTGGCTAATACGTATCCCGCTATCCATTCGTACGATTCGATCGAATCCATGCTGGCGGACCCGGCCATCGAACTGGTCGTGGTGAATACGCCGAACGTGGATCATTTCGAGCATGTGCGGATGGCGCTTCTGGCGAGCAAGCACGTGGTGGTGGAGAAGCCTTTCGCGGTGACGTTGGCGCAGGCCGCCGAGATGGTGGAGCTGGCCGCGCGGCAGGATCGCAAACTGGTGGCGTTCCAGAATCGCCGCTGGGACAGCGATTTCCTGGCCGTGCGGGAGGTGGTCGAAAAGGGTTTGCTGGGACCGTTGATCGAGGCGGAATTTCATTACGACCGCTACGAAAAAAACCTCAGCGCCAAGGCGCACAAGGAGGTCGATCAGCTCGGCACGGGCGTCATCTATGACCTTGGCCCGCATCTGATCGACCAGGCGATCTGCCTGTTCGGCAAGCCGGAGCGCGTTTTCGCGGTGCTGCGCACTCACCGGCCGGGCTCGGTGGTCAACGATTATTTCGACCTCACGCTGCTGTACGGCGCGTTCACGGTGCGGTTGAAGAGCAGCCTGCTGGCGCTGGAGCCGGTGCCGGCGTTCGTGTTGCATGGCACGGAGGGATCGTTCCTGAAATCCCGTGCCGACGTGCAGGCCGACATGCTGGACAGCGGCATCTCGCCCAACGTCGCCGACTGGGGGCAGGAGCCGGCCGCGGAGCATGGCGTTCTGCATACCTGTGTCGATGGCCACGAGGAACGCCGCTGGTTGCCCTCGCCAGCGGGCAGCTACCAGTCGTTCTTCGCCGGGGTCTACCGCCATGTGCGCGAAGGCGCGCCCGCGCCGGTGGCGCTGGCCGATACGCTGTTGAACGTGCGCATCATCGAAGCCGCGCTGGAGAGCAGCCGGACGCGGGCGGTGGTCGCCCTCGACTGATTTCGACGGGTCGCGATGGAGTCGCATGGTTTTCACCTGCGCCATCGCATCCTTCAGCGGTTGCCGCCAGGCCCACTGCGCCGTCGGTGGGGGCTGGGGTATTCTTGGCGCCCCCGGCGGGCCCGTTTCGATGCCAAGCGGCGCGCGTTTCCACCCTTTCCCTTGTCCATGGCCATGGGCGCAGACAGTCTCCGACCTCAAGGATTTTCGATGACCATCAATGTCACCTTCACCACCAACCGCGGCCCGATCCACTTGCGGCTGCACGACGACAAGGCGCCGGTCACCGTGGCCAATTTCGTGAACCTGGCCAAGCGCGGCTATTACGACGGCCTGTCCTTCCATCGCGTGATCGCCGATTTCATGATCCAGGGCGGTTGTCCCGAAGGCAGCGGCCGCGGCGGCCCGGGCTACAAGTTCGAGGACGAGTTCAACCCGTCGCTGCGGCATGACAAGGCCGGCGTGCTGTCGATGGCCAACGCCAGCCCGCGCACCAATGGCAGCCAGTTCTTCATCACCCATGGCGCCACGCCGTGGCTGGACGGCAAGCACACCGTGTTCGGCGAAGTGCTGGACCAGGAAGACCAGAAAGTGGTCAACGCCGTGCAGCAGGGCGACGTGATCGAGAAGGTGGAAGTGTCCGGCGACGTCGACGCGCTGCTCGCGGCGCAGTCCGACCGCGTGGCCGAATGGAACGCGGTGCTCGATCAGCGCGCCTGAGCATTCCGCCGCCGAACAACGGAAGGCCGCCACGTCCGTTGGCGGCCTTCTGCCGTCTGGACGGCCCAAATCGCGCCGCCGGACAGCCGCGTGATAAAATCGCGCCTTTGCTTCGGGCCTGAACCGCCTTCGCCACACGCTGCCCCTCTCACCCAAGGAGTCATCGCTCATGAAAGCCCCCGTTCGAGTTGCCATCACTGGCGCTGCCGGCCAGATCGGCTACGCGCTGCTTTTCCGCATCGCCGCTGGCGACATGCTGGGCAAGGACCAGCCGGTCATCCTGCACCTGCTGGAAATCACCCCGGCGCTGCCCGCGCTGCAGGGTGTGGTGATGGAACTGAACGATTGCGCGTTCCCCACGCTGGCCGGCATCGTGGCCACCGATGATCTGAACGTGGCCTTCAAGGACGTCGATTACGCGCTGCTGGTTGGCGCGCGCCCGCGCGGCCCGGGCATGGAGCGCAAGGATCTGCTGGAAGCGAACGGCGCCATCTTCGGCCCGCAGGGCAAGGCCTTGAACGACCACGCCAAGCGCGACGTGAAGGTGCTGGTGGTGGGCAACCCGGCCAACACCAACGCGCTGATCGCGCAGCAGAACGCGCCGGATCTGGATCCGAAGTGCTTCACCGCGATGGTGCGCCTGGACCACAACCGCGCGCTGAGCCTGCTGGCCGAGAAAACCGGCAAGCACAACAGCGACGTCAAGCACATGACGATCTGGGGCAACCACAGCTCCACCCAGTTCCCCGACCTGTCGCACACCACCGTGGCTGGCAAGCCGGCGCTGGAGCTGGTCGACCAGTCCTGGTACGAGAGCGATTTCATCCCCACCGTGCAGCAGCGTGGCGCGGCCATCATCAAGGCACGCGGCGCCTCGTCCGCTGCGTCGGCGGCGTCGGCGGCGATCGACCACGTGCGTACCTGGGCGCTGGGCACGGCCGAGGGCGACTGGGTGTCGATGGGCATCCCGTCCGACGGTTCGTACGGCATCGAGCCGGGCGTGATCTACGGCTATCCCGTCACCGTGAAGAACGGCAAGTACGAGATCGTGCAGGGCCTGTCGGTCAGCGATTTCGCCCGCGCCCGCATGGATGCCACTGCCAAGGAACTGCGCGAAGAGCGTGCCGGTGTGGAGCATCTGTTCGCCAAGAAGTAAGCGGCGGATCCCTGGACACAAAGAAGCCGGCTTTCGCCGGCTTTTTTGTGTCCCTTGACGACAGGTTCTTCAAGCGGCGACAGCGCTTTTGGTTTCGGCCGCCGGCGCCGACGTGCGGATCAGGTGATCGAATGCGCTCAGCGCCGCAGTCGAACCCGCACCCATCGCGATCACGATCTGCTTGTACGGCACCGTGGTGGCGTCGCCGGCGGCGAACACGCCGGGCAGGGAGGTCTGGCCACGGTCGTCGATGACGATCTCGCCGCGCGGGGACAGTTCCAGCGTGCCCTTCAGCCATTCGGTGTTCGGCAGCAGGCCGATCTGCACGAAGATGCCCTCCAGCTCGATGGTGTGCATTTGCTCGCTGACGCGGTCCTTGTAGACCAGCGCGCTGACCTTCTGGCCGTCGCCCAGCACTTCCGTGCTGAGTGCGCTGACGATGATGTCCACGTTGGGCAGGCTGCGCAGCTTGCGCTGCAGGACTTCATCCGCACGCAGCTTGCCGTCGAACTCGATCAGCGTGACGTGTGCCACGATGCCGGCCAGGTCGATGGCCGCCTCCACGCCCGAGTTGCCACCGCCGATCACCGCCACCCGCTTGCCCTTGAACAGCGGACCGTCGCAGTGCGGGCAATAGGCCACGCCCTTGTTGCGATACTGGTCTTCGCCGGGCACGCCCATCCGGCGCCAGCGCGCGCCGGTGGAGAGCACCACCGTTTTCGACTTCAGCGTGGCGCCGTTGGCCAGTTGCACCTCGATCAGGCCGCCAGGCGCCGCCGCGGGCACCAGCTTCTCGGCGCGCTGCAGGTTCATGATGTCCACGTCGTAATTCTTGACGTGCTGCTCCAGCGCCGCGCCCAGCTTCGGGCCTTCGGTGTAGTCGACCGAGACGAAGTTCTCGATCGCCATGGTGTCCAGCACCTGGCCGCCGAAACGCTCGGCCGCGATGCCGGTGCGGATGCCCTTGCGCGCGGCATAGATCGCCGCGGCCGCGCCGGCCGGGCCACCGCCGACCACCAGCACGTCGAAGGCATCCTTGGCCTTGATCTTCTCCGCTTCGCGGGCGCTGGAGCCGGTGTCGATCTTCGCCAGGATCTGCTCCAGGCTCATGCGGCCCTGGTCGAACAGCTCGCCGTTCAAGAACACGGTAGGTACCGACATCACCTGGCGCTGTTCCACCTCGTCCTGGTACAGCGCGCCGTCGATGGCGACGTGCCGGATGTTGGGGTTCAGCACGCTCATCAGGTTCAGCGCCTGCACCACGTCGGGGCAGTTCTGGCAGGACAGCGAGAAATAGGTTTCGAAGGTGAATTCGCCATCGAGGTTGCGCACCTGCTCGATCACGTCCGCCGCGGTCTTGGACGGATGGCCGCCGACCTGCAGCAGGGCCAGCACGAGCGAGGTGAATTCATGGCCCATCGGGATGCCGGCGAAGCGCACGCCGATATCGGTGCCGAGCCGATTGATCGCGAAGGACGGCTTGCGCGCTTCGCTGTCGTCGCGGCGCAGGCTGATCTTGTCCGACAGCGAGGCGATCTCCTCGAGCAGCTCGTGCAGTTCGGCGGATTTGGCACTGTCGTCGAGGGACGCAACGATCTCGATCGGCTGCGTGACCTTTTCCAGATAGGCCTTCAACTGGGCATTGAGATTGGCATCCAACATGACGGACTCCGTGGGTTTTTTTGGGGTGAGCGCAACGAGCACCCGGGCGGACCCGGGCGTCGTCTTGTGCGGTGTTTCGGGTGAATCGGACCCGGCAGGACGCCGGGTCCGGTATGGCGGCTTTAGATCTTGCCGACCAGGTCCAGCGACGGCGCCAGGGTCTTTTCGCCTTCCTTCCACTTGGCCGGGCAGACCTCGTTCGGATGGGCGGCCACGTATTGCGCGGCCTTGACCTTGCGCAGCAGTTCCGACGCGTCGCGGCCGATGCCGCCTGCGTTGATCTCGACGATCTGGATCTTGCCCGCGGGGTCGATCACGAAGGTGCCGCGATCGGCGATGCCGTCGGCTTCGATCAGCACGTCGAAGTTGCGCGAGATCTGATGGGTCGGGTCGCCGATCATGGTGTAGTTGATCTTCTTCACCGCATCGGAGGTGTCGTGCCACGCCTTGTGGGCGAAATGGGTGTCGGTGGAGACGCTGTAGATTTCCACGCCCAGCTTCTGGAACTCGGCGTAGTTGTCGGCCAGGTCCTCGAGCTCGGTGGGGCAGACGAAGGTGAAGTCGGCGGGGTAGAAGAACACGACCGACCACTTGCCCTTCAGGTCGGCGTCGGTCACTTCGATGAACTTGCCGTTCTTCAGAGCCTGCGCCTTGAAAGGTTTGATTTCGGTGTTGATCAGGGACATCGGGAGCATCCTCGTTGGTGAAGGTGAGTCCTACGATACGACGTCTGGCACGATCTATCTAATTGATTGTCGGCATCGGATCGATTGGCTGCGGCTATCGCCATGTTGCCCTGCAGAACGGCCGCATCGGGGCCGTGGGCTAAAATCGCGGCTTTGACGGAGGCGCCATGACACAGACAGCTTCCCCCGGCGCGCGATTCCGTGCCGCCGTGGCGCAGGAACATCCACTGCAGGTGATGGGCGCCATCACCGCCTATGCGGCACGTATGGCCCAGCGCACGGGTTTCAAGGCGATTTATCTGTCCGGCGGTGGCGTGGCCGCCAATTCGCTGGGCGTGCCGGATCTGGGCATCAGCAGCATGGAAGACGTGCTGATCGACGCGCGGCGCATCGTCGACGCCACCGGCACGCCGCTGCTGGTCGACATCGATACCGGCTGGGGCGGCGCCTTCAACATCGCCCGTACCATCCGCAGTTTCGTGCAGGCCGGCGTCGCTGCCGTGCACATGGAAGACCAGGTGGGCCAGAAGCGTTGCGGCCACCGCCCGGGCAAGGAAGTGGTGAGCGAGGCGGAAATGGTCGACCGGGTGAAGGCCGCGGTGGACGCGCGCATCGAAGCCGGCTTCGTGATCATGGCGCGCACCGACGCGGCGGCCGTTGAGGGTATCGACGCGGCGATCGAGCGCGCCTGCGCCTATGTCGAAGCCGGCGCCGACATGATCTTCCCCGAGGCGATGAAGACGCTGGACGACTACCGCCGCTTCAAGGCCGCGGTGAAGGTGCCGATCCTGGCCAACCTCACCGAATTCGGCAGCACGCCGTTCTTCACCACCGACGAGCTGCGCGAGGCCAACGTCGACATCGCGCTGTATTGCTGCGGCGCCTACCGCGCGATGAACAAGGCCGCGCTGAATTTCTACGAAACCGTGCGCCGCGAGGGCACCCAGAAAAACATCATCGATACCTTGCAGACGCGCGAGGAGTTGTACGACTTCCTCGACTATCACGCCTACGAGGACAAGCTGGACGCGCTGTTTTCCCAGAAAAGCTGACGATCCTGCAGGAGCGCACCCTGTGCGCGAAATGCCCTTTCGCGAGAAGCATTCGCGCACAGGGTGCGCTCCTACAGGGCTGATCGAATTCCCTGCATCACAGGAGAAACCCATGAGCGAGCAAGCCCTGCCCAAGGCCAAGAAATCCGTCGCGCTGTCCGGTGTCGCCGCCGGCAACACCGCGCTGTGCACGGTGGGCCGCAGCGGCAACGACCTGCATTACCGCGGCTACGACATCCACGACCTGGCGTCCAGGGGCAACTTCGAGGAAGTGGCGTACCTGCTGGTCCACGGCGTGCTGCCGAACTGGACCGAGCTCAACAATTACCGCCAGCGGCTGAAACGCCTGCGTGGCCTGCCGGCGCCGGTGAAGGCGGCGATGGAGCTGCTGCCGGCGTCCACCCATCCGATGGATGTATTGCGCACGGGTTGCTCGGTATTGGGCACGGTGCTGCCGGAAAAGGACGACCACAACGTCACCGGCGCGCGCGACATCGCCGATCGCCTGATGGCCAGCTTCGGCTCGATGCTGCTGTACTGGTACCACTTCAGCCACAACGGCAAGCGCATCGAGACCGAAACCGACGACGAATCCATCGCCGCCCACTTCCTGCACCTGCTGCACGGCAAGAAGCCCAGCGACCTGCACGCACAGTCGCTGGACAAGTCGCTGGTGCTTTACGCCGAGCACGAGTTCAACGCGTCCACCTTCGCCGCCCGCGTGATCGCCGGCACCGGTTCGGACATCTATTCGGCGATCACCGGCGCCATCGGCGCGCTGCGCGGTCCCAAGCACGGCGGCGCCAACGAGGTGGCGATGGAGATCATCTCCCGCTACCGCAGCGCCGATGAGGCGGAGGCTGACATCCGCGCCCGCGTGGAGCGCAAGGAAATCGTGATCGGCTTCGGCCATCCGGTATACACGGTGTCCGACCCGCGCAACGAGATCATCAAGGAAATCTCGCGCAAGCTGTGCACCGAAGGTGGCAACCCCACCTTGTTCGACGTCTCCGAGCGCATCGAGAAAGTGATGGCCGAGATCAAGAGGATGTTCCCCAACCTCGACTGGTTCTCCGCCAGCGCCTACCGCATGATGGGCGTGCCCACCGCGATGTTCACGCCGCTGTTCGTGATTGCCCGCACCTCCGGCTGGAGCGCGCACGTGATCGAGCAACGCGAGGACGGCAAGATCATCCGGCCCAGCGCGAACTACACCGGCCCGGAAGACCGCAGCTACGTGCCGATCGACAAGCGCTGACGGTGGGAGCGACTTCAGTCGCCATTCGCTTCCGCGCACCGCATGATTGAACGACAAGGCCTACGCGGCAACGGCAACACCGCCCTGCCCGCTGTACACCTGTAACAAGCTTGATACACCTTCCACCGACGCCGCGATGGGCGCACCGGGCCCGCCGTGGCGCCATCGGTACGCTCGCCGAGGCAATGTCGGTGCGTGGAAGGTGTAACACCGGCGATACAACGCCTCCGCAACGGAGGCGTTTCGTTCTCATGGTTTTAACCGCAACTTTGTGATTTCGTTGAAATTAATCTGATCTGCCCAATCGGCACCGTTTATGCAGATTTCGCGCGCTGCGAACACAAGCCGGTTGTAGCCAGGATCAGCAGGTCTTGATGGTTGTCATGGAATTGCCGAACGCGTTGTCGTTCCGGTGAGCGCCTGATCCGACCCCTCTGGCATCGCAGACAACGGCCCCGGTTTGCCGGGGTGATTCCAGAGTTTGATCAAGCTTTCAAACGGAGAACGACCATGCGCAAGACACTTATCGCTACTGCCATCTGCCTCGGTATCGGCCTGGCACTGCCCGCGATGGCGGACAAGACCCAGAACAACGGTGGCGGCTCCAACGCCCAGGACAACGCGGCCGTGCTGCAGAACGTGGCCAACGCCAACGACTCCAGCAGCCACTCCAACTCCAGTACCCATGCCGATTCGCATGACACCACCAATTCCAACAACATCAACCGCGTCGCCGCCAACAGCGAATTGAGCGGCACGGTCTCCAACGTTGGCGTGACCGTGGGCAACGTCGCCGACAACATGGGCAGCGCCGCGGGTGGTCGCGGTGGCGCCGGTGGTGACGGTTACGGTGCCACGGGTGCGGGCGGCCGCGGTGGCGCGGCGGCACGCGGTGGCGACGCCCAGGGCCATAGCGGTGCGGGTGGCAGCAGCTGGGCCGGCAGCGGCGACGCGGGTGCCGGT
>JBIQMK010000044.1:0-17029 GCA_044463365.1 Rhodanobacter sp. | reverse complement strand
ACGCCGATGGCGTGGCCGAGCTGGCGTACGCGTTCGACGATGGCGAGGAGCTGGTCGAGCGGATCAGCTTTCCGGACGCGCCGGCCGTGCCCGCCGAGCGCGCCACCGCGTTCAATGCGGCGCTGAAGCTGCTGCATCTGGTCGCCGGCATCAGCTACTACAAGGCCGGCGTGCCGCCGACGATCGAGGTGGCCGATGGCCCGCTGGACGAAGCCACCGCCGACCTGCTCGATACCTTGTACCTGCACGGCCTGGCCGAGTTCGCCTACCGCAACGCCCTGGACCTGCGCGGCCGCATCGCATTCCCGCGCGCTCCGCTCCCCTCTCCCGCTGGCGGGAGAGGGGCCGGGACAGAGGGTGCGGGCAGCGCCCCGACGCTGGGCCTCCCCCCAAACACCCTGGTCCCCATCGGCGGCGGCAAGGATTCGCTGGTGGCGGTGGAGGCGATCAAGTCCATCGGCGGCGACGCCACCGCGGTATGGGTGGGCAATTCGCCGCTGATCGCCGCCTGTGCCGAGCGTACCGGCCTGCCTCTGCTGAACATCCAGCGTGAACTGGCGCCGGGACTGTTCGAGCTGAACCAGCGCGGTGCGTGGAACGGCCACATCCCGGTGACCGCGGTGAACTCGGCGATCCTCGCGGTGGCGGCGATCCTGTACGGCCACGATTCCATCGCCTTCGCCAACGAGCGTTCCGCCTCGGCGGCCACGCTGGAGTACGAAGGCCAGCAGGTGAATCATCAGTGGAGCAAGGGCTACCTGTTCGAGACCTTGCTCAACGACTGGTTGCACAGCCATGTCGCCGCGGACCTCGACTACTGCTCGCTGCTGCGCCCGTACTCCGAGCTGGCGATCACGCGTGCGTTCGCTAAGCTGACGCCGTACTTCGACGTGTTCTCCAGCTGCAACCGCAATTTCAAGATTCTCGGCCCCAAACCCGCCGACCGCTGGTGCGGGCAGTGCCCGAAGTGCCATTTCGTGTTCCTGGCGCTGGCGCCGTTCCTGCCCAAGCCGCGGCTGCTGTCGATCTTCGGCCGCAACCTGCTGGACGACGAGGCGCAGGCGGCCGGCTTCGATGCGCTGCTGGAATACCAGGATCACAAGCCGTTCGAATGCGTGGGCGAGGGCGCCGAGGCGCGCGCCGCGATGTACGCGCTGAGCCAGCGGCCGGAGTGGCAGGAGGACGCGCTGGTGGCGCGCTTCAGCAACACCATCCTGCCCCAGCTCGATGTCTCCCAGCTGGCGCTTGAACCGTGGCTGCAGCCGTTGGGCGAACATCGCGTACCGGTACGGTTGCAGGGCGCGCTGGCGACCATCGGTTGATGGATGTGCCCAACGCCTCGGTGCCTCCTTGTAGGAGCGACTTCAGTCGCGATGTTCTTGCTTTCGCAACACGACGAGAGGCGTCGCGACTGAAGTCGCTCCTACAGGAATCCGCGGCATGTCGGAGCCGCTGCCCATGCGCATCGCTGATCTAGGCGGCCGCCGCGTCGCCATCTGGGGTTTCGGCCGCGAGGCGCGCGCGGCCGTCCGCGCACTGCGCCAGCGCTGCCCCGACCAGCATTTCACCGTGTTCTGCAGCGCCGCGGAGGTCGAGGCGGTGCATGCGTTCGACGCGGCGCTGGAGGTGATCGCGGGCGAACCGGATGCCGCCGCGTTGACCCGGTTCGACATCGTGGTGAAATCGCCCGGCATCTCCGCGTACAAGCCCGCCTTGCTGGCCGCACAGGCGCAAGGCACGCGATTCACCTCGGGCACCGCGCTGTGGTTCGGCGAGAATCCGGCGGCACGCGTGATCGCCGTCACCGGCACCAAGGGCAAGAGCACCACCAGCGCCCTGATCGCGCACCTGGCGCGCGCGCTGGGCGTACGCACCGCGCTGGCCGGCAACATCGGCCTGCCGCTATTGGAGTTGCTCGACCAACGCGCCGACCTGTGGGTGATCGAACTGTCGAGCTTCCAGACCGGCGAGGCCGGCCCGCTGGAACTGGGTGTGATCACCAGCCTGTACGAGGAACACCTGGACTGGCATGGCTCGCGCGAGCAATACGTCACCGACAAACTGCGCCTGGCCGACATGTCGCGCCAATGGCTGGTGAACGCCTTGCAGCCGAACCTGCTGCAGCGCACGCAGCACCATCCCCACCGCCTGCTGTTCGGCCAGCCGGAAGGCTGGCACGTGGCCGACGCTTTCATCTGCCGTGGCACGCAGCAGGTATTCCCGGTCGCGCAACTGGCCGCGCCAGGCTTGCACAACGCGCTGAACGCCTGCGCCGCACTGGCCGCGCTGGAAGCGTTGGGCATGGATGCGCTGGCTGCTGCGCCCGCGCTTGCACGTTTCCGCCCACTGCCGCACCGGCTGCAACCGCTGGGCGAACACGGCGGCTGGCATTGGGTCAACGATTCGATCAGCACCACGCCGCTGGCCACGCTGGCCGCGCTGGAAAGCCTGCATGGCCGCGTGGTGACCGTGCTGGTCGGCGGTCATGATCGGGGGCTGGACTGGACGCCGTTCGTCGACGCGATGCGCCACGCGCCGGCCAACGCGATCGTCTGCATGGGCGCCAATGGAGCGCGCATCGAGAGCGCGTTGCGCGCGGCGGGGGTTGGCTGCCCGCTCCTGCTGGTGGCCGACCTCCCCAGCGCCATCGAAACCGCCAAAGCCCCCACACCCGAAAACGGCGTGATCCTGCTCTCGCCCGGTGCGCCGAGTTTCGACCAGTTCAAGGACTATGCGGAGCGCGGACGCCGGTTCAGTGCGCTGGCCGGTTTCGATGCGGCTGACATTGCCAGCATCTACGGGCTGGGTATCGAGGCTCACCCAGGCGCTTGACGCGCCGATCCGTCGGATGGATCGATACGGTCGGCCCCGGTCAGTGGCGGCCGATCAACTGATGGGCTGACGAGCCGGTGGTGGGCACGGTGTTGCTGCTCTGCATCAGCACCCAGTGGCCGCCGTCGTTGCGCCAGCTGGTACCGAACCGCACGGTGACCGGTGGCCTCCCGCCGGCCGAGAACGGTACGTCGAAGAACGCGCTGGCCGCCGTACCCTCGACCCGGATGTCCAGGTTGGCCAGCGCGCCGAACCGGGCGGTTTGCCACAAGGCGAAATCGTCCGCCATCAGTTGGCGCAGTTCGGCTGGGTCGTGCACGATCTCGGCGACGTCGCTGCCGTACATCGTGAAGCCGTGGGGATCGAGCAGTGCCAATACGGCGGCCGGGTCGTTGGCGGCGTAGGCATGCAGCAATTTCCCGATTTGCTGCTCCACCTGGCTGCGGGCCTCGGCGGTCGAACGCGCTGCCGTCGCGGCGCCGCGGCTCGCGGCGGCCTGTACCGCAACCGAACCCACCAGGCCGCAGACACCAAGAACAGCCGCGACCGCCAAGCCACGGAAGGATGGGCGCTGACGAAAATGGCGGGGGGAGCGAGAACTAAAATGGATCATGGGTTTTCCCTCTTTCCATGCGTCGGAATAGCCGCCATGGAGATGGCAGCCAGCTCATATGAAGTTGAAGCGTCCATCCGTCACCGATGGAATTGCCGTCACCGGAGCCGGACCGACGCGCGCAGCCTATGTCGCGCTCACGCCGCCCACGAAGGGTCAAAGGTCATGAATCGGCCATGACGTCTGGGGGAGAACGGGCGCATCGCCCGGCGCTGTCGATGCTGCCGCGCAACGGCCGATGCGAGCGGACGGCGGTTCATGCGTGCGCCTCCCCGACCGGCTGGGTCGCCGTCGCATATGCGGCCAGCAGGGCGCCCCAACCGCCGGTGACGGCATCGTGGATGGCCTGGCCTGCGGCACCGTGGCGCTCGAACCCGCGATGCTCGAACTCGACCCGCGTCCGCGTGGCCGACTCGGCGAGGAAGCGCACTTCGAACTCGCTGCAGCGGGAGGGATCGGGTTCGAACTGCCAGTCGCCATTGATCTGCCAGGAAACCCTCACGCTGGAAGGTGGATCCCACGTCAGTACGCGTCCCCAGTCGCACTCGCTGCCGTCGACGCCTCGCTCGTACAGGCGGCCTCCGGCGCGCGGTTCCATCACGACCTGTTGCAGGGGCTGTTTGCCGATGTGGTGATCGCGAAACCACCATCGGTCGATGCCTCGGGTGAATACGTCAAAAGCACGTTCGCGGGGCACATCCACGACCAGCGTGTGGCGGACGGGGGCGATCAGTGTGTCGGTAGCGTTCACGTGGGTTCCTCCGGGGTTTCGGCGGCTTGCTTGAAGGCCAACAGCGAATCGCGCCAGAAGCGGTCGAAGTAATCGCGAAGTTCGGCCAGGCTTTGCGGCTCGATCTGGTACAAACGACGATTGGCGGCGGGCTGGTCAATGACCAGGCCGGCAAGTTTGAGGACTTTCAAGTGTTGGGACACCGCCGGCCGGGTGACCGCCAGTCCCTGTGCAATGTCGACGACGGCCAATGGCCGGCCTGCATCCGCCAGGCGTTCGAAGATCGCCATGCGGGTGGGATCGCCCAGTGCCTGGACGCGCATTTTAAGGTTAGTATTCACTAACCGTTAGTGTAGACTAACGGTCCTTCCTGTCAACACCAGCCTCATGACGGGTATGGGCGACGCTGGCAGGGCCGGCCGTCCATGGCCGGCGCGGTGTCATTTGCCCTGGGGTTGCGGGTCCAGATGCGGGTCGGTCGACGGCGCGGGGTGGCCCAGGAAGCCGCTGTCGCTTAGCCAGTCCTCGATCTGTTGCGGCGAATGCTTCAACGCGACCAGGTCGGTGCGCTCGCCGAGGTTGTAGGCGTGGCCGCCGGCCCGATAGATATGCAGCTCGGCCGAGGCGCCACCTTTGCGATAGGCGTTGAGCAGGTCGATCGGCGGTTGCGAGCAGCACTGGTCGTCATTGGCGGCGGCCAGGAAGATCGGTGGCGAGGCAGGGGTGACATGTTCGGCGGCGTGCAGCGGTCCGGGGAAGATCAGGATCGAGAAGTCCGGACGTGCGCTCAGCTTGTCGATGGCGTCGCCCTTGCCGCGTGCCGCGACCGGCGGACTCAAGGTCACCATCCGCGCCAGCTCGCCGCCGGCGGAGAATCCGATCACGCCGACGCGGTGCGGGTCGACATGGAATTGCTCGGCGTTCGCGCGGATGAAGCGCATGCCGCGTTCGGTATCGGCGCGCGCATCGTCGAGCGTGTATGGCGAACCCTCCTCGCGGAACAGGCGATAGCGCAGCACGAACGCGGCGACACCACGCTGGTTGAGCCATTCGGCCACCGCCGATCCCTCGCTTGTGGTCACCAGCAAGGCGTGGCCGCCACCCGGCACCACCAGCACGGCGGTGCCGTTGGCTTTTGCCGGGTCGGGCAAATAGGCGGTCACGCTGGGGTTGTTGACGTGCTTGGTCCAGTAGTCCTTCGAGATTTCGGGGATGGACGCGCGCGCCTCGAAGCCCGGTACGCCACCCTGCCAGAGCGGGAAGCGCTCCTGCGCGGATACGGCGCAGGCGAATGACAGCAAGGCGGCGACCAGAGCAAGACGTTTCATGCAGTTAGCCCGTGTTTATTTCCGCCACGATCAGGCCGCGGCGGCATGCTGTCAAGCGATCGCGGGCGGGTGCCGTTTCCAGGCATGGAGCCGCCTCTTCACGTCGCCAACAGCCCCGGCGCCGGATGATGCGGTTTTGGCCACGGAGAGACACGATGATCAAGATCAAGCTCGGCACACTCGCTGCCGCATGCGTGCTCGCCTTGTCGGCGTGCAGTGACAAGTCGCCATCGACGACTCCGGAAAGCGCGCCTCCCGCTCCCGCGACGGCGCCTCCCGCGGCAGCGCCGCAGGATTCCATGCAGGCGATGGCACCTGCGCAAGCGCCGACGACGCCCGCTCTCGCGGCAGACACGAATGCCGCAACCAGCGGCAAACCGGCCGCCCAGGTCACGAATTGCTCGACCGAGTTCGAGGGCACGGATGCGATGCAGTACAGCGTCTCCTCCATCGTGGTCCCGGCCTCGTGCACCGACTTCAAGATCACCCTGAAGCACACCGGCAAGTTGCCGGTGGCGGCGATGGGGCATGACGTGGTGATCACCAAGACGTCCGACATGGAGGCCGTGGATGCCGATGGCCGCGCGGCTGGCTTGGGCAGCGGCTACGTGAAAGCCGACGACCCGCGGGTGATCGCCCATACCAAGCTCATCGGTGGTGGCGAGACCACGTCGGTCAGCTTCCCGGTCAGCAAGATCAAGGATGGCGGGCCGTACACGTTCTTCTGCAGTTTCCCCGGGCACTCGGCGTTGATGAAGGGCTCGATCAGCGTGCAGTAGCACAGGCCGGGCAGGTGGCGCGGGCCTCGGTCGTGGCGCCTGGCTGCATGGCTCCGCCAATGGATGGCTAAATGAGCGGGCCGTGGTCCATGGGATCGCGGCCCGTTCGTTTGCCCGGTTGGATAGTGCGCTGGAGCCCGCACGGCCCCAGGCAGGCGCGCCGCGAAGCGGAAACATCTCACGGTGGCGACGCTAGGCCGCTATCGGATCCGGCACGAAATCCGCCAGCTGGTCGCGCAGGGCCTTCTGGAAGTCCGGACGCGCCTCGCAGCGTTCGCTATGCGCTTTCAGCGTGGGAAACTGCGCCAGCAGATCGGTATGGCGCAGGTTGCGCAGCACGGTCACCATCAGCAGATCGGCCGCGGTGTAGCGCGTTTCCAGATACTCGCGTTCGCCCAGCCAGGCGGCGAGTGCACCGAGCCGTTTCCTGACGGTGCTTTCCACCTGCGGGCGGCGTTGCTCGGTCCACGCCTCGTCGCCGTGGAACAGGTCCATGCCCGTCAGTTCCTGCACCGAGGGCTCGATCGAATTGAGCGCAGCGAACAACCACGTCCGCACGCGCGCACGGCCGGCGGCGTCGGGCGGCATCAGGACGTCCGACTGCTCGGCGATGTGCAGCACGATGGCGCCGGACTCGAACAGCCTCACGCTGCCCTGTTCGTAGGCGGGCACCTGGCCGAACGGCTGCCACGCCAGGTATTCCGCGCTGTCCTTCTTCTCGAGGTCGATCAGCTCGACGTGGTAAGGCAGGCCAGCTTCTTCGAGCGCCCAGCGCACGCGCAGGTCGCGCACCAGGCCTCGCGCGAAAGCGGGAACCCAGCGATAGGCGGTGACGGTAATCGGATTCGTAGGGGTGGTCATCTCGTTTCCTCGTGGTACACGTGATGCTCAGCGGGCGAGCAGGTTTTCCAGCAGCTGCAGCGCAGCGGTCCAGCCGCGGCTGTGGTTGAGACCGGCGTCGTGATCCGGCATGCGCTCATGGGTGAGCACGATCTCGGTGCTGGAGAGGGCCGGATGGAAGTCCACCGTCACCAGCGTCTCGGCGTGGTGCGTGGCGTCGGAAATCCAGGTGAAGACCAGCTTGCGGTTGCGGTCGATCACGCGATATTCGCCGTGGTGGCGCCTTGGCCCGTCGGGGTAATGCATCAGCACCTCGAAAGCGCCGCCCACGCGAGCATCCACCATGGCCGTGCTGAGCGCGTCGGTGCCCGGCCGCATCCACTGCGCCAGGCTCTCGGGGTCGAGCCAGGCGTCGAACAACTCGTCGACGGTGGCGGGAATGGCCCGTTTGACCACGACCTTGCCGCCTTCGCTGGCGACGGTGGTTTGTCCTTGTGTCATTGCTTGCTCCCGTGTTTGTCCGTGCGGCGTTTCTTGACGACGAAGTCTTCCAGTGCAGCCAGTCGGTCGGTCCAGAACTGGCGGTAGAACTCCAGCCAGCCGGCGGCTTCCGCCATCGGGCCGGCATTGAGCGACAACACGTGCTCGCGGCCTTGCACGGTGCGCGTGACAAGCCCCGCGCGTTCCAGCACGCGTATGTGCTTGGAGGTGGAATTGAGCGAAATGGTGAAGGCGCTGGCCAGGTCGGTCACGCGTGCGTCCGACTGCGCCAGCCGCGCCAGGATCGCGCGGCGCGTGGCATCGGACATGGCGCCGAACAACGCATCCAGGTGAGTGGCTTGATATTCATCCATAAGGGTGAATATAGGCGTGCGCCGGGTCAGGGTCAAGCTTTCAGCAGAAAAATTCCCGGGCCGGTTTCGTTGCCCACTACGCAGGCGGTGGCCCTACTTCTCGATGCGGTAGTTGAAGCTGGCGCGGCTGAAATCGGTGGCGTTCTGCGCCTCGAAACTCCAGCGGTGGCTCAGGCGGTAGCGCAGGGTGATCACCGTGCCCGGTTCGAACAGGCCCACGCCATAGCTCAGGTACAGCCGCGGCGACAGGTACTTGCCCACGGTGAACGCCGACTCGCCACCGAGCGCCTCGTTGCTGGACACGCCGATGTCGTCCACGCCGACCTGGGAGCCAATGCGCTTGGCCAGCAGGTTGCCCGCGGCCGAACCCAGCGCCTGCGCAGCCGCGCCCACCATGTCGCCTTCGCCGCCCTTGACGTCGGACAGCGGCTTGCCGGTGATCAGGTACGACAGCGCATCGGATTGCTCCATCACCGGGTTGGAGAAAACCGTCAGCACCGGCCGTTGTGCCGTGCCCGAGATGTACAGCCCCACCTCCTGGCCCTCGTCGATGGTGGCGTTGGGATTGAGCTTGCGCGTGGCGCGGATGTTCAGGCCCGGGTTGTCGATCGGCGTGCTGGCGAACAGCAGCTGGCCGCGCTGGATCTGCAGATTCTGCCCGTAGGCGTGGTAGGTGCCGGTCACCGCGACCTGGCCCTGACCGGTGGTGGCGTGACCAGGCCGTTCGCTGACGGTGAGTACGCCGGTGACGCGGCCATCCAGGCCCATGCCGACCACGTGCGTGCGCCGCCCCAGATCGACCTTGACGTGGGCGGTGATGGGCAATTGGCTGGCGGCCTGCTCCTCATGCTGCTGGTCCACCACCACGACATCGGGCGATGCCTTGACGCTGCCGTTGCCGGCCAGCCGGTCGGCATTGATGTCGGCGCTGTCGATGCCAATGCTGCCGCCGATGTCCAGCCCCTGTGCGTCCTGCTTCACGAGCAGGCCCGGCGAAATCACCACCCTGGCCGCGGGAATATCGGCAGCCGTGACGCCGCTGCCTTTGAGCGTGATGGCCGTATGCGCGCCAGCGCCGACACCGGCCACGCCGTTGATGGCGACGCTGCCCTTGCCCGATTGCACGCTGCCGTCCACGCGGAACTGCTGCGCATCGATGGTATTGATGGCGAGCTTGCCATGGCTGAGCTTGAGCCCGACGGCGGGCAGCTCGGCGGCGAACTCGGCCAGCTCGGCATGGCCGGTAACGGTCGGTTGCTGCAGCGTGCCGGCGAAGTTGAAGCTGCCGTCGAGCTGGCCCCTGGCATTGGCCACGTCGGTGCTCAGCAATTCGATGAAGGCCAGGTTGCGCAGCCGCAGGTCGAGCTGGCCGGCCAGGTTCTGTTGGGCGCCACTCACTGTGACATGGCCGTCCAGACGTCCATTGTCGTCAAGGTTGGTGTGCAGCTCGATGCGCTGGCTGCCCGGCGCGAGCGTGGCGGCAAGATGCAATTGATCGTAGCGAAGCAGCGGCTCCTCGTTGCGATCGGTATACGTGATGGAGCCGCGGGCCGAGCTGATTCCGGCGGTGCCGGTGAGTGCGCCGCCTGCACTGCGGCGAATCTTGCCTTCGCCCTCCAACGTGCCGTCGGCGCGCAACGGCAGGTCGGCGTTGCCGCTGGCGCTCAGCAGCAAGGCCAGCGGCAACGCATGCAGGCGGTAGCTGGCGTCCAGGTTGCCGCCCTTGTCGCGGCTGGCCGCCACGCACAGGTGCGGATCGCCGGCGGTGAGGCAAAGTTCGGACACGCTCGCGGCGCCGTTGCGATAGCGCAGCGACGCGGTTTGCTGCAGGCGCCATTCGGGCATGCCTTGCGGGGCCAGGTCGAGCGTCTCCAGTGTGCCGTCCCAGTTCGCGCCCTTGCTTGAACCATGCAGGGCAAGCCGGGTGGAAAGTTGCGTGCCGCGTGCGTCCAGCGTGACCCGGTGATTGGCCTGGCTGCCCTCGGCAAGCAGGTGGATCTGCCGGAACGCCAGCCCCTGCAGCCATGCGCCGCTGGCCTGCACGTCAAGTTTGCCCGCGGGACGGCTTGTGTCGGGCACCCCAAGAATCAGTTGCAGCGTGTCGATTTTTTGCTGTTGCCAGGAAAGTGAGCGGCCGTGGAGTTGTCCGTTGATGGCGAGTTCGGGCGGCTTGCCTCGTACCGAGAAATGGCCGTCCAGACGTCCACCGGCATCGGGCAACCAGTCGGACAGCGAGGCGATCGCCAGTTTCAGCTGCGCGTCGTTGCTGGCGCCGGGTTTGGCATCCAGCCGGATCGTGCTGCCGCCCGATGCCAGGTCGAGGCTGCCGTCCACCACCTCGTTCGGCGACAGGTGCAGTTTGCCGTGGCCGCTGACCGCGCGTTGGCGCAGCTTGCCACCCAACTTGCGGATCTCCAGCGTGGCGTCGGGGCCGTTGTCGGGCAGCGAGCCATGGCTGGCCAGGTCGAAATCCAGCGCGCCATTCCAGCCGGCGAACAACTGCCCGGGATCGAAGCGATCGGCATTGATCTGCGCCTGCCACGCCAGCGTTGGCTGCAGGGTCAACGTGCCGCTGGCGCGCAGGTTGCCTTGTGCCTGCTGCAGCGCCAGCGTGTGCAGCACCAGCGCCTGCGTGCTGCCATCCAGGTCGAGCGACAACGCCGCCAGCTTGCCCGGCGGTCCGATCGCGACGTCGCCCTCGGCGTGATATTCCGCCATGCTGCCGTGGACGTCGATCGCACCGTGACTGGCCAACTCCTGCCCGACCAGATCCTGCGGCAGTAGCAGGTCGCTCCAGCGGACGTCCAGCGCCGCGGTGACCGGTTGCGCGTTCAGCTGCACGGTACCGGTGGCGGCGAGGTTGCCCTTCAGCCGGGGCGAGCTGAGGTTCAATTGCTGCAGCGTCAAGGTGTCAAATGCGGGGTCGAAGCGGGCGCGCAGCGGCTGCAACAGCAACGGGTAATCGTTGAGGTCGAGTCGACCTTCCAGGGTGCCGCCGTAGCGATCGCCTTGGCCTTTCAGCGTGGCGCCCACGGTATCCAGCGAGCTGTCGCCCAACAGTACCTGGGGGTCGAAACGCGGCACATCGAGCGCGGCGGTCCAGGGGTAATCAGCGCTCTGGGTCAGCTCCAGTCGCAGATGCAACGCGCTGGGCCGGGTGAGCGCCAGATCGATGTGGGCGAGCTTGCCATCGCTCCGCGCCTCCAGTTGCCCGGCAAGATCGGTGTCACCCAGCTTCCAGCGGAAGCTGGCCTTGCTGTTGCCGGCGTAGCCGGTGCCGATGGCCAGCGTGCCGCCGAGCTGCACGTGGCCGTCCGGCGCTTGCAGCGCCAGCTGTTTCAGTACCAGCCCGCTGTCGGTCCAGCTGCCGGACAGATCGAGCTGATTGGAGAGGAATACCAACGCGCCGCCCTGGCGGATCGCCATCGAGCCCACGCGTACGCGGTCGAGCACCAGCTGCACCGGCGGTTTCAGCGAGAACGGCGTGGCCTCCTGCGGTGGCGCGCTTTGCGGCAAGGCCACCTCGACGCCGTCCGCATCGAGATCGAGCACGTGCACACGGCGGGCCAGCAGCGGCCAGAGGCGAACGCGCAGGTGTGCCTTTTCCACCTTCACCACGGTGCCGTTGCCGTCGTCGTACCGCAGGCCGGCGATATCGATCGGTCCGGCCAGATGGCCGC
The DNA here is from genome assembly GCA_044463365.1 of Rhodanobacter sp. GTDB lineage: Bacteria > Pseudomonadota > Gammaproteobacteria > Xanthomonadales > Rhodanobacteraceae > Rhodanobacter. The sequence goes on along the minus strand of JBIQMK010000044.1, from coordinate 5,373 downwards.
GGGCTTGCTGCACGGCCAGCGCGCCCTGGGTAAAGCCTTCGGCCCGGTCCAGCGCAAAGCGCAACCCGGCATTACTGCCAAGCAGCCACCACAGCGCCGCCGCCGCAACCAGCAGCAGGGCGGCGAGGGTGAGGGCGATGCGCTTGAACCACTTCATGCGCGAGGAGGCCGGGAATGGGGAATAGTGAATAGGGAATGGGAAAAGACAGCACGCGTCGCGTGCTCTCTATCCTTCTGGTCGATCGTCATGTTCACGGATGGCTTCTCCGATTCTTCATTCTCGATTCCCGGCCTCTCACAGGTCCGGGCCGATCACCAGGTGCAATTCGATACCGTGGGCATTCGCGTCGTGGATCGGCGTGCCGACGTCGACGCGGATCATGCCCACCGGGCTCAGCCAACGGACGCCAAGGCCTGCGCCGATGCGCGGTCGGTAGTCGGTGCCGGTGAACGCATTGCCGGCATCGACGAAGGCAGCCATGCCCCACCGACGGGTGAAGTAGTGCTCCATCTCCGTGCTGGCGACCAGCAGGTTGCGTCCGCCAACCACGCGTCCGGCACTGTTGCGCGGGCCGATCGACTGGAAGCCGTAACCACGCACGGAGCGGTCGCCGCCGGCAAAGAAGCGCAGCTGCGGTGGCAGCGCGGAGAAATCGCTGGTGCGGGTGATGCCGGCGCTGCCGCGCAGGATCAGCCGGTTGCGGCTGCGTTCGCCGAACGCATGAATCCATTTGGCGTCGGCGGTGAGCTGGCTGAAGCTGGCGTTGGAAAGCAACGTGCCCGCGGTGCTGCGCGCGGCAAGGTTGATCGACCAGCCATGCCGCACGAAGGTGGCGTTGTCGGCCTTCTTGCGCGACAGCGCCGCTTCGCCGAACACCAGCGTGCTGCGGCCGTGGTCGATGCCGGGTGCGTTGTCCGGCTCGTTGCCGTGCTTGCCCACGGTGAAGGTGCCGGACAGCGCATGCGCGCCGATGGTGCGCACCCAGCCATGCCATTGCCGCGTTTCGTTGCCCACCAGTTCCAGCGTGCGCGATTGCGAGGTGGTGGTGTCGGCGTCGCGGAAATTGGCGCCGAAGTTGTAACTGCGCTGGTTGGGGCCGGGCAGGGGAATCGCATAAAGGGTGGACAGTGTCTTCAGCCGCTGCGCCACCACCAGTTCGTTTTTCCACTTGTGGCCGCGCCGGTTGACCCAGCGCCGCTCCATGCCGCCCCGCATGCCGAAGCCCGTGTCGGTGCCGATGAACGGTCCGCCGGTGTAGATCGTGCGCTTGGCCGGCACCAGCTGCACGGTGACATCGACCACGCCGGCGCGGGCCTCATCCACATCGGGCAGCACGTTGACCACCGAAAAATAATCGGCGCCATTCAACGCCTGTTGCAGTGCAAGCAATTCGTTCTGTTCGAAATAATCGCCGGATTTGAACGGCACGTAGCGGTCCAGGAAGCCTTCGTTGAACTGCGAGCCCTCGAAGCGCACCTTGCCGTAGCGGTAGCGTGGACCCGCCTGCCAGGCCAGCTTGATCACCGCGCTGCGATCCGCGCGGGTTACCTCCACACGGTGGGTGAGCAGGCGTGCATCCAGGAAACCATGCGCAGTCAATTCCGCCGAGAGGTCGTCACGCGCGGCATCATAGGCGCCGTGGTTCAGCACCTGACCCTTGAGCCGTTCGATCGTTCGGCGTGCACGGCGGATCGAACCGATGCGCGACGCGCTTGCATCCAGCTGCAATTCCACCGCGGTGACTTTCACCGGCTCGCCCGGCGTCACGTGCAGCGTTACCCGCCAGTCCTTGCCCACCGGTTGAAGGTCGCTGGTGATGGTGGCGTCGTAATAACCGTACGGCTCCAGTGCGCTTCGCCCCTGTTCCGGTGCGCGCTCCACCAATCGCCGAACCTGCGCGTCGCTGACGTCGCGCGTGGCATATTGCGACAGGTCAACCGCTGCCATCACGGCACCGCGCAGCGGATCGTCCACACCATCGACCGCCAGCTGCACGTTCGCCTGCGCCAACGGCGACAACAGGCACAGCAGCAGGAGACTCAGGCGTCGGAACATTCGGCGCATTCGCGATGGCAACCTTCGGTAACGTGAGGGCAGCTTACCGAAGCGCACGTGGGCGTCGTATGAACCCGGCGCGTATACGGATGATCGCGGTGACGGCGAATCAGCCAGCCTTGTCGCCGGCCTTGTGGGCGATCCATGCGCCAATCACCGCCGAGAAATACGGGATCGATTGCGCGCTGAGGATGAAGATCCACAGCGTGCCCTCGATGTAGCGTGTACCGAAGCCCGAGGCCATGCCGATCACGCACAGCACCAGCGCGATCGCCATCAGCAGTTCCTCGCGCACCGGTGCGAACGCGGCGAAGCCCGATTCGCCCAGCCGGCGGCTCTTGGCCGTCACTACGAACGATGTCTTCTCGCGGGTCAGCCCGTGCAGGATGCCGCGGGCAATGGCATGCGAAAGTCCCATGCTGGCCAGCGACGCCATCAAGGTGTCGTACCAGCTGCACGGCACGCGGGCGCGATACAGCACGATGCCGAAGATCGCCTTGGCGAAGAAGAAGCCGATCACCGGAATCAGGAACAGCTGCATCGGCAGGCTGAACAATTGCGGGAACGCCACCATGCCCGCGGTCCAGAAAATCGCCATCAGCGTGAAGATCAGATGCAGCGCGTCGGCAAACCAGCTGAACCAGCCGGTGAGGAAGTGGAAGCGCTGGCCCACCGACAGCGGGCCGCGTTGGGTCATCCAGTTCCAGCGGCCCTTGAGGATCTGCATGGCGCCGAACGCCCAGCGGTAGCGCTGGCTCTTGTACGCCTTGAAGTCGGCCGGCGTGAGACCCTTGCCCATCAGTTCGTCGACGTAGACCAGCTCGTAGCCGGCGTGCATCAGGCGCAGGCCCAGCTCGGCGTCCTCGCAGATGGTCCATTCCGACCAGCCGCCGGTACCTTCCAGCGCATGGCGCCGGACCATCGTCATCGTGCCGTGCTGGATGATCGCGTTGCGCTCGTTGCGGTGATGCATGCCGATGCGGAAAAAGCCGTCGTATTCCCACGCGGTCATGCGGCGGAAAGTGTTGTTCTCGAACTCGCGGTGCGCCTGCGGGCACTGCACCACCGCCACCTTCGGATCGTGGAAGTAACCGGTGAGCGTGGCCAGCCAGTCGGGGCGCACTTCGTAATCGGCGTCGATCACCGCCACCACCTCGGCGGCCGGGTCGGTTTCCTTCAGGCCGAAGTTCAGCGCGCCGGCCTTGTAGCCGGGCCATGGCTCAAGATGGAAGAAGCGGAAGCGCTTGCCCAGCTGCTCGCAATACGCCTGCACCGGTTTCCATACATCCGGGTTCTTGGTGTTGTTGTCGATTACCAGCACTTCGAAGTTGGCGTAATCCAGCGCGGCCAGCGAATCGAGGGTGACGATCACCATCTCCGGCGGCTCGTTGTAGCAGGCCAGGTGGATCGACACGAACGGCTGCTTCTCCGGCGGATCGGGCCTGAGCATGCCGGCGTCGCGCATCCAGCGGCGCCGCCACAACACCTCGGTGAACTCGAAACCGTTGATCAGCAGGATCGCCAGGATCGCGATCTGCGCCGGGAACAACAGCACCAGCATGGTCCAGTCGACCCAGCTGAGGTAGAAGTTGAACGGCAGCGTGGCCGACCAGGTGATCAGGCCGCAGGCCAGCTGGATCAGCATGCAGAAGAACAGCCGGCCCATCAGCTTGAAGCGGCTGAAGCGGCGTGCGAACAAGATCATCGGCAGCAGCGCCAGCAGGCTGGCGGCCAGCGCCTTCCACGGCCAGGCGGTGTCTTCGGTGACCGGGCCGGTGAACGGGAATTTCAGTTGCCGGTCGGCGTTGAACATGCCCCAGTAGGCGCCGGTGCGGCCTTCGCCCAGGCCTTCCTTCCACGGCTGGTCGAACGCTTCCATCACGTAATAGTCGATGTGCTGCTCGCGCGCCGCATTGAACCACTGGCGCAGGAAGATCGCCTCGTTCGACACCGACGGCGTGGCGTACTGGAAACGGTCGCCGTTGGACGGCCAGCCGATCTCGCCCACCACCACCGGCTTGTTCGGATACAGCTGGCGCAGGTGGTTGTAGCGCGACAGCGCGTCAGCCAGCGCGTCCTTGCGGTCGATGCCGTTCCAGTACGGGAACAGGTGCACGGTGATGAAGTCGACGTGCTGCACCAGCTCGGGATATTCCTCCCAGATGTGCCACGGCTCGGCGGTCGACACCGGCTGGTGCAGCGCGGCGCGCACGCGGTCTAGATAGGCCATCAGCTGCTCGGGGCTGATGTCGTTGCGCAGCAGCACCTCGTTGCCCACGATCACCCGATTGACCGTGCCCGGGTAATGCCGGGCCTGGGCGATCAGGGTGTCGATTTCCTTCTCGTTGTTGTCCAGCCGCCGGTCGATCCAGGCGCCGGCCATCACCTTCAGCCCCTCGCGCTCGGCCAGCCGTGGCACCTGCGGGTTCTGCAGCATCGAGTAGGTGCGTACGCGCGAGGTGTACTTGCTGATCAGCTTGAGGTCGCTGTCGATTTCCTCGTCACTGGGGAAATCGCTCTTCAGCGGGCTCTGGTAGCGCTGGAAGGCCGACAGCGCAAAGCCGCCGATCTTGCCGTGCCAGTCTTCCGGCCCGTGCGGCAGGTTGCCCCACCACCACAGCCCGATATTCATTGACGCCACGATCAGCGCCAGCACCACGGCGGAGAGCAACGGAAACCGGCTGTGCTGCTTTGCTGCGTTGGCGCTCAAAGAAAACCCCGGAGAAAGCCTGCGCAACAGGCGATAAAGCCCACGGAGCTTAACCAATGGATGGCATTGGGCTCAATAAAGATCGTCGATGGTGGTCAGCGGCAGGTCAGGCGGATACGTCCTTTCCCGCTGGCGACAGCCACGTCAGCACTTTCGCCGTGGCGGCTAGCGCAGCGGAATCGCCACGTGGACGCGCAGGCCGCTGCCGAACGGCGAGTCGAGCAGTTCGATGCTGGCGCCGTGCAGCTGGGCCGCGCGCTGCACGATCGACAGGCCCAGTCCGAAGCCGTCGCCGTGGCTGCCGGTTTCGCGATGGAAGCGGGCGAACACGCTGGCGCGGCGTTCCGCCGGGATCCCGGGGCCATCGTCGATGACGTCGATCAGTGCCATGCCCTGGCCCTGCTCGATCGCCAATTGCACCTGGCCGCCGCGCGGAACGTGGCGCAGCGCATTCTCGATCAGGTTGCGCAGCAGCGCCGCGAGTGCGGCCTCGTAGCCTTGCACGGGCACGTGCGGTGTCAGCCGCGCAAAGCTGAGATCCACGCCGCTGTCGGCGATCACGGCCGACACTTCCTCGTTCACGTCCATCGCCACGGCGACCAGGCCG
>JBIQMK010000043.1:0-17141 GCA_044463365.1 Rhodanobacter sp. | reverse complement strand
TCGCCGGCGCACACCGGATTGCCGGGACAGGGCGCTCTTCACCAAGGCCCGAGGTCAAGAGCGTTATCCCGTCCCGGCCTCCCGCTGCAGCGCGGGGGAGGAACCGGTCCTGGCGCTCACTTCCACGGCCACGCCTTCAATTCGTATTCCTTCGGCGGCGTGTTGCCGGCGAGGTACTGCACGAAGTAATCCCAGCGCCGACGCGTGGCGTACGGGGTGGCTTCGGCGTAGCCGTGGTGCGCGTTGGGGATCATCAGCAGGTCGAAATCCCTGTTCGCCTTGATCAGCGCATCGACCACCAGCAAGGTGTTGGACGGCGGCACGTTGTCGTCCATGGTGCCGTGCACCAGCATCAGGCGGCCCTTGAGATTCTTCGCGAAGCTCTGGTTGGCCTGGGCGTCGTAGTTGGTCTTGCCGTCCTTGTCGGTTTCCAGCAGCCCCTGCCATTTCTCCGCCCAGTCATCCTCGTAGTTGCGGTTGTCGTGGTTGCCGCTCTCGGCCCAGCCGACCTTGAAGAAATCGGGGTAATGGAACATCGCGCCTGCGGTGGCATTGCCGCCACCGGAGTGGCCCCACACGCCCACGCGATCGAGGTCGATCCACGAATACCGCTTGCCGAGTTGTTTCAGGCCGGTGACCTGGTCGGGGAGTGTGTTGTCCTCGACGTGCTGGAAATAGGCATCGTGGAACGCCTTGGAGCGCCACGGTGTGCCCATGCCGTCGATGGCCACCACGATGAAGCCCAGCTCGGCCATCGCCTGATGATCGCCACGGGCGGCCGAGAAGCTGCGGCCGCGCACCGAACCGGTCTGCGGACCCGGATAGATGTAGTCGATGATCGGGTAGGTCTTCGAGGCGTCGAAGCTGGTGGGCTTGAACATCATGCCGTAGAGGTCGGTCTTGCCATCACGCGCCTTCACCGTGAACGGGATCGGCGGCACCCAGCCGGCCGCCTTCAGGCGCGAGATGTCGGCGGTGGCGATGGGCGCCACGGTACGGCCGTCATCCGCGCTGCGCAGCACGGTGACCGGTGGCGTGGTGGGCGTGGACCAGGCGTCGGCAAACAGACGTCCATCCGGCGACAGCGTTACCGTGTGGTCGGCCGGCTCCGGGGTCAGCAACACCGGCTTGCCGCCATCCAGGCCGACCTTGAAGAACTGCTGGTAATACGGGTTCACGCCCGCCGTGCGGCCCACGCCGCGAAACCACACGGTGCGGGTTTTCGGATCGACCTTGAGCACCTCGGTGACGTTGCCTTCGCCCGTGGTGATCGCGTGCTTGAGCTTGCCGTCGGTGAGGTCGTAGAGATACAGGTTGCCCCAGTTGTTGCGCTCGCTGAACCAGATCGCCTCGTTCGTCTCCGGCAGGTAGCGCCAGTTCACCGCGCCGTTGCCGCTCTCGTAATACGTCGGCACCTTTTCCTCGAACACGGTGCGCACCTTGCCGGTGCGCGCGTCGGCGATGCGGAACCATTCGTGCTTGTGGTCGCGCGAGGTGGAGACGAAGGCCAGGGTCTTGCCGTCCGGCGCCCATTTCACGTCGCCCCAGCCGCCGTCGGGTCCACAGCTGACGTCGTCGCACAGGGTGGAGCGGTGCTGGTCCGGCGGCATTTGCAAACGTGTGATCTTTTTCGCGGCGACGTCGATGATCACGCGCTCGATCATCGTCACGTCCTTGTCGCCCACCAGCGGATATTTCCACTTTTCCAGCTCGGGGTGGCCCACTTTGGTCTTGATCAGGTACATCTCGCCGGTCTTGCGCTGATCCTGCTGGAAGGTGGCGATCTGCTTCGAATCGGGCGACCACTCGACGATGGCCTTGTCGGTGTGTTTCCAGCCGGCGTTGTCGGTGGCGTAGCCGAAGTTCTCCACGCCGTCGGTGGTGAGCTGGGTCTCCTTGCCGGTGGCCACGTCGCGCAGCCACAGGTTCCAGTCGCGGATGAACGCCTCGCTCTTCTTGTCCGGCGACAGCGCGCCGGGCTCGTCACCGGTCTTCACCAGCGTGGCGCGATCGACGCAGCTGGCCGTGGCGGCGGCCAGGTCGCATACGTAATGCTTCTTGCGCACGACGATGTCGATGCGGCCGTCCGGCCTCGTTTCGTAGCCGGTGACGGGCAGTTTCTTCGCATCGACCGGTTTGCCGCCAGCGTCGCCCAGTGCGGTGGCCAGTTTCGCCTGGTCGAACAAGGGCGCGGTCTTGCCATTGGCCGCATCCATCCGCATGAAGTGATCGCCGTTGGCGTCGTGGTCGACGTACCAGAAGTGGCCGTCGTCCAGCCAGTTGACCTCGGTCACCGCATGGTCGACCAGCGGCGCGGTGTTGTAGCTCATGAACCGCTCCGCCTGCGCGTAGTCGCTCGCGCCCAGCGTGCGTCCCTGCGCGGCCACACCGCCCGACAGCAGCCCCATCACCACTGCGCCGAACAGGCGCGGCTTGTCGATCATCGAATGCATGTGTTCCTCCTGGGACAGACGACGTGCAGCACCATGTTCCGAGCGCACACTTGTCCGCCGGATGCTAGCGCATCGCCCATCGACTCCCCCGTGCCAAAGGTCCATGCCGCCAGGCAGGTATCCCTCCGCCGCGCGCTACCTTGCGATGCATCGAGCGCGCCCTTGCCGAGCGCCGACAAGACCTTCAGCACTGCGCCGCCGTCAGCTCCACCAGCCAGTCGATGAAGACCCGCAGGCGCGCCGGCATCTGCCGCTGTTGCGGATACAACACGGTGATGGGCAGCGACGGCGGCGGATGGGCGGGCAGGATCTCGCGCAGGCGGCCAGCCTTGAGCCCCTCCGCGATGCGCTGGCGGGTCATCTGCGCGATGCCCAGGCCCGCTTCGCAGCAGCCGAGATAGGCATCCATGCCGCTGACGCTGACGCAGCCCGGCAACGTGACCTCCCGCCGGCGCCGGCCCACCATGAATTCCAGCGGCTCGGCGCGCCGAGTGTTGGGCGAGGCCCAGTTCACCGCGACGTGGCCATCCTGCAGCGCGGCCAGCGATTCGGGCAGGCCGTGCCGCCGCACGTAACCGGCGCTGGCCACGGTGGCTTGTTGCAACATCCCGACCCGTCGGCCAACCATGCCCGAATCACCCAGGTGGCCGATGCGCAGCACGCAATCCACACCTTCGCGCACCAGGTCCACAAAGCGGTCGCCGGTGCCGATGTCCAATTCGATCTGCGGGAAGCGCGTGAAGAAGGTGGGCAAGGCGGGGATCACCAGCAGACGACCCAGCGAGGCGGGAAGATCGATCCGCAACCGGCCCTTCGGCTGTACCGCGGCCTCGCGGAAATCCGCCTCGACCTCGTCCATGTCGGCCAGCAGGCGTCGGCAGTGCCGGTAATAGGTATCGCCGTCGCTGGTGGTGCGCACGCGGCGGGTGGTTCGCTGCAACAACTGCGCGCCGAGGCGCGTCTCCAGCCGCTTGATCGCATGGGTGACGGTGGCGCGCGGCAGGTTCAGGTCGTCCGCGGCGGCGGTGAAGCTGCCCAGCTCCACGATGCGCGTGTACAGCCGCATGGCTTCGAGACGGTCCATGGCAATTGTTGGTCATTTTGAAATGGTGATGGCCATTATTGACCATTTATCCCATCGCCGCCGTGGCGCACCATGCGTCCACCCTCACCCATCGGAGTCCTCCAATGCAGATGCGTACCCTCGGCCGGAACCCACTCGGAGAGCCCGGCCCGCAAGTTTCCGCCCTCGGCCTCGGCTGCATGGGCATGAGCGCGTTCTATGGCGCGCATGACGACGCCGAGTCGATCGCCACCATCCACCATGCGCTGGAGCGCGGCCTCAACCTGCTCGACACCGCCGACATGTACGGCCCGCATACCAACGAGGTGCTGGTGGGCAAGGCGATCAAGGGTCGCCGCGAGCAGGCTTTCGTGGCCACCAAGTTCGGCATCGTGATGGACCCGGACAACCCACAGGCACGCGGCGTCGACGGCCGGCCCGACTACGTGCGCACCGCCTGCGATGCCAGCCTCAAGCGGCTGGGCATCGACACCATCGATCTCTACTACCAGCATCGCGTCGATCCGAACGTGCCGATCGAGGACACCGTGGGCGCAATGGCGGAGCTGGTCGCCGCCGGCAAGGTGCGTTATCTGGGTTTGAGCGAGGCGTCCGGCGCGACCCTGGAGCGTGCCTGCAAGGTGCATCCGATTGCCGCGCTGCAGAGTGAATTCTCGCTGTGGACCCGCGATCCGCAAGACAACGGCATGCTCGCCGCCTGCCGCAGGCTGGGCGTCAGCCTGGTGGCCTACTCGCCGCTGGGCCGCGGCTTTCTCACCGGCGCCATCCGCACGCCCGACGATTTCGAGGGCGATGACTACCGCCGCCACAGCCCGCGCTTCATGGGCGAGAACTTCGATCGCAACCTGCAACTGGTCGAGAAGGTGAAGGCGCTGGCCGCCGACAAGGGTTGCTCGCCGGCGCAACTGGCGCTGGCCTGGGTGCTGGCGCAGGGTGACGACGTGCTGGCGATCCCGGGCACCCGCAAGCGCAGCCGGCTGGACGAGAACCTGGGCGCGCTGCAGGTGACGTTCCGCGCCGATGAGCTGGCCGCGATCGACGCCGTGTTCTCGCCCGGGGCCGTCGCCGGCCAGCGCTACACCGGCGCGGGCATGCACATGGTCAACATCTGAGGTCAGCGGCGGGCCGGCGTGCCCGGTTCGCGACGATGGCGTGGTAGAAGGGAGGTGACCCTGTGGCGCGGGCTTGGTCGAAACCCGTGCCGCACGTAGCCACCGACATCCCGGAACCGCCGTGACCGATCCCGCCGCCATGAACGAAACGCTGCTGCGCATGCGCCATGCGCAAAGCGTCGATCCTCTGCCGGCGTGGCCGGTGCGGGTGAAGCGACTGCGCGCGCTGCGGACGCTGCTGCTCGATCACCGCGCGGAGCTGGCGGCCGCCATCGACGCCGATTTCGGCCGCCGGCCGGTGCAGGAAACCGAGCTGCTGGAACTGTTCCCCAGCCTCTCGGCCATCAGCCATGCGCTGCGCCACGGGCGGCGCTGGATGACGCCGCGGCGCCAGTGGGCCAACGCGCTGTTCCTGCCCGCGCGCACCGAATTGCGGCCGCAGCCGCGCGGTGTGGTGGGCATCATCGTGCCGTGGAATTACCCGTTGTACCTGGCCGTGGGGCCGCTGGTCGATGTGCTGGTCGCGGGCAACCGCGCGATGCTGAAGATGAGCGAATTCACCCCGCGCTTCTCGGCCCTGTTTGCCTCGCTGGTGGCGCGCCACTTTCCCGCCGACGAGGTGGTTGCGGTGACCGGTGCGGCGGACGTGGCGCAGGCGTTTTCCGCGCTGCCGTTCGACCATCTGCTGTTCACCGGATCGACAGCGGTGGGACATCAGGTGATGCGGGCGGCCGCGGCCAACCTCACGCCGGTGACGCTGGAGCTGGGGGGCAAATCGCCGGCGATCGTCGGCCCTGGCGCGCGCTTCGAACATGCGGTGGAGCGCATCGTGCTGGGCAAGCTGGTCAACGCCGGGCAAACCTGCATCGCGCCGGATTACGTGCTGTTGCCGCGCGATCGCGTGGACGGCTTCGTCGCCGCGGCGCAGCGGGTGACGGCGCGGATGTATCCGCAACTGGCGCAGAACGGGCAGTACGCCAGCATCGCCTCCGATCGCCAGTACCAGCGGCTGGTCGCCCTGCTCGATGACGCGCGCGACCGCGGCGCCCACGTGCATCCGCTGGGCGATGCGGTGGCCGATGCCACGCGCCGGCTGTTGCCGCCGCAACTGCTGAGCCGCGTCGACGACAGCATGGCGGTGATGCGCGAGGAGATCTTCGGCCCGCTGCTGCCGCTGCTGCCCTACGACACCATCGACCAGGCCATCGCCTGGGTGGCGGCGCGCCCGCATCCGCTGGCCTTGTACCTGTTCGAGAGCGACGACGCGGTGATCGAGCAGGTGCTCTCGCGCACGGTCGCCGGCGGCGTTTCGGTCAACGACACGCTGTACCACATCGCCCAGCACGGCCTGCCGTTCGGCGGCGTGGGCGCATCGGGCATGGGCGGTTATCACGGGGAAGCGGGCTTCCGCACGTTCTCGCACCTGAAACCGGTTTTCCGCCAGGCGCGCCTCAACGGTGCCGGCTTGTTCAATCCGCCCTACGGCCAACGGTTCCGGCATCTGCTCGACCTGCTGCTGCGACGCAGCTGAACCGCAGCCACGGGGTAACGAGACACCCGGGGCGCGGATCAATAGACTTCCCGGCATGAATTCGCCCGAACATTCCCCGCTGGGCAAGGAAACGCCCTACGCCGACCGCTACGATCCCGCGCTGCTGTTTCCCATCCCGCGCGCCAGCAATCGTGCGGCGCTGGGCCTGGCCGAGCCGCCGCCGTTTCACGGCGTGGACATCTGGAACGCCTATGAGCTGTCATGGCTGGACTTGCGCGGCAAACCGGTGGTTGCGCTGGCCGAGTTCCGCGTGCCGGCGGCGTCGCCGCACCTGATCGAGTCGAAATCGTTCAAGCTGTACCTGAACGGTTTCGCGGGCGAGCGCATCGCCGATGCGGCCACCCTCGCCAGCACGCTGGCGCGCGATCTCTCGGCCGCGGCCGGTGCGGTGGTCGGCGTGCAGCTGAGCGACACCAGGGCGGCGGCGCACGCCATCGGCGATATGGACGGCCATCTGCTGGACGAACAGGACATCGGGATCGACGATTACGGCCCGCCGAATGCCGACTTCCTTGAAGCCGACCGCACCGCCACGCCGGTGGCCGAGACGCTGGTCTCGCACCTTTTGCGCTCGAACTGCCCGGTCACCGGCCAACCGGATTGGGGCAGCGTGCAGATCGCCTATCGCGGCGCGCCGATCGATCATGCGGGGCTGCTGCGTTACCTGGTGTCGTTCCGCAATCACAACGAGTTCCACGAGCATTGCGTGGAGCGCATCTTCACCGACCTCACCCGCATCTGCGAACCGCAGCAGCTGAGCGTCTACGCGCGCTACACGCGACGCGGCGGACTGGATATCAACCCGTTCCGCAGCAGCACCCCGATCACCCCACCCAACCTGCGGACGGCGCGGCAATGAAGGACGATCGGGCCAGCTTCCGGCGGCGCAGGCATGGGGCGGCCATCGCATGCCAGGCGATCTGGCTACTGGCGCTGGGCGGTTGCGGCAAGCCTGCCACGCCGCCCGCCGCACCCGCACCCGCACCCGGCGCCAGCACGGCCAGCGTGGCGCAGGCAACCCCGGCGCCGGTGAGCTCCGCTGCCGCGCCTGCGCAGGCGGCCAGCACTGCGCCCGCCGCGGCCCTCGAAGTAATGCAGTTGACGCTGGGTACGGCCGTCGACGCTGCCCACAGGATCACCGCGCCGGGCACGCGCTTCGCGCCGGACAACGGGACGCTGTACGCCAGCGTGGATACGCGCGGGCAAACCGCCGACGCCACGCTCAACGCGCGCTGGCGCTACCTGGAAGGCGATGGCCAGCTGATCAGCAGCATCAGCCAGTCGATTGCCGCCGACGGGCCGGCCACCACCACGTTCACGCTGCACAATCCCGACCTGTGGCCCGAGGGGAAATACCGGATCGAGATCTTCCTCGATGGCGTGCCGGCGATCCAGCGCGATTTCGAGATCGTGAAACCCTGACGGCACTCAACCTGCCGGCTGGCCGCCGGTCTCCCGCGCCCCCTGGCCACCGAGATAACGGTATTGATCGGGCGGCAGGTACAGGGGAAACAGGGTCGACTCTTCCTGTCGCAACAGCCGGCCCAGCAAGCTTGCCGCGCGGGCCACGTCGGACACGAAGCGGCGGCGGCAGGTGGCGTCCCACGGAGCGCCGAGATATTCCACCAGGATCGCCTCGATGCGCAGCACGTGACGCTGGGCCTCGGCCTGCACTTCATTGAAGTGCATCATGGCCATGGTGTCGTGTTCGAGGGCGCACCGCAGATACGGATAGAACTGCACGCTCTTGATCAGCGCCGTGCGCCGAAAACCATCGGCAAAATCCTGCAGGCAGGCAATTTGCGTGCTTTCGTCGGAGCCTCGGCAGGCATCGAGCAGGGCCCGCATCAGGCCTCTTGCGGTCGCGGCGTCCAGCTTCAGCTCGGCGACCAGGCGTTGCCGGTAACGGACGGGAAACACCGAGCCGCCTTCGCCGGAACCGGCCGTGAGTTGGCCCTCCGGAGCAGGCGTCCGTTCGAGAATGCCGCGCAGCAAACGCATCGAAGCCCCCGTCCCTGTACACCGGCCTCGCCATCGCGTCAGCGCCGGATGGAACAGAGTCTAGATTATTTCGGGGCGATTCGACGAAATCGTGCGCTGGCGCACGGAAATTTTCGTCCGCAGATGTTTGAAACGGCTGGCGATGCCAGCGGCGGTTCGGCGTTCGCCACACCGTCCGCAACGGAAAAAAAGAATGGATGCGGCGGCATCACGCACGCCGCATCCAGGGTCCGACATCACGCAGCGGCGTCTTTCAGCTTCTTCAGCGGACGCACCTTGATCTTGACCGAGGCAGGCTTGGCGGCAAACACCTGCTCCTGCTTGGTGAACGGATTGATGCCCTTGCGCTTCGGCTTGGCCGGCACTTTGACGGCGGTGACCTTCAGCAGGCCCGGCAAGGTGAACTCGCCCGCGCCCTTCTTGTTGACCGAGGCGGTGACGGCGCCTTCCAGCGCAGCCAGCACGGCGCGCACGTCCTTCGCAGCCACGCCGCTGGTCTCGACCAGGTGCGCGAGCAGCCCGGACTTGTTCAACGGTTCCTTGATCGGTTTCGGGGCAGCGGCAGGTTTGGCCACTGCTTTGGGTGCTGCGCCCTTCGTCTTGTTCGTCGTCTTGGCCATGGATTAATTCCGTGTATTCGAATGATGGATGGTGGGTTTGCCGCGAAAACCCTCTCGGCAATGTGGAATGTAGGGCAAGCGTGTGGGCTCGCCAAGTCATGATGCACGCACAAAAGCGCCTACGTGTCGCACCGCGACGGCATGGACGCCCCCGGCAGAGTCTTTCGAGCCGATGTTTCCGTGCCGGCGCAAGCGTGTTTTACTGCATGTGGCAAGCGAGGATGGCGGGGTTCCTTGCGGCGTGCGGGCGGCATGATGGAGTCATCAGGGGGATGACATGGCGGACGCCAGGCGGCATTTGCGGTTTCCGGTGAGCGGCGCCCTGCTGGTGCCCGCGCTTGCGTTGCTGGATGCCTGCGGCGCGGTGCTCGCCGGAGCATTCGCGGCGGACCGGGCGGCGCTCGATGCGCTGTTGGCCGTGCTGGCCGGGTCGGCCTGGTCGACGGCGCGCGGGCATGGTCGTGCCGGACTGGTGCTCGCGCTGTGCGCCGCGGCGTGGACGGCGTGGCTGACCAGTGCCGGCCATGTACCCGATGCCACGCTGCCGCTCTGGTACGCCGCGATGCTGGTGTTGCCGGCCGCCATCTGCGCCGGCACCCCCGTCCCGGCGGCACTGCGCGCGACGGCACGCGGTATCGCGCTGGCCACGGCGTTTGCGGGACTGGCCTACCTGCTGCGTGCATGGACCGAACCGCACACGGCCATCGATTTGCTGCTCAGCGCGCTGCAGACGCTGGCACTGGGTTGCACCGGATGGCTGTTCGCTTCGTTGCTCGACGAACCCGCGCGGCCGGCATCGATCGCGTCTGCCGCGCTGTCGGGCATGGGCTGGATGGGCTTGCTGGGCTGGATGGTGCAAGCCTCGACGCTGGTGCAGGGCGGCACGTCCCTGGTGCCGATGGCGTTCAACACGGCGTTGGCCTTCGTGCTGCTGGGTCACGCCCTGTGGCTGCTCGGCAGCGGGCGCCCGCTGGCCGCGTGGTGCCTGGGGCTGCTGTGCGTCCCGCTGGCGATATCGCCATTGATGGCGGAATACCTCGACCGGATGGACATCGTCGGCGAACTGTTGTGGCGGCAACAGGCGATCCAGGCCGAGAACGCGATACCGGGCCGATTGGCGCCGAACACCGCGTTGTCGCTGTTGCTGGCCACCGGCGGATTGACGTGTGCGCTGTTCGCCCGGCGCAACCCGGCCTGGTGGAGCGCCACCTGGGCCTGCGGCCTGCTGGTTTCGCTGGCCGGCGTGCTGGCACTGGTGGGTTACGTCTTCGCGCTGCCGGGCATGCGCACGCTGGGTCCGCATACGCCGATGTCGCTACCCGTGGCGCTGGGCATGTTGATGCTGGGCATCGGGCTGGCCACCAGCAATCCGCGCCCTCCATCGCAACACCACTACCGCACGGTGGTCTTCCCGGCGGTCATTTGCCTGCTCACGGTGGCTTCGTCGCTGCTGCTGTGGCGGTCGCTGGAGCAGCAGCAGAGGCGGCTGGAATGGGAGGCGCTGCAAAGCCGGCGCGACAACGTCGCCAACCTGCTGCACGAGGGCATGAGCTCGCGGATGGAGGCGTTCGAACGACTGGCGTCGCGCCTGGCCAACACGCCTGCCCCGTTGCGCGAGGCGCTTTTTGCGCACGACGCCGCCAACTATCTGCGCGACATGGATGGCCTGCGCGCGGTGGGCTACGCCGACGCCGCGCACGTCATGCAACAGACACTGGTGCGGCCCGCCACCTCCGGGCCGCCATCGGCCGGCCCGCTGTTTGCGCCGGCGCGCATCTTCGACCAGGTCGACGCCGGCGACAGCGCCGTGCTCAGTGCACCGCTGACGCTGCTCAACGGCAGGCAGGGCCAGTTGATCGTGGTGCCGATGCGTGCCGCCGGCGCGACACAGGGCTACATCGTGGGCGCGTTCCAGTTCGAGCGGCTGTTTCCGCGCCTGCTCGAAGCCATGCCCGAACTGCACGGCCTGCAGATTTCCCAGCACGGCCAGACGCTGTACGCGCAAGGCGACCGCACGACGACGCGCGCCCCCGCCAGCATGGATCTGCAGTTGTACGACCAGTGGTTGAGCGTGAGCGTGTACCCCGGCCCCGGCGGCGAGCATGGCCGCATACCGCAACTGGTGCTCCTGCTCGGTTTTGCGCTGGGAGGCCTGCTGGCCGTCGCCTTGAGGCTGTCCGCGCTGGCGCGCGAGCGCACGCAACGGGCGGAGGCCGACAGCGCGCGGCTGGCCGAACAGGGCCGCGAGCTGGAGCGCGCGCTCGAAGCCTCGCGCCTGATGATGGACAGCGCGCCGGATGTGATCTGCGTGCTCGATCGCGAGGGCCGCTTCCTGCAGCTCAGCGCCGCGGCGCAACGGCGTTGGGGTTTCGCGCCGGACGCGCTGCTCGGCAAGCCGCTCACGCAGGTCGTGCACCCGGACGATCGCCAAAGCACCATCGCAGCGGCCGCGCGCGTGCAGCAGGGCGTGCCCAACCCCAATTTCCGCAATCGGATCGTGAGCCACGACGGGCACGTGCTGTACATGCAATGGTCGGCGGTATGGTCGGAACAATCGCACTGCATGTACGTGGTGGGCCGCGACCATACCGAGATCCACCGCGCGGAAGACCTGGAGCAGCGCCAGCGGCAGATCCTCACCGCCATCGCGCGCGGCGATGCGCTGCCGCAGGTGCTCGAATCGATCGTGGCCGCGTACGAAACGGCGCATCGCGACGCGATCTGCTCGATCCTGCTGCTGCGCGAGGGCCATCTGCATCACGGAGCGGCGCCGCGGCTGCCCGAGGACTATTGCCGCGGCATCGACGGCTCCCCGATCGGCCCGGCGGCCGGCTCCTGCGGCACGGCGGCGTGGCGCGGCGAGCGCGTGGTGGTCACCGACATCGCCAGCGATCCGCTGTGGCGCGATTACGCCGCGTTGGCGCTGGCGCATGGCCTGCAGGCGTGCTGGTCGACGCCGGTGCTGGCCCGGGACGGCGCGGTACTGGGCACGTTCGCGGTGTACTACAACACGCCGCACGATCCGTCCGCGGCGGAAATCAGCGGCATCGACACGCTGGCGGCACTGACGGGCGTCGCGATCGAGCATGCCTAC
The DNA here is from genome assembly GCA_044463365.1 of Rhodanobacter sp. GTDB lineage: Bacteria > Pseudomonadota > Gammaproteobacteria > Xanthomonadales > Rhodanobacteraceae > Rhodanobacter. The sequence goes on along the minus strand of JBIQMK010000043.1, from coordinate 5,225 downwards.
GCGTTCACCCGGCTGAGCGAGAGCGAGCAGCGCTTCCGCTCGTTGTTCGAGCATCACCCCGACGGCGTGCTGGCGCTGGATCTGGACGGCAAGGTGGTGCGCCGGAATCCGGCGGCCAATGCCCTGCTGGGGCTGGACCGGCCGCAACGGCTCACCTTTGTGCACAGCTTTGCGCCGATCGACGGCGCGCGCGTGCAGGCAGCGCTGGACAGCGCCACGAGCGGCGAATCCGCGCGGCTGGACGTGGCCGCGCTGGATGCCAACGACCAGCGCTTCGCGGCGCATCTGGTCAACATCCCGATCATCGTGCAGGGCGAACCGCGCGGCGTCTTCGCCGTGCTGCAGGACCATCGCGAACTGCGCCACGCGCAACAGGCCCTGGCCAGCCAGCTGGCGCTGATCTACGCGATCGCCGAAAGCGTGGGCGAAGGCCTGGTGGCGATCGATGCCGACGGCCAGCCAACCTTCCTCAACCGCACCGCCTCGCGCACGCTGAAGCTGCCGCCGGAACGTCTGCCGACGAGCGACGAACTTCCCGACGGCATGCGCGGGACGCTGCAGAAAATCCTCGCCGGCGTGGCCCATGCCTCCGATGACGACGCCGCGTTCAAGCTGGTCGACGGCAGCCTGCTGGACGTGGCCTACCTCGCCACGCCGCTGATCATCCGCGACCAGTTGGCCGGCGCCGTGATGGCCTTCCGCGACATCGGGGGAGTCAAGGCGGCCCGCCGCGTACTGCAGCAGCGCAACCAGTTTTTCGAGATGTCGCAGGAAGTGTTCTGCATCGCCGATCCGCTCAGCGGCATGTTCCTGCAGGCCAACCCGGCCTACGCGCGGCTGCTGGGTCTGGACGAAGCGGAAATGCTGGCCATTCCCTTCATGGACCTGCTGCATCCGCAGGACAAGGCGCCCACGCAACAGGCGATCCAGCGCCAGATCGATGGCGTGGAACCGATCAACGGTCTGCTCACCCGGATGCGCTGCGCCGACGGCAGCTACCGCTGGCTGGAGTGGGTGTCGATCAGTGCCGCCGACGGCCTGCTCTACGGCGCCGCGCGCGACGTCACTGCACGCCAGCAGGCCGACCTGGCGCTGGCGCGCGCGATGGACGACCTGCGTATCCGCAACCGCGAGCTGCAGGATTTCGCCTATGTCGCCTCGCACGACCTGCAGGAGCCGCTGCGCAAGATCCAGTCGTTCTCCGATCGCCTGCTGTCGCGGCTGTCCGCCACGCTGGACGAGTCATCCAGCGATTACCTGCAGCGCATGGGCCAGGCCGCCCACCGGATGCAGGCGCTGATCGACGATCTGCTGGCCTACTCCCGTGTGGCCACGCGCAACGTGGCGGTCAGCGCCGTCGACCTTTCGGCCACCCTGAACGCCGTCATGGACGACCTGGAAACGCGCATCGTCGAGGCACAGGCGGTGATCGAGGTGGGCGCACTGCCGGTGATCCAGGCCGATCCCACCCAGACCCGCCAGCTGCTGCAGAACCTGCTGGCCAACGCGCTGAAATTCCGCGCCGCCGATCGCCCCTGCCGCATCAGCATCACCGCCACCCGGATCGAAAATGCCGATGCTCCCGGCGCCCGCTGGGAATTGCGCGTGACCGACAACGGCATCGGCTTCGAGAGCAGCTACGCCGAGCGCATCTTCGCCCCCTTCCAGCGCCTGCATCCGCGCAACGTCTATGAAGGCACGGGCATCGGCCTGGCCATCGTGCGGCGTATCGTGGAGCGCCATGGCGGCTCGGTACGCGCCGAGGCGCAGGCTGGACAGGGGGCCAGCTTCATCGTCATGCTGCCCGGATCGGCCAGCACGCCAGAACCGGCCGATCCGCAGGATGCATCATTCATCGACGGAAAGTTTCTGGGAGTGGATTCATGAGCCAAGTCCGTACCGCGCTGTCCATCCTCATGGCCGAGGACGACGCTGACGACCGTGTGCTGATGCGCGATGCGTTTCGCGACAGCGGGGTCGAGGTGCAACTGGATTTCGTGCCGGACGGGGTCGAGTTGATGGCACGCCTGAATGCGCTGGTCGACGCGCCGGACGGCGTGCTGCCCGACCTGCTGCTGCTCGATCTCAACATGCCGCGGATGGACGGCCGCGAGGCGTTGCATGCCATACGCGAGCACGACGCCCTGAAACACCTGCCGGTGATCATCCTCACCACCTCGCGGGCGCGGCTGGACATCCTGGCCAGCTACCAGCTCGGCGCCAATTCGTTCGTGACCAAACCCAGCCGCTTCGAGGAGCTGATCGCCGTACTGCGCTCGCTGGAGCGCTACTGGACCGACATCGTGCAGCTTCCCACCGAGAAACAGGGGAGCGAGGAATGAACGCCGCGCCGCTGCGGGTTCTCGTGGTCGACGACGACGAAGACGATTTCGTCCTCATCCGCGACCTGCTCAACGACGCCCCCGGCAGCCACTACGCGTTCGACTGGTGCGCCACGCCCCAGCAGGGCCTGGAGGAATTGCGCAAGGGCGCCCACGACGTCTATCTGGTGGACTACCTGCTGGGCCCCTCCAGCGGGTTGGACCTGATCGAGGCGGTGAGCCGCGAAGGTCTGTCGCGCGCCTTCATCGTGTTGACCGGGCGCGGCAACCACGCGGTGGACGTGGCCGCGATGGAGGCGGGCGCCAGCGACTACCTGGTCAAGGGCACGATCGACGCCGAGCGGCTGGACCGCAGCATCCGCTACGCCGTCGACCGCATGCATTTCATGGATGCGCTGCGCGACAGCGAGGCGCAGCACCGCTTGCTGTTCGAGCAGAGCCCGGTGCCGCTGCTGGTGTTCGACCGGCATACCCGCGCCATCCTCAACGCCAACGCTGCCGCGCACGTGCAGTACGGCTGGTCGCCCCTGCATTTGCTCGGGCAGACCATCGACGCGGTGCTGGCCACGGAGGAGCGGCCCCGCTTCCTGGCCGAGCTGGAGAGCGGCGAGCTGTTTTCGGCCACGGCGCAGCCCTGGTGCATACAACACAACGATGGCCGGCAGCTGCAGGTCGAGGGTCTGTTTCATCCCCTCACTTATCACGGCGTCAACGCGGTACTGGCGCACCTGCAGGACATCACCGAGCGCCGCCGCGTCGAAGCGCAGCTGCGGCTGCTCGAACGCGCCATCCAGTCCACCGGCAACGGCGTGGTGATCGCCGATGCGCGCGAGCCGGGCGCACCGGTGACCTTCATCAACCGCGCGTTCGAGCACATCACCGGCTACAACGCCGCGGAGGTGATCGGCCAGAGCTGCCGCCAGCTGGGGTTCGAGGACAGCAGCGAAAGCGAGCGCGCGATGGTCCGTCGCGCACTGGCCGAACAACGCGACTGCAACACGGTGCTGCGCGACCAGCGCAAGGACGGCACGCCGTTCTGGAACCAGCTCTATTTCGCGCCGGTGCGCGACACCGACGGCGCCACCTCGCACTACATCGGCATCCTCAGCGACATCACCGAGCATCGCGACACCGAGGCGCGGCTGGCCTATGCGGCCACCCACGACGTGGCCACCGGCCTGGCCCGCTTCCCGGTCATCGAGGCGATGCTGCAGGAGCACGCCGAGCATCGGGCGGACGAGCCCTTCAGCCTGGTGTTCGCCGATATCGATCGCTTCCATGCCGTCAACGAAGCCATGGGCTACGAAGTGGGTGACCGGGTCATCGCGGCGCTGGCGCAGCGCCTGAGCGCCCATGTCGGAACGCGTGGCCGCGTGGCCCGCTTCACCGGCAACGAATTCGTGGTCGCCCTGCCCTACATCGACCGCGAAGAAGCGACGGCGCTGGCCGAGCAACTGCGCCGCGCCGTGGCCGAGCCGGTGACGCTGGGCGATGGCGAGGTGCGGGTCACCATCAGCGTGGGCGTGGCCACGTATCCCGGCCGCGTGCACGATATCAACGACCTGCTGCGCCGCGCCGAAGCCTCCATGTCGCGCGCGAAACAACTGGGCCGCGACCTGGTCTGCGAATACTCCACCGACGACATGCGCCGCATGGAAGATCGCCGCATGCTGGGCATACGCCTGCGCCATGCGATGCAGCACGACGAGCTGCACCTGGTGTACCAGCCGGAGATCCGCAGCAGCGATCGCGCCGTGATCGGCTTCGAGGCGCTGCTGCGCTGGAACAGCCCGGAAATGGGCCTGGTGATGCCCGAGCGCTTCATTGCGGTGGCCGAGGGCCTGGGCCTGATGCCCGAGCTTGGCGGCTGGGTGCTCGACCGCGCCTGCGCGCAATCGCGCGCATGGATGGACGCCGGCCTGGGCGATTTCTTCGTGGCGGTAAACGTGTCGGCGCAGCAGATCCAGCGCGGCAACTTCGCGGAGCAGGTGGCCGATACGCTGCGCCGCCACGGCCTGCCCGCCGACCGGCTGGAGCTGGAACTGACCGAAAGCGCCCTGCTGGAAAACGTCGACCGTGCGCTGCATTCGATGCAGCACCTGTCCACCCTGGGCGTACATCTCTCCTTCGACGATTTCGGCACCGGCTATTCCAGCCTGTCCTACCTGCGCCAGTTCCACGTCGACAAACTGAAGATCGACAAATCCTTCGTCTGCGACATTCCGCGGGATGCCAGCAGCGTCGCCATCGCCAATACCGTGGTGGCGATCGGCCATCAATTGCACATGACGGTGATCGCCGAAGGCGTCGAAACCGCCGAGCAGGCGCAACTCCTGATCGAGATGGGCTGCGACGCGCTGCAGGGTTACCTGTTCAGCCGCCCGATGAAGGGACAGGCCGTGGCCGAATGGCTGGCGGAGTACCAGGTCGAGGCGTGAGCGCCCGGATGACGGTGCGCGAGGGAGTCAAGGTGGTGCGCCCGGCGGGATTCGAACCCACGACCACCGCCTTCGGAGGGCGGTACTCTATCCAGCTGAGCTACGGACGCATGCATTGATGGCCGGCCGTTCCATGCATGCGCGCATGGCGGCGGACGCGCAGTATAGCCGAGTTGCCAACGTGCGCACATTGGAGGCGCGCCAGGCGAAAGCCGCGCGCAAGGCGACCGGGTGCGCCTCTGCGGCCGGGCGTCGGTGACGTTGATCTGAACGAACGCTCCGACGTGGTCGGCGGCCTCACATCACGCGCGTTATTTCGTGGGTGTCCAACCCACGGGAGCTTACGATGCGCCGACTTGTCCCCACCCTCCTCATCGCCGCCGGCATCCTGCTCGGCACATTGCCGCTCGGCGGCTGCATCGTTGCGCCGCATCACGATCATGGA
>JBIQMK010000042.1:0-17350 GCA_044463365.1 Rhodanobacter sp. | reverse complement strand
GCGAGGTAGGCGCCATCGCCGCCGTAGTTCTTGAGGGTGGTCGAGAGCGTGACCGGGCGGCTCTGCGCCATGGCGGGCAGGGCCAGTGCGCAGGCGGCGGCCACGGTGGTCAGCAGGAATCTGGTGGACATGGTGGGTCTCCGGTGTAGACAGGGGGAATCATTCGATCTGGCCACGAGGTGTGGTGCCAGGGGACGATACGGGGTTGGCGGTGGCAGGTGCGGGATCATCCCGGCTCCGCGTGCGCTCGCGCTCGCGTTCGTGGTTGCCGTCGTCATTGCGAAGCTTCATCTTCACCACGCGCAGCGTTTGGGGGTCGAGCTTGGCCTTGAAGGCACGTCCCTGGGCATCGCGGCCGCGAATCTCATAGCAACCGTCGTCGATCTTCAGGCGCTGCACCTGCCAGCCCAGGCTGGCTGCATGCCGTAGCGCGGCGTCACGCGACTGCCAGTACTGCACAGGAACGTCGCAGTCATCGTCGGCCAGTGCAGGGGCAGCGGCCAAGACCAGGCACAGGAACGCTAGAGAGAAACGGAGTTTCATAGTCTTCTCCTTGTCACACGAGCCGAGCGTGAGGTGTGCCCGGCAGGGTCTGGTGAAGCACTCTTGGGGAGATTCGCCAGAAAATCCGGCCAAGGAACTACCTGGCCACGCTCTGGCACCGAGACTTGCCAGCCAAGCTGCTGTTGCAGGAGTTCCGCCAAAGCCTGCGCGGCGGACGGCTCCCCATGCACAACGAAGGTTTGCTCCGGGGCTTGCTTGAAGCCTCGGGCCCAGGCCATCAGGGCTGGTTGGTCGGCGTGCGCCGAGAGTCCATCGACACTGTGGATCGCCGCGCGCACCGGAATGTCGTCGCCGAAGAGGCGCACGCGCGCCGCGCCATCGACCAGTTGGCGGCCAAGTGTTCCCTGCGCCTGAAAGCCGGAGAACAGGACGCTGCATTCCTTGCGCGGTAAATTGTGGCGCAGGTGGTGCCGGATGCGTCCCGCGTCGCACATGCCGCTGGCGGAAATGATGATGGCGCCCGAACGAATCTGGTTCAGCGCCATGGACTCCTCGGTGCTTTCCGTGAAATGCAGATACGGCAGGTTTTCGCCGCGTGCGTGCCATCCAGCCAGGCGCTTGGCCTGCTCGTCGAACAGCTCAAGGTGCTCGCGTGTGATGCGCGTGGCCTCCGTGGCCATCGGCGAATCGACGAATACCCTCGGTTGCCGCAGCCGCCCCTCGCTGGTGAGACGGTGCAGGTGGTACAGCACTTCCTGGGTTCGACCGACCGCGAAGGCCGGCACGATGACGTTGCCGCCGCGCTCGAACAAGGTCTTTTCGACGATGCCGATCATCTCCTCTTCGGTTGCCGAAAAGTCCTTGTGCTGGCGGTTGCCATAGGTGGACTCGATGACGAGGATGTCGGCGTCCTCGATGGGTGTCGGGTCGCGCAATATCGGACGCCCCGGCTGGCCAAGGTCGCCGCTGAATACCAGTTTTGTCGGGTACCCATACTCGGTGACCCAGACTTCGATGATGGCCGACCCGAGGATGTGCCCGGCATCGCGAAAGCGCGCGCGCACCCCGACACGGGGCGCGAACTCCCGGTCGTATTCGATGCCTCGCACCTGTTGCAGGCATTCGCGCGCATCCTGCAGCGTATACAGCGGCGGCAGCGCATCCTTTCCGCGGAACCTCTTGGCACTGCGTTTTGCATCGCTCTCCTGGATGTGGGCACTGTCGGGCAGCATCACGCCCAGCAGATCAGCCGTGGCGGGAGTGGTGTAGATGGCTCCTTTGAATCCGGCCCGCGTGAGTTTGGGCAATAGCCCGCTGTGGTCGATGTGGGCATGGGTCAGGAGCACGAAATCAATCGACGCTGGATCGAACGGAAACGGCTCGCGGTTGCGCGCCGCTGCCGCAGATCCCCCTTGAACCATGCCGCAATCCACCAAGAAGCGCAGGTTGAGCGCCTCCACCAGGAAGCACGATCCGGTGACTTCGCGCGCAGCGCCCAGAAAATTCAGTTTCATGGGATGCTCACTCGGGCTCCTTCTTTTGCATTGGACAGGTGTTCACGCCGAGCAGGCGGTAGCCCGGACAGCGACCCGCCAGGCCGGTGATCAGCGGCATGATTCCAATGAGCCCCAGCCAGCGCCACGGTGAATCCAGCCACAACGGCAAGCTGAGCAGGATCAGGCCGATGACGACGCGCGCGATGCGATCGAGGTTTCCTACGTTGATTTGCATGGTGATCTCCTTTCGTTGAATCAAGGAACCGAGGGTGCAGCGAGCACTGTTGCGGTCGGCTTCAGGGCCGGATTCGTGGTTTGCGATGTCATTGCGGGCGCATCCCAGCCACCCCCGAGCGCCTTGTACAGCGCCACCAATTGCACGGCGGCGCTGGTATGCGCACGTGCGGCCGCGGTCTCGGCTTCATGCAGGCTGCGCTGGGCGGCCAGCAGTTCGATCAGCGCTATGTCGCCCGCCGCGTAGCGTGTGTTCGCGTAGCCGTAGCTCTTTCGTGCCGCGTCCACGGCCATTGCGCGACGCTGAAGCGTGTCCAATCCCCCGTGATAGTCGCCAAGCGCACGCTCGGCGTCTCCGAGAGCCGTCAGCACCGCTTGCTCGTAAGCGAGCGCAGCCTGCTGCTCGGCTGCCTCGCGTGCCCGGATCTCGGCGCGCACGCGGCCACCGTCGAACAGACGCCAGGAGATCAGCGGCAGGATGGAAAAGCGCGAACTGGATGCATCGAACCAGTCGCCCGTGCTGAGCGCTTGGAAGCCGCCCCCCACACCGATGGAGAGCTTTGGGAACAACTCGGCCGTGGCCACGCCGATGTCGGCCGAACTCGCTGCCAGCCGCCGCTCCGCAGCCAACACGTCGGGACGCCGGCGCAGCACGTCGGCGCGCTCGCCCACCGGTAGGGCCCGAAGCGTCCACGGCGTCAATGGTTCGTCGAGCAAGGCCAGTTCCCGCTCCGGCGGGGCGCCCAGAAGAACGCCCAGGCCAAGCACCGCGGCACGCTGGCGTGCCTGGATATCCGGCAGCAACGCGTTGACAGCGGCCCACTGTGTGTATGCCGCTTCCACATCGGCCGCCGATGCGTCGCCTAGGGCATGCCGCAGGCGCACCAGCTCCAGGGTCTGCTGCAGCGTGGACAAGGTGGCCTGTTGCGCATGCAGCTCGTATCCGGCCCCCACCGCGGTGAACCAGGTGCGCGCGACCTCGGCCGCCACCCGCATGCGCACACCCTGTGCTTCGACTTCGGTGGCCAGCAGTCGGGCGCTTGCGCCTTCCAGGGCGCGCCGCTTGGCGCCGAACAGATCGACCTCCCAAGCCGCGTCGAAGCCCGCGTCGTAGATGGTCTGCGTGGCGTCAAGGCCAGGGATGGAGCCAATGGGCAAGGGGCCGTTTTCGCTTTGACGACGCCGGTTGACGCTTGCACCGGCGCCGACGGAGGGCAATGCCTCGCCCGCGACACGATCGCGCAAGGCGCGTGCCTCATCGACGCGTGCCGCGGCCTGGCGCAAATCCAGGTTCTGTGCTAGCGCCGTGGCCATCAGGCGATCAAGAATCGGGTCGTCCAATGTGGCCCACCATTGGGTTAGATCCGCCGATTCGCGCTCACTCGCCAGCGACAAGGTCCAGCCGCTGCCGATGTCGACCGGTGGCGGCTCGCGGTAGTCGGGGCCGACAGCTGCGCAGGCCGTCAGCAGCGCGCAGGACAGCGCCAACGCGAGCGGACGCACGCGCCCGGGCGCTAGGCCGGTAGCGGTTGCGTGAAGGAGGGGGGGACAGATCTTGGGTTTCATTGCAGGCGTCCTCGGACGAATACGGTGGCCATCGTCAGCGTGGCGACTGCGATGACCGCCAGCGGCCACAGGCTGGCGAAAATGTCGCCGGGCGGCATGGCCTTGAGAAAGCTGCCTTCGACGATGATGAGGAAGTGGGTCAGCGGAATGGCCTGGGCCAACCATTGCAGAACCACCGGCATGTTCTCCACCGGGGTGGCAAAGCCAGACATCAGCACCGCTGGCACACCCACAGCGAATGCCCCCAAGATGGCCTGCTGCTGCGTCATGCTGACCGCGGAAATCATCAGGCCGATGCCGACCACCGACAGGATAAAAAGCACCAAGCTCGCCAGCAGCAGGCTGAACGAGCCGGTGAAGGGGATGCTGAACAGGAAAATGCCCGCGCTGATCATGAACAGCCCGAGCAGGGTGCCGATCGCCAGTGCCGGCAGCGACTTGGAGATGATGATTTCCGGCGTCGAGGTCGGTGACACCAGCAACTGGTCGAAGGTGCCCAGCTCGCGTTCGCGCGCAATCGACAGCGAAGTAATGAGCAGGGAGCTGAACAGGGCCAGGATGCCGGTCAGACCCGGTACGATGAACCAGCGATAGACCAGATTCGGGTTGAACCAGTGGCGGACAACCACCGGATTCGGCGCCTGCGCGTCGGGCACGACCTCGGCACCGACGTCGGCGGCAATGGTGGATAGATAGGCCACGGTGATCTGGCCCGAATTGCTGCGTCGGCCATCGACGAGTACCTGGGCGCGGCCGCTGTCGCCGGCGGCGATCGTGCGCGAGAAATCCACGGGAATGGCAAGCGCCGCGATCACTTCGCCCCGGTCGATCAGATCATGCAGTTGCCGCGGGCTGTCCACGTGCCGCACGCGGGTGATGAAGCCGGCGCTGTCCAGACGCTGCACCAGTTCGTGCGACCAACGCCCCGCGTCCTGGTTGTACACGGCGATATCGACATTGCGCACTTCCAGTGTCGCGGCAAAGGCGAAGATCAGCAGTTGCAGGATGGGCGGCACGAACACCACCATGCGGCTGCGCGGGTCGCGCAGGACGCTGAGCACCTCCTTGATGAACTGCGCCCGCAGGCGGACAAGACTGAAGACAGAGCCGGGCATGGGCGCTACTCCAGGTTCTTGCGCGTGGCGCGCTTGGCCAGCATGAAGAACAGCGCCCCGATCGCCGCCATGGCCGCCAGGTTGGGCAGGAATACCGCCCAGATGTCCCCGGCCAGGAACACCGTCTTTAGCGAGTCGACGAAGAAGCGGGCCGGAACCACCCAGGTGATTGCGCGGATCGGCGCCGGCATGGCGTCGATCTCGTACAGGAATCCCGAAAGCATGAATGCCGGCAGGAAGCCGGAGAACAGCGCGATCTGCGCCGCCAGGAACTGATTGCGCGCCAGTGAGGAGATGAGCAGGCCCTGGCCCAGCGCCGGCACCATGAACACCGCCGACAGCAGCAACAGAGCCGCGAGCGAGCCGCGCAAGGGCACACCGAACACGAACACGGCGAGCGCCGCCGCCCCCAGCGTGGACAACATGCCGAGCACGAAATACGGCAGGAGCTTGCCGATCAGGATTTCCGCCACCGAAGCAGGCGTGGACAGCACCGCCTCCATGGTGCCGCGCTCCCATTCGCGCGCCACCACCAGTGCGGTCAGCATGGTGCCGATGATGGTCATGACGATGGCGATGGCGCCGGGAATCAGCGCCCGGCGGCTCTCCAGTTCGGGGTTGAACCAGTAGCGCGGCTCCAGTACCACGGCCTGCGCGGGCGCCGCAACGTCAAGCCCGGCACGCCAGGTCTGCACCACGCCCTTGGCGTAGTTCTCGACGTAGTTGGCGGTGTTGGGGTAGGAGCCGTCGGTGATGATCTGCACCAGCGGCTCGCTGCCCCTCAAGGCCAGACGCTGCTCGAAGTCCTGCGGAATCACCACATAGCCGCGCAACGCGCCCGACACCAGCTTGTCCGCTACTTCGCGCCGGTCGTGGGCAAAGTGCGCATCCAGAAAGCGGGTTCCAGAAAAGGCGGCCGCCAGCTCTTGCGCGGCGGCACCGGGCGATTCCAGCACCACGCCGATGCGCACGTTCCTGGCATCCAGCGACACGGCATAGGCGAACAGCAACAACAACACTACTGGCAGCACGAACGCGATCAGCAGCGTCGAAGGGTCGCGCAGCGCCTGCAGGCTTTCCTTGTAAACCAGGGCCATGAGACGCTGCAAATTGAAGCGGCTCAGCTGGACCTGCATGGTTTCGCCCGCATCCCTGGATCGTGGCGCGGCGTTCATGGGGCCGCCTCCATTTCACGGTCGGCCGACTCCACCAGATGGATGAAGGCATCTTCCATGGTTGGATCAGGCCGTTCGGGGCCGACCGCGGAACGCTTGAGCGCATCGGGCGTGTCCAATGCAATCAGTCGTGCACGAGAGAGCATGGCCACCCGGTCGCAGTACTCGGCCTCATCCATGAAATGGGTGGTGACCATGATGGTCACGCCCTTGCGCGCCAGACCGTTGATGTGGGTCCAGAATTCACGCCGCGTGATCGGGTCCACGCCCGAAGTCGGCTCGTCCAGGAACAGCACCGGCGGCCGGTGCATGAGCGAGCAGGCCAGCGCCAGGCGCTGCTTGTGACCCAGCGGCAGGGAATCGGGCGTGGCCGAGAGCCAGTCGCCCAGATCGAAGGTTTCGATCATCTCGGCGATGCGTTCGCGTCGCGTACTCCCTTCCAGTTGATACACCCCGGCCGAGAACTCCAGATTCTGGCGCACCGAGAGCAGACCGTAGAGCGAAAACTTCTGCGCCATGTAGCCAAGCCGGCTCTTGGCCGCGCCGGTGGCATGGCGCAGATCGTGCCCCACCACGTGCGCCTCACCCGCGGTCGGTTTGAGAAGACCGCACAGCATCTTGAAAGTGGTGGACTTGCCAGCGCCGTTGGGGCCGAGCAGGCCGAAGATTTCGCCCTTGCGCACCTCGAAGCTGACGCTGTCCGTCGCAGTGAAATCACCGAAGCGCTTGGTGAGTTCGCGGCACGAGACGGCCACGTCGGAATCAAGCTCAACGGGTGGCAGGCGCTCGGCCAGGGCAGAGGTGCCGCCGGGGCCGCCGCCGAGCAAATCGATGAAGGCGTCCTCGAAGCGCGCCGGAACCAAAGTCAGATGCACCTGCGTCTGATCGGCCAATGACTGGACTTGATCCACGTCGGCGCCTTCGCGCAGGACCACGCGCACGCCGGCCCCCTGAATAACGCCATCGCTCACGCTGGGCAGATTGAGTGCTTCGGTGAGCACCGCGCGGCGCTCGGCGCCCACGTCTTCCAGGCGGAAGCTGCGACCTTCCAGCTGTGCGGTCAATTCCCGTGGCGGGCCGTCGAACAGGAGCTGCCCCTGGTTGAGCAACAACACGCTCTCGCAGCGTTCGGCCTCGTCGAGATAGGCGGTGGACCAGACCACCGCCATGCCCTCGTTGGTGAGCGCCTGCACCATGCGCCACAAATCCTGGCGGCTGACCGGATCGACGCCGACACCGGGTTCGTCCAGCAGCAGCACCTTGGGTCTGGCCATCAGCGCACAGGCCAGGCCGAGCTTCTGCTTCATGCCGCCAGAGAGCTTTCCGGCCAGGCGTTGGGTGAAGGGACCGAGCCGCGTGAAGTCCAGCAACGCGGCAAAAAGATCGGCATTGCGATCCGCGTCCATGCCGCGCAACTGCGCGTACAGGCGCATGTTTTCCATCACCGACAGGTCTTCGTACAGGCCGAAGCGTTGCGGCATGTAGCCGCTGGCGACGTGGATGGCGTCGTTGTCCTTGACCACGTCGAAACCGGCCAAGGTGACGCGGCCGGCGTTCGGCACCAGCAGGCCGGTCAGAATCCGCATCAGCGTCGTCTTGCCGGCACCGTCCGGGCCGACCAGGCCCGTCAGCCGCCCGTAGTGGATGCGTGCGCTCAGGTTCCGCAAGGCCCGCACATTGCCGAAATGCTTGTCCAGACCTTCGATGACGACTGCGGCGTCTTGCTCACCAGCAGGCACGATGGCGGGGCTAGCCTGCATCTCAGCGTTCCCCCGCTGGGGTGCCGGTTATCGAGCCGACTTCGATCGTTACCGGCATACCCTGGCGCAGTGCACCGTCGCTGTCGGCTTCGTCGATGACGATGCGCAGGCGGTACACCAGATCCGTTCGCAGATCGGTGGTTTCAACAGTCTTCGGCGTGAACTCGGCGCGTGGCGAGATGAAGCCAATCTGGCCGCGATAGACCTTGTCGGATGTGTCGCTCCTGACACGCACCGTGGTACCGGGGGCGATGCGCCCCAGGTCTGGTTCACTCACGTAGGCGCGCACGTAAACGGGCTTGTCCAGACTCAGGCTGTAGACCGTGCTTTGGCTCGCGACCATGCTGCCTGGTTCGCGTACCCGCGCGATGACGGTCCCGTCACTGGGCGCCGTCAATTCGGTGTCCGCAAGGGATGTGGTGGCTTGCGCCACGGCAGCCTGTGTCGCCGCAAGGCGAGCCTCTGCCGCGGCGATGTCTTCCTTGCGGAAACCCTCGGACGCTTGAGACAGTGCTGCCTTGGCGGCTTCAACGCCCGCGGCAGCCTGATCCCTTGCCGCGCGGGCGGCATCGACCGTGCGCTGGCTGCTGGCGCCCGATGCCAGCAGGCCGCTTTGGCGCTGAAAGTTGCGCTCGGCCTCGGTGGCCAGCGCCTGCGCCTGCCTGAGCGCCTCGCGTGCCTGGGTGATTTCCTGCGGCCGCAGGCCGCGGCGCAGCTTGGTCAGCTCCGCCTGCGCCACATGCACCTGGGCCTGCGTTGCCGCAAGAGCGTCCCGATACGGCTGCGCGTCCAGCGCCGCCAAGCGGGTGCCGGCACTGACGGCGTCGCCTTCGTCGAACGTCATTTCAGCCACGCGCCCGGGCTGGCGAAAGGCCAGCTGCACCTCGCGGATGTCGACGTTGCCGTAGAGGCGCAGGGGGTCTCGCTGATCATGGTCGCGCAATAGCCAGTACGCTAGTGCGCCACCAAGAGAAAGCGCGACGATGGCGATCACGACCCAGCGGGTTTTTTTGCTTGGGAGATTGGGAGTTGTCATCGATGAGTTTCCGCTGGAGACAGGTTCAGCGCTCGCGTGTGGCGGGCAAATGCGTCTGCGACCGGCGCCAGGCGATGGCCGCAATGCCAGCCCACACCAGCGTGCGAAGCGTCATGGCGATTGCCGTGCGCTGCTCCCAGGCGCCACCAAGAACCACATGCACGCCGAAAGCCAGGAATACGAACGCAGTCGCCACCGTGATGGCGATCGCCAGCCACGTGGCCCAGCGCCGGCGCAACCACAAACCGACGCCAGCGACGATGTATGCGAACCCGGCCATAAAGTTGAACCAGAGGACGAAAGGCACATAGCTTCCGGCCTCGTCGCGCGCCGCGCCTTCAAAGAACAGGACTGCGCCCCCCTCCCTGAGAGTCAGCAGGCCAAAGCCGATGGCCAGCAGAGAAATCACGCGCACCCAGATGTCGCGCCCGCTGTGTGCTGTCATGTTCATTGCTCCCGGTTCTTCAGGAAGGTTTGCGAATCGCTGCGGCACTTGCGGGCCGGACCGGTGATTCACGTGCCGCTTTCGATGCCACGCCGATAGATGGCATACACGGCCGGAGCCTCACGGCGGATTCGACTGACCTTGCCGGCCAGCAGGGACTGCATGACCAGCCCCTGGATCGTGCCGATGAACAACACGGCGGCGGCATCCACGTCCAGTTCCGCGCTCAGTTCGCCCTGTGCCTTGCCTGCTTCCATGAGGCGGCGCAGGCGTTGCTCGTACTGGCGGATCAGGGTTTGCACCATGCGCTTGGCCAGCGTTTCGTCAGAGCGTTGCAACTCTCCGAACAACATGCGTGGCACGCCCGGGTGCTTGGACACGAAGTCGATGTGCGTCATGAACATCGCCTCCAGGGCTGCCGCAGGGGATGCCCCGCTTTCGGCCGCCTTGTCCACGCTGGCCAGTAGGCGTTCGCTGACCCAGGACATGGTGGCTTGCAGGATCGCGTCCTTGGTGGGGAAGTGACGAAACAGCGCGCCCTGCGTCAAACCCATTCGATCGGCAATCGCCGTGGTCGTGATCTCGGCCGGGTTCTGCTCGGCAGCCAAGTCGACCACGGCTTGCACCGTGGCCGCGCGCCGCTCTTCGGCGGGCAGGTACTGGGGGCGTTCGCTCATTCTCTATTTCTCCACATAGTAAGTGACCTATTACTATCCTAGCACAACGAATTCCCGTTGTGGAAGAAGAGCAATCCGACGATTCGAGACAGAGCGAGCTTGATCGTGATCGCAGGCGACGAACGGCTTGGTTCTGCACAACTTCGGGCGTTGCTGCGTCAACGTGTGGGCGTTGAGAGCGACTTGACGGCATCCAGTCAGGAGACGATGCCGCGGGAGAACGGTTGTCGGGGGTGTGGGTTGCATTCTCGCTCGCACTGGATAAGATAGTAATATGTCACTCACTATTGAAAGGAGCTGGTGATGACTGCTGTCGGCTTGATGGCCCAACAGGCGCCGGCATCGCCTGAAAGCACGCCCCCCGATATCCTGGATGTGCTTGCCAACGCCTTGCGGGCACGCGGCACTGGCGGGGTGTCGCCGGCGGCGGGTCTGCTGGCTTGGTATGACTGGGCGCTACACCTCTGTCTTTCGCCTGGCAAGCAGCACAAGTTGCTGGAGAAGGGGCTGCACAAGCAGCAGCGCCTCGCGCGTTACGCAGTGCGCGCCGCAAACTCGCGCGCCTGCCCGACTTGCATCGAGCCGCTGGAGCAGGATCGGCGCTTCGCCGATGCTGTTTGGCAGCAATGGCCCTTCAACGTGATTCACCAGGGCTTCTTGCTGCAGCAGCAGTGGTGGCACAACGCCACCACTGGCGTGCGCGGCGTGTCGCGCCATCACGAGAGATTGGTCACTTTCGCCGGCCGGCAGTGGCTCGACATGTGGTCGCCGGCCAATTTCATCTGGACGAATCCTGAGGTGCTGCGCGCCATCACGGACAGCGGTGGTGCCAACCTCTGGCACGGCGCAATGAACTTCCTGGAAGATGCACGGCGTCTCGTGCTCGACGAAGGGCCGGCAGGAGTCGAAGGGTTCGAGGTCGGCAAGGACGTGGCGGTCACGCCAGGAAAGGTGGTGTTCCGCAATCACCTGATCGAGCTCATCCAGTACACGCCCACCACGACCGACGTGTATGCCGAGCCGGTGCTAATCGTCCCTTCCTGGATCATGAAGTACTACATCCTCGACCTGTCGCCGCACAACTCGATGGTGAAGTACCTGGTCGATCAGGGGCACACGGTGTTCATCCTTTCATGGAAGAACCCGACGGCAGCCGATCGTGACCTCGGCCTGGAGGATTACCGCTGGCTGGGGGTCATGGATGCGATGGACGCGGTCACGTCCATCGTGCCCGAACGCAAGGTGCAGGCGGTCGGCTATTGCCTGGGCGGCACGTTGCTCTCGATTGCCGCCGCCGCGATGGCGCGCGATGGCGACGAGCGTCTGCAAAGCCTGACGCTGCTGGCGTCGGAGATCGATTTCCGCGAGTCGGGCGAGATCGCGCTTTTCATCGACGACAGTCAACTGGCATGGCTGGAAGCCGGCATGTGGGACAAGGGCTATCTCGACGGCAAGCAGATGGCTGGCGCGTTCCAGATGCTCAACTCGCGCGACCTGATCTGGTCGCGCCGGGTGCGCGAGTACCTGCTGGGTGAACGGCAGGGGTTCAATGACCTGATGGCCTGGAACGCCGACGTGACCCGGATGCCGTATCGCATGCACAGCGAATATCTGCGGCGTTTGTATCTGGACAACGATCTGGCTGAAGGACGCTACCGCGTCGGCGGGAAGCCCGTGGCGATCGCCGACATCGAAGTGCCGATGTTCATCGTCGGCACGGTGCGCGACCATGTCGCCCCTTGGCCGTCTGTGTACAAGATGCACCTGCTCAGTGATGCGGAACTGACTTTCGTACTGACCAGTGGCGGACACAACGCCGGCGTGGTCAGCGAGCCGAGGCACCCCCGACGCAGCTACCAGATTGCCACCCGCAGCACCGGCGCTCGCTACGTCGATCCGCAAACGTGGCGCGACGAAACCCCGCTGAATGACGGCTCCTGGTGGCCGGCCTGGCAGCAGTGGCTGGCGCGGCGCTCGGCCGGGCGCGTGACGCCGCCCGCCATGTTCGGGATGCATGGCGTGTACGCACCGCTTGGCGATGCGCCGGGGACATACGTGGCGATGAAGTGACCTGAAGCCCCGAGGCCGCGACAAGACCACCTCAATCTCAATCGGGCAGTTCTTCAGGAAGGCCCGCACACGCCCCGTTGGGGCACATCTCGACGAAGGAGTACTGCAATGAACGGCGACCGGCCCATCCATCTCTACAAGGCCAATGCCCAACTGCAGCTGCAGATCACCCGTCTGCTGCAAGAGAGCGGCCAACAGTGGCTCGAAGCGATGCAGCAGATCAGCGCTGGCGGCGTGTTGGAGACCACCTCGCGCATCCATGGCCTTCAGCAAGCGGCGGACTGGCAAGCGCTCGCGACTTTGCCAGTCGAGGTGTTCCAGCGCTTGTTTCAGGGTCGCGTGGGAGATGCGCAAGCAGTCGCCAACGCCGCTGCCAAGAGCCAGGCCGTTTTTGCCGATGGCCTGCGCCAGGCGCTCGTCACTTGGCAGGAGTCTGTATCGGCGACGTTCGGCGCCAGCGGCGACACAGCCTCTTTTGCGCAGCTTTTCCAGCCGTGGACTGCCCAAAGCTCGGCACCACAGGGCAAGACTAGGAAATAAGGGGGACGCAATGAACACGAAGCAACGGACCGCACTTGTGACGGGCGGCAACCGGGGGCTGGGCGCGGCGATCGCTCATGCCCTGCACGATGCTGGCCACCGCGTGATCGTTACGCATACCCTCGGCAACACCACGATTGGCCAGTGGCAGGAAGCGCAGGCAACACTGACCTGCCCCCAGAACCCGTACCAGTCGTTTTGAGGAATCCGCTGGATTGAAGGAGATTACTCCTGGGTCTGTTGAGACGCCGGGACGGCGCCGCTGGTGGTTCGACGGTGTTGCGCAGCGAACTTGGCTGGCGGCATCCGGGCGCAACTGCTGTGCGGGCGCACCTCGTTGTAGTCGATTCGCCAGCGCGCGACCTCGACGCGCGCCTGCTTCAGGCTCTGGAACCAATGCTCGTTCAAGCACTCGTCGCGGAACTTGCCGTTGAAGCTCTCGATGTAGGCGTTCTGCGTGGGCTTGCCGGGCTGGTTGAGGATGTGGCGAACGCCCTTGGCCTGCGCCCAAGCCATGAAGGCGCGGCTGGTGAACTCCGGCCCCTGATCGGTCCTCACGGCCTGCGGGTAGCCCCGGAATCGCGCCACCTGGTCCAGCACGCGCACGACGTACTCGCCGCCGATTCCGTGATCAACGGCGATGTCCACGCACTCGTGGCTGAAGTCGTCGGTGACGGTCAGACACTTGATGCGCCGACCGCTGGCCAGGCTGTCGCTGACGAAGTCCATGCTCCAGACTTCATTGACGGTCTGGCATTCGTGCAGCGGCACGCGCTCGAGCTTCAGGCGCTGCTTGCCGCGGCGCTTGCGCACCGACAGGTCGGCCAGCTTGTAGAGCCGATACACACGCTTGTCGTTGATCTTGGTGCCCGTGGCGCGCAGCAGGTCGGCGATGCGCCGGTAGCCGAAGCGCCGTCGCTCGTGGGCCAGTTCGACGATGCGCTGGCGCGTCGCCTGGTCGTGCTGCGCACGCTGGGGCGGGTGTCGCCAGCTGTCGCGCGACAGACCCACCAAGGCGCAGGCGCGCCGCTCACTGATCGAGGTCGATTCCAACATCGTGCCCACCGCGCGTCGCTTCGCCGGTGGGCTCAGCGCTTTACGCCGAAGGCCACCTTCAGCGCCTCGTTGTCCAGCACGGCCTCGGCCAGCAGCTTCTTGAGCCGGTTGTTCTCGGCTTCCAGCTCGCGCAGCCGCTTGGCGTCGCTGGCCTGCATGCCGCCGAACTTGGCCCGCCACTTGTAGAAGCTCGCCGAGCTGAACCCCTCTCGGCGGCACAGGTCCGCCACGCTCATGCCGGCGTCAGCCTGCTTGATGAATCCGATGACTTGCTCGTCTGTGAATCTGCTCTTGCGCATCGCGCTTCCTCTCGGTTGCGCGGATTCTTCTCCATTGTTTTGGTACGGGTGACGGGTTGCAGGTCAACACAGGGCTACATATTCACTGCTTACGGCGTAGATGTATCCGAATACGAGTCATCGCAGGAACTGGCGCGGAACATCCACGCCGATGGTCATCGGATCGACATCCTGGTGAACAACGCCGGCATCACTCGCGATGCCACGCTGCGCAAGCTCGACAAGGCCGGCTGGGACGCCGTGCTGCGCACCAACCTGGACTCCATGTTCAATGTCACCAAGCCATTCATCGATCCGATGGTGGAGCGTGGCTGGGGGCGCATCGTCAACGTCTCGTCGATCAACGGCAGCAAGGGGCAGTTCGGCCAGACCAATTACTCGGCGGCCAAGGCTGGCGTGCACGGCTTCACCAAGGCGCTGGCGCAGGAGGTGGCGCGCAAGGGCGTGACGGTCAACACCGTCTCGCCGGGCTATCTGGCCACCGAAATGGTGATGGCCGTGCGCGAAGACGTGCGCCAGAAGATCATCGAAGCGATTCCGGTGGGTCGCCTTGGCCAGCCGGATGAGATCGCGGCGCTGGTGGCCTTCATCGCCAGTGAGGCTGCCGCCTTCATGACGGGCAGCAACGTGGCGATGAACGGTGGCCAGCACATGTCCTGAGTCGAGGAGCCCGTGGCGCTAGCGGGTGGTCTCCGACGCGGCAAGCAGAGCAGCGCCAGAACATTTTTCCCATCACCGAAGGGGAAAGCGAGGCGCAATCCGCATGAGGTGGACGCAGGCCAGGAGCGAGGCGAACAGGAGGCCGCATTGGAACTCAGACTACTGCGCTACTTCATTGCGGTCGCGGAAGAATTGCATTTCGCGCGGGCGGCGGAGCGCCTTGGCGTCGAGCAATCTCCCGTGTCGCGCGCAATGCGCAATCTCGAAGCCACGCTCGGCGTGCAGCTGTTCGACCGCAGCGCGCACCAGACGCGGCTAACCTGGGCCGGTCAAGTGTTCCTCGGTGAGTGCCGGCGCGTGCTGGCCACCGTGGAACAGGCAGTGAGTGCTGCAAAGTCGGCGGCGCAGGGCTATCAGGGCTATCTACGCATCGCCATCTGCGACAGTTTGGCGCAGCCCCACATTGCGACCTTGCTGGCGCGCAGCCGCGAGGAAGAGCCCGAACTGGAAATTCGCGTCTTCGAGCTGCCTTTCGCACAGCAGCTCAAGGGCCTGCACAACGATCTGCTGGACGTCGGCTTTGCGCTGTCGAACGCGGTGAATGATGGCATTGTCGCCGAGCCCGTGTGGACCGATCCGCTGTCGGTGATCGTGCCCGTGCGCCACCCCTTGCTGGCGCACGCGGAAGTGCCGCTGGATGAAGCCTTGAAGTTCCCGCTGGTGCTGTGCCATCCGGACGCGGGATCGGGTTGCCACCATCAGATCCAGGCTGTACTACAACATGCGTCCAAGCCGCCCAAGCTGGTAGACCAAGTAACGAGCTTGGGCGTGATGCTGACTCTGGTCGGTGCCGGTTACGGCATCGGTTTCGCCATAGCCTCGCAGGTGCAGACCCTGAATCGTCCCGACATAGCCGTCCGCCCCCTGTCCGGCACGCCGCCCATGCTGTTCACCTACCTGCTGCGTCGTCGCGCCGAACCCTCTGAACCTGTGAAGCGGTTCCTGCAGCGCGCCCGCGAGGAGTTCCTGCAGAAGGGAGATGAACCGGCCTCGTGACGTTGATCGCTCGGGTACATTGGCTACTGCTGGCTGTCCATGGCTCGCACTGGACCTGTTCGGAGCGCGCGTTGACCAAGCGTGGTTTTTCAGTCCACAATAACGTCCATCTCGGTTCGCCGAGTGCGGAAAACTCGTTATCAATCAACGAGTTGGGAACGCGATGCTGTCCCTTCACCCGCTCCAAGATCCGAAGGGCCGCTGACCGCGGCCCTTTTGCTTCGCCGGCCGCGTCTTGAATTCCGGAGGTTCCGTTGAGCACCGTTCCCTTGCGCATCCTCATGGTCGCCACCGAAGGTGTCGCCGCGCCGAAGCTGCAGGGCGAGAGCGGCTTCGGCCCCTTCGAGCTGATGCCGTGCCCGGGCCTGGACGCCGCCAGCCAGCGGCTGGCGATCCTGTCGTTCGACGCGGTGGTGGTGTGCTGCCGCCCGTCCGAGGCGCGCGGGCTGGTGACCTGGCCGATGCTCTCGCACGCCGTGGCCGAATCGGCCGTCGTCGTGCTCGCCACGGAAGAACCCGGCGCCGACCTGTCCGTGCTGCTGGCGCGGCGCGGCGTGCAGGACGTGCTGCCGCTGCACGCCGACCCGGTCGACGCCCTGCCGCGCGCGCTGCGCCTGGCCATCGAGCGCAAGGCGCAGGAGCGCGCCGCCCGCAAGGCCTACGCCACCGACCTGATGACCGGGCTGCCGAACCAGGGGCAGCTGCTGGAGCACCTGCACCAGCTGCTCGCCCTGCGCGAGCGCGAGCCGGCGCCGATGGCGCTGCTGGGCCTGCGCATCGACGGCCTCGCGGCGGCCGAGGCGCAGCATGGCGCCGAGGCGGCCAACGTGCTGCGGCGCAAGGTGGCGGTGCGGCTGCGCGCGGCGGTGCGCGGCAGCGACGTGGTCGCCGCCACCGGGGCCGACACCTTCGCGGTGCTGCTCTCGCGCTTCCAGGAGGCGAACGATGCCGAGCACGTCGCGGCCAAGCTGGTCGCGGCGCTGAACCCGTCGTTCAGCGTGGCGGGGCGCCCCATCTCGCTCGCGGTGGCGATCGGCGTGGCGCGCCACCCCCGCGACGGCAAGGACGCGAACAGCCTGCTGCGCCGCGCTGCAGGCCTCGCGGCCGCCGCGCCGGTGCAGGGCGTGCCGCCGGGCCAGGCCCTGCCGGCGGCCAACGACGACACCGTGCTGTAGCGGGCCGCGCCGGCGCGGCGGGTCATTTCAGGATGTCGCCCAGGCAGAGGTACTTGATCTCCACGTAGTCGTCGATGCCGTGGTGCGAGCCTTCGCGCCCCAGGCCCGACTGCTTCACGCCGCCGAACGGCACTTCCGCGGTGGAGATGATCCCGGTGTTGATGCCCACCATGCCGTACTCCAGCGCCTCGCCGACGCGGAAGATGCGGCCCACGTCGCGGCTGTAGAAGTAGCTCGCCAGGCCGAACTCGGTGGCGTTGGCCGCGGCGATGGCGTCGTCCTCCGTCCTGAAGCGGAACACCGGCGCCACCGGCCCGAAGGTCTCCTCGCGGGCGCACAGCATGTCGCTGGTGGCGTCCGTCAGCACCGTGGGCTCGTAGAAGCGCGCGCCGATGCGCTGGCCGCCGGTGAGCACCTTCGCGCCCTTCGAGACGGCGTCGGCCACGTGCTCCTCGACCTTGGCGACGGCGTTGTCGTCGATCAGCG
>JBIQMK010000041.1:0-17467 GCA_044463365.1 Rhodanobacter sp. | reverse complement strand
GCGGCCGTCCGGCGTGGCGACGTTGGATGACGCGTAACGCCAGCCGCCCAGCACGCTCAGCGCGGGTGCGAACGGCAGGCGGTAATCGGCGTGGATGGCCGTGCGCAGGCGCGGCACGTTCACCACCTGATGGCCTTCGTACGCGGCGGCGCCGGTGTTTTCGGCGCGGGCGCGGATGAAGCTGGCACTGGCGGTGATGCCCAGGTTCGTGCCCAGCTTGCCGCTGGCGCCCAGCTCGATCCCGGTATGCACCTCTTCGCCTTGCTGCACGAAGGTGAAGCCCGCCTCGGTATCGTCCGGCCGCGCGAACTGGTACGGCTGGCGGATCCGGTAGACCGCGCTGGTGAGGTTCAGCGCCTCGCTCACCCGGTATTTCAGTCCGGCCTCGACCTGCCGCGACAGCCGCGGCGCCAGCGTGCTGCCGTCGTTGCTGGTCCAGTACGGTGCTTCCTGTCCCAGCGAAAGGCCTTCGCTGTAGCTGAGGTACGCGGTCAGCGGATCGGTCGGTTGCCACATTACGGCCGCCTGCGGCAGCGCCTTGCTGAGGCGGGTGTTGCGCTCGGGCACGCCGTCGCTGTCATAGGCGCGGTCGTGCAGGCGCACGAAGCGGTCGCCGGCAATCACCTGCCAGTGCTCGCCCAGGTGGATGCGGTCCAGCGCGAACAGCAAGTGCTGCCAGCTGGTCAGCCGCCTCGCCGAGGCGCCGGGCTGGTTGGGAGAGGGCGCGAACACCGGCGGATCCACGTCGGCGATATTCGCGGTGCCCACGTAGTCGTACACATCCTGGCGGCGGTCGATGGTGCGCTGGAACGCGCTGGCGCCCACGCTGATCTGGTGGCTTAGCGCGCCGGTGTCGAAGCGGCCTTCCAGCACCGCGCGTGCCTCGTTGTCCACGCGGGTGTCGTCGGGGCTGCGGTAGTCGTAGACGTCGTAGTCGCCGTTCGGCGCGAAGTAATTGCCCGGGGTGGCGCCGCTGGCGCAGTCGGCCGCATAGAAGCAGCCGTAGGCAAACGCCACGTTGTCGTCGATCAGGCTGCGGCTGTGGCCGGCGGAAAGGCGCAGGCGCCAGTCCTCATTGAACGCGTAGGCGAAGCGCGCGCTGCTGTTGGCGGCGTGGATGTCCACCGGCTTCTGCCATGGCTGGAAACCCAGCATGCGGCTGGCGCTGGCGTGGGCGGGGATGGTGCTCCCACCCAGCAGTTGATAACCGGACACGGAACGCTGCGCGCTGGTCTGGTAGTTGCCATCCAGTTGCAGCGTGGCTTTGGGCGAGATGTTCCAGTCGATGGCCGCCGCGTAAAAATTGCGCCGGCCGTCGGCATGCTGCACGTAGGAATGGGTGTCTTCATAGGCGGCGTTGAGGCGCACGCCGAAGGCCGGCGTCAGCCAGCCGCCCACGTCCAGCGCGCCGTAGCGCGAGCCATGCGAGTCGATGCCCAGCGTGGCGCTGCGGACATTTTCCGGACGCTTGCTGACGTAGTTCACCACGCCGCCCGGCTCCATCACGCCCGCTTCCAGCCCGGCCAGGCCTTTCAGGATCTGTACCTGCTGCTTGTCTTCCAGCGCCACCGGCTGTTCGCCGGCGATGGTGAGGTTGTTGAGGCGCAAACCGGTGGCCAGGTCCAGCGGATAACCGCGGATGGCGATGTCCTGGTAGTAACCGACCGGCGCGTAGTTGTCGCCCAGCGCGGCATCCTCGCGGGCCAGTTCGCTCAGCGTGCGGATCTGGCGGTCGTCGATCTGCTGGCGGCTGACCACGGTGACCGATGCGGGCGTGTCGTGCAGCGACGCGTTGCCGTAGCTGTCCAGGCCAGTGCCTGCAGGAGCCTCGCGCTCGGCCGTGGCCTGCACGTCGATGGTCGAAAGGTCGGTGGTGCGCGGTGGCGCGTTCTGGATGTCGGCGGCGTGCGCCACGCCAAGGGAGGCCAGAAGGGCAAGCAGGAGGGGAGTGCGGGAAAGAGTCATCGTCGTCGTCGGTTCGGTGGGACACGCGAAGCGACGGCGGCCCGACCACCCATGATGGGTGCATCGATCCGTATCAAGCTCCCTACGCCGGTGCAAACCGGATCAGGTTCCAAGGGACTCTCTCAGCCCGGCAACGCCAGGCACCCCCGCTTCAAGAATGCGTATTTAAGCACGGAATGGTGCGGGGCGGCTGCATTCCGTGTGTAAGAGCGACTTCAGTCGCGACGCTCTTGTCGGGGCGAAGCGAAAGGCGTCGCGGCTGAAGCCGCTCCTACAGGGGCGCCTCTACACGCAGTCGCGGATGGTCTGCAGCAGCGATTGACCTTGGCGGGTACCGAACCACGCCGCATGCCCGCGCAAAAACGTGTCGTAAGCCACGTCGGCATTGGCGCGCGATTGCGTGATGGCGTGGAAGTACTCCACTTCAGACAACGCGAAATCCACGTGCACCAGCGGCAGCAGGTTGGCCAGCAGATGGACGTCCGCGCCATCCAGAGGGCGCACCTGCCGATAGCCTTCGATAAGCGCGCAGGCAATATCCGCATGTGCCGCATGGTCGTCCAGGACCAGCCACGCGATCGCATTGCGCTCGATGGCGGTGGCGATGTCGAACAGCGCGAAGTTGGCCGCCGCGAGGCCGAAATCTAGCACGTCGCTGACGTGCGCACTGGCACTGCGGTCGCTCCAGCACAGGTTGGAAACATGCCAGTCGCCATGCGTCCACAGCCGTGGCTGGCGCGCCAGCAGCGGCTGCGCGGCGGCATGCCATGGCGCCAGCAGTTCGCTCAGTTCGGACGTCCAATTGCGCCCGGCAAGATAGCTGGCCAGGCCCGGCCGCGATGGCAGTTGCGCCTGCACTGCGGCGATCGGGTCGGCGGCAAGGATCAGTTCGCTGCGCGCGACCAGGATGTGCGTATCGCGCTGGGGCGCGGCATAGCCTTCGGCGGCGTTGTGCAGCGTGGCCAGCGTGCGCCCGGCCACCAGCGCGTGATTGCGGACGGGCAGCGGCTCCCACGAGATCGCCTCGCGATAGAGATCGATGCCTTGCGCCTGTTGGTGTACCTCGTAAACCCAGTCGCCGATGGCCACGGCCGTACGCGCCTGCGCATCGTGCAACACCGCGGGAATCGGCAGGCCGGCGCGGCGCAGGTGGGCGATGAAGCGATGCTCCTCGCTCAAGGTGGCGACCGAACGCACGCGATGGTAGTGCCGCTTCACGAACACGCTGCCGCGCGCGGTTTGCACCAGGCAGGCCGCCGACAGCGGGCGTGGGCTGTGCCAGCGGATGGCGTCGAACCGGCCGACCTGCGGATAGCCGGCCAGCAGCGTTTCAACCTCGGCGGTCGTCAGCGCCGGCCAATCCGGCGGCGTGCTGTCGCCGGCCAGGCCATGCGCGCGGTGGGCAAGGTCAGTCATGGATGCCCAAGCTCGTCATTCCCGCGAAAGCGGGAATCCAGTGGCTTTCGCCCAACCTCAGGGGTACTGGATGACCAGCCCTTCGGCTGTTGAAAAGCACCTCCCGCTTTCGCGGGAATGACATGGACGGAGGTTTCGCCGGCTTCAAGTATGCGTTCGCCTCAATCATCAGCATCGGAATGCGTGGGGTAAGCGCAGGATTATGGCCGAAAGCCGCAACGGCGCGCTTTCGTGCCGCGTCCGCATCGCGTCTAATGGACGGCTGTTTCGTCCATGTGCCCCGCTGATGAGTGCGATGTTGATGTTGTTCGTGTGCCTGGTGCTGGGCGCGCTGGTGGCGCGTTATGCGCGGCCGCCCGCCGGGATGGTCGCGTCGCTCAACTGGTGGGTGCTCAACGTGGCGCTGCCGGCACTGGTGCTGGAGCTGATTCCGCGCGTCACGTTCGACCCGCAACTGTGGTTTCTGGTCGCGTCGATGTGGCTGACCTTTGGCGGCGCGTGGCTGTTGTTCGGCGTGCTGGGGGCGCGGTTGGGGTGGTCCCGCCAGCGTATCGGCGCGCTGATCCTGGTGTGTGGCCTGGGCAATACCGGCTTCATGGGCTATCCGTTGCTGCAGGCGTTGCGCGGCAGGGAAGGCCTGGCGCTGGCGATCGTGGCCGATCAACTGGGCACCTTCATGATCCTGGCGTCAGCGGGCATCGTGGTGGCTTCGCTCTACGCTGGCGCCGTTGCCAGCCCACGCCTGATTGCGCGGCGCGTGGTGCTGTTTCCCCCGTTCATTGCATTGGTGCTGGGCACGATTGCCGGCCAGTGCGGCGGCTGGCCATCGCTGCTCGATGGCGTGCTTTCGCCGATCGGCGCCACCATGACACCGTTGGCACTTTTTTCCGTGGGCATGCAGTTCAAGCTGCGCGGCGGGCAGCGTCAATGGGGAGCTGCAAGCCTCGGGCTGGGTTGGAAGCTCCTGTTGGCGCCGCTGCTTTGCCTGGCGTTGGGTATCGCCACGGGCATCGGTGGATTGATGCTGGCGATAGGCGTGCTGCAGGCGGCGATGGCGCCAATGGTGTCGGCAGCCATTCTCGCCGACGAATACGGCCTCGATCCCGAACTGGCCAACACCGTGCTGGGCGTGGGCATCCTGATTTCGCTGGTGACCGTGCCATTGGCCAACCTCTGGCTCGCCGCGTGAGGCGTTTGTCTTGCGTGCGGACAGTTATGCACCGAGACTAAACGCACTATCGAAAAGGAGGCGGGTTTGCTATGGCGGGTTTTGAGCGGATCAAGCGATGGTTCGGAAAGGGCACTCCTGCCGACCGTCGCGCGGTGCCCCGCGTCGACACGCCCCGGGGGGCGCGTGTTTTGGTCGTGGACGATTCATCCACCATCCGCGCCGTGCTGGGCAAGATGCTCAGCCAGGAAGGCCACGTGGTGTTCAAGGCACCCGACGGCGAAACCGCCCTCGAAATGGCCCACATCGAGCAGCCCGACCTGATCTTCCTGGACATCGTGCTGCCGGGCATGAACGGTTTTGCGGTATTGCGCGCGCTGCGCCGCGACCCGGCCACCCAGACCATTCCCATCGTGATGATCAGCGGCAACCTGCAGGCCACCGAGCAGTTCTACGTGCAGCGCTTCGGTGCCGACGACTTCATGAAGAAGCCGTTCGGCCGCAGCGAGGTTTTCGCCCGCATCCAGCACCTCACCAAGACCGGCCGGTTGGTGATCCGCGAACGTAGCCACGACGAGACACCCACCCACACGGATACGGAACTCGAGCACGACGCGATCCCCGATATCGCCATGCCCGACCCGCACGACCTGTTTCGGTAACCCGCGATCTGCAGCATTCCCTGTGGGAGCGGCTTCGGCCGCGATGCTTTTGGGCTGGCCTTTCAAGCGTCAGAAGCGTCGCGGCTGAAGCCGCTCCCACAGGCAGGCGCCGGCCGTTGTGGGTGCCACTTCAGTGGCGATGCTCTTCATCAAGCAACGCCAAACGCATCGCGAAGCCGCTCCCACAGCTGGTTTCCTCCATAGCGCGTTGTCCGTATTCACGGAAATCCCTTTCGCACCACGACGAAACCGCGGTAGACATCATCGTCATAAGATCACTTGTTATTGATTTATATGACTTTTTGAAGTAAAATCAGCGTACAACGTACCCGCATTGCGGAGTCATCATGGTCGGGATCAATCAGGCGTCCTTGAAGCCATTTGCCGGCAAGTACATCTGGTGGAAAACGCCGGAAGACGCCATAGCCATGCCCGAGCGGGTGATTGCCCAAGTCATGAATATCGGTGACTACGCCGACGTTCAGACACTTGCCTCGCAAGTTGGCGATGAGGCACTTCGCGAAGTTCTGATTCACGCGGAGGCAGGCCAGTTCAATGAGCGCTCTTGGGCTTACTGGCACTATCGTCTGGGCCTGTCCGGCGTGGACGAGGTGCCGGCTTTGCCCGTGCGGAGATTCGAGTGACGGGAAGGTTCAAGCCTTGCCTGGACGTATTGCCTCCCGCCCAGAGGATTCTGTGGCCGCAGCTTGGGAATGCACCGGCTCTCGGTTTTACGCTTTACGGTGGTACCGCCATTGCACTCCGATTGGGGCATCGTGATTCCGTGGATTTCGATTTCTTTTCGGAAGATCCACTCGACAAAACCGCCATCAAGGCGGCTTTCCCGTTCATGGCGCAATCCATCACATTGCAAGATCGGGACAACACCTGGGTCGTGCTTGCCCCCAATGCAGATTCAGGGCACGAGCATGTCAAGATTTCTTTCTTCGGCACCATTGCCTTCGGGCGGGTAGGTGAGCCGGATCTTACTGATGATGGTGTTGTGCGGGTGGCCTCCCTCGACGACCTGATGGCAACCAAGGTCAAAGTGATACTTCAGCGCGCGGAGGCCAAGGACTATCGAGACATTTCCGCCATGATCAAAGCAGGCGCGGAGTTGTCGCGCGGACTGGCATCAGCCAGGTGTTTATATGGCCCAAACTTCCAGCCGAGCGAGAGCCTGAAAGCACTGGTCTATTTCAACGATGGCGACCTGAAAACACTGACATCCGATGAGAAGCAGACGTTGATCGATGCGGTCAAGGCGGTGCGTGATCTCCCGAGCGTGACGCTACGCTCGAACTCCCTGAGTGGTGTGCCACCCGCCGAGCTTCCGTCCATCATGTAAGAGCGCTGCCGTGGCAGGAGTCACTTCCATGGCGATGCTCTTCATCAAGCCAGGCCAAACACATCGCGGCTGAAGCCACTCCCACAGAAACTCCAAACAAGCCCCAAACAACCTCTCCACCTTCACGCTATGATTCCGCTTCACCCGGGGGAGCAACCGTTTGAACCGCCTGAGCATCGTCCTGCCCGCCAAGAACGAGGCGCCCGCGCTGGCTGAGTTGCTGCCGCGCCTGCGCGCCTTGCATCCCGATGCGGAGATCATCGTGGTCGACGACGGCAGCACCGACACCACCCGCGATGTGTGCGCCAACGTCGGCGTGCAGTGCCTCTCGTCCCCGTACTCCATGGGCAACGGCGCGGCCATCAAGCGCGGCGCGCGCCTGGCCACCGGTGACATCCTGGTCTTCATGGATGGCGACGGGCAGCACGACCCTGCCGACGTGGCGCGCCTGCTGGAAAAGCTGGAGCAGGGCTACGACATGGTGGTCGGCGCACGCAACTGGGGCAGCCAGGCCGGCGTCGGCCGCGGCCTGGCCAACAGCTTGTACAACTGGCTCGCCAGCCGCATGACCGGCCACCAGGTGGCCGACCTCACCTCCGGCTTCCGCGCCGTGCGTGCCGAGAAATTCCGCGAGTTCATCCACCTGCTGCCCAACGGCTTCAGCTACCCCACCACCAGCACCATGGCGTTTTTCCGCAGCGCCTACCCGGTCACCTACGTCCCGATCACCGCCGCGCAACGCCTGGGCAAAAGCCACATCCGCCCGCTGCACGACGGCGTCCGCTTCCTGCTCATCATCTTCAAGATCGCCACGCTGTACTCGCCGCTGAAGTTGTTTGTACCGGCCAGCGGCGTGTTTTTCCTGCTTGGTCTGGCGAACTACGCACGCACCTTTTTCCTATACGGAAGGCTGACCAACATGAGCACGCTGATGTGGAGCGCGGCGGTGATCGTGTTTCTGATCGGGCTGATCTCGGAGCAGATCACGGCGTTGACGTATCGGCGTGATGTCTGAGCCCAGCAGGCCTGTCGTGCTGGTACTGGCTTCCACCTATCCGCGGTGGGCCAACGATGTTGAACCGGGTTTCGTCCATGAGTTGTGCCGCCGTCTGACGGCCGGCATGGATGTCATTGCGCTGGTACCTGATGCGCCGGGTGCGGATTCCAGCGGCATGCTCGATGGGGTGGAAGTCATCCGCTATCGCTATGCTCCCCGTCGCCTGCAGACCCTTGTCAACAACGGTGGCATCGCCACGAACCTCCAGCGCCATGCGTGGAAATGGCTGTTGATACCGGGGTTCGTGCTGGGCCAGTACGTGGCGGCGAGGCGGCTACTCAAGGAGCGACGCGTCGACGTCATTCACGCGCATTGGCTGATTCCTCAAGGGCTGGTTGCGCGTGGTCTGAAGCGTCGTCTCGCCATTCCTTACCTGGTGACGTCACATGGCGGGGACTTATTCGGTTTGCGCGGGCGCGTACTCAATGCGTTGAAGCGGCGCGTGGCGGCAGCGTCCTCGGCCATGACGGTCGTCAGCAGTGCGATGCGCGATGAGGCGACAGCCATTGGCCTTCAATCGCCAGAGCTGGTTGTGTTGCCCATGGGGGTCGATTTGCGCGAGCGCTTCGTTCCTGGCGCAGGAGAGAAGCGCGCAACCGACGAACTGCTTTTCGTGGGCAGGTTGGTGCCGAAGAAGGGCCTGCCGTATTTGCTTGACGCGATGCCCCGGGTGCTTGCCCGGCGGCCATCTGTCCGATTGAACATCGCGGGCTTCGGCCCGGAAGAGGCATCGTTGCGAGCCCAGGCTTCGCGGCTTGGCATCGAGAGCAACGTGAATTTTCTGGGCGCCATGCCGCAGGCATCGCTGCCGCAGCTCTATCGTCGCGCCAGCATTTTCGTCGCCCCGTTCATTCGTGACGACTCCGGCAACCAGGAGGGCCTGCCGGTGGTGCTGATGGAGGCGATCGGTTGCGGCTGTCCGGTTGTCGTCGGCGAGGTGGCCGGTGTTCACGACCTTCTTGGTAGCGCGGCCGCCGAAGTCTGCGTCGACACAAAGAATGCAGAGGCCTTGGCCGCGGCCATCCTGGCAACGTTGGATGATCCGGAGCAGGCGACCGAGCACGCGAAGCGTATCCGCGACGCCGCTGTCAGCCGCGTGGATTGGAACGTCATTGCCGATGGTTATGCCGGTTTGATTGCTCGTTGTGCGCTCGACACGCCGGCGAAAGGAGGGCGCGCATGACGCACGTACTGGTTTGCGGTGGTGCCGGTTACATAGGCGCGCACATGGCGAAGACCCTGGCGCGCGCGAACTGCAAGGTGACGGTGTTCGACAATCTTTCCACCGGACACCGCGCGGCGGTTCGATGGGGCGATCTGGTCGAAGGTGACCTGCTCGACAAGGCAGTGCTCGCGCAGTTGTTCGCGGCCCACCGCTTCGATGCGGTCATGCACTTCTGCGCCTTGTCGCAAGTGGGCGAGTCGGTGCGCAATCCGTATGCGTACTACGAGAACAACGTCACGGGTACGTTGAATCTGCTGGAGGCCATGCGCCGCGCAGGTGTCAATCGATTGGTGTTTTCGTCCACCGCCGCCGTCTATGGGTTGCCGGTGGCAGATTACCTCGACGAATCGCACCCGACCTTGCCGATCAACCCTTATGGCGCCAGCAAGCTGATGGTCGAGCGCATGTTGGCGGATGCCGCGCAGGCCTATGGGCTGCGTTCCGTGGCCTTGCGCTATTTCAATGCGGCCGGCGCAGACCCCGATGGCGAGATCGGCGAATCGCATACACCGGAAACCCATCTCATCCCCAACGTGCTGCGCAATGCACTGGGCGAAGGCGATGGTTTGCGGATATTCGGCAACGACTACGGAACACGGGATGGCACGTGCGTGCGCGACTACGTACATGTTGACGATCTTGCATCGGCCCATCTGTTGGCCATCCGCTACCTCGACACCCACGATGGCGCGCATCACTTCAATCTCGGCAGCGGCCATGGCTACTCCGTGATGGAAGTCATCGACGCTGCGTGCCAGGTTACCGGCAGATCGATACCCTTCGCCGTTGAGCCACGCCGCGCAGGTGATCCGCCAACGCTGGTGGCCGACAGTTCGCGTGCTGCCGAAGTATTGGGTTGGCAGCCATCTTTCGACGCCATGCCTGCCATCATTGAAACCGCGTGGCGGTGGCATCGTACACCGCGTTATTGAGTGCTGGCTCTTTAGCGCGGGCGATCGCGCGCGCCCAGCGCAAGCAGATGTGGTTCGAGTCTGTCGATCAGCTGGACCCAGTCGTCTATGGGCACGTCAGCGACTGCTGGCCGGTCGAGTTGGAGCAGCAGCGCACGAGCGAGGTCAGGGGCATCGTCCGCGTGGTACAGGCACGAACGCATGCCCGCGAGCAGATGTGACATCGCCCCAACGTCCGCGGCGGCAACGGGTAGCTGGCAGGCCAGCATTTCGTATGCTTTCTGCGGAAAACAATAGCGCCCAAACGTCGTGTCGCGAATGCAGATCGCTCCCACATCGAGCGCGTTGAACAAATCTGCCGTGCGGGTGTGTGGCAGCATGCCCAGATGGTGAACACGTTGACCGGTCGGCGGTGGAAAGCCCGGGTCCACTGAGCCAGCCAGCACCAGGTGAACGTCGTCACGTTGTTGCGCAACGATCGTCCATGCTTCATAGAGCGTGCCAATGCCTTTGTCGCGATAGAGGCCACCGGCAGTGCCTATCAATCGTGCATCTGTCGGCAACCCCAGCAACTGACGGGAGGCTAATCGGTCCTTCGGGCGGAACACGGATCGGTCCACCGTGCTCGGCATGGCGATGATCTCGCCCTGCGCGCCGTAGCCTTCAACGACCAGTTCGCGCAGTGGTTCGCTGGTGGTGGTCACCAACGCCGCGCCACGCACGGCACGCCGTAGCGCCACCACCATGCCGGGTATGCGCGCTTGCCCAAAGCCTTCAAAATTGTCGTAGAGGTCCACGGCGTAGGGCACGTTCAGACGCAGCGACAGCCATCGTGCAAGGGCGACATGGGGAATGTCGGATGCTCCGATCAGCAGGTCAGGTGCATAGTCGCGCAGGCGCTTCAGCAGGCGATGCGGATAGCGGACCAGCTCGGGTATGTACAGGCGCCCCAACGAGCGCGACTCCCAGGTCAGCCTGCCCGGCGCTGCGTCATGCTCCCACTGCCCCTCGTCGTGGCCCTGATAGCTGAGGCAGAACCCGCGTACGTCGTGCCCCAGTCGAGCCAGTTGAAAAGGGATCTCGTACAGCCGCGCGTAGCGGTCAGCAATGACGTCCTTGCCCATGTACTTCCGTTTGCACAGAAAGGCTATGCGCATGCTCAAACTTCCCGCCGCGCGGATAGCGCGAGTCTGGAAAGGGTTGGGCAACGAAACGGCACCTGGATCTGCATTACGGTATGTACCCTCAGGCCTCGCGTGACAGGAAGTTCTTCGCTGCCGCCAGCGCCGCGCCGACCACCTGATCCATGTTGTAGTAACGGTATTGCGCAAGTCGCCCGACAAAAGTCACGTCGGCCTCCTGCTTCGCCAGCTCCTCGTAGCGCTTGAACAATGCCTCGTTCTCGGCGCGCGGCACCGGATAGTACGGGTCCCCTTCATCTTGCGGATACTCGCGCACGATGGACGTGCCGGCATGCTGCTGTCCGGTCAGGTGCTTGAACTCGGTGATCCGCGTGTACGCTTGATCATTTGGATAATTCACGGTGCCCACGTCCTGGTACTGGTCGGCGGCTGGCAGATGTTCGTGCTCGAAACGCAGTGAACGGTAGGGCAGGTGGCCGTAGCGATAGTCGAAGTAGGCATCGATCGGGCCGGTGTAGACGACGTGGTCGTGATGGTTGCGGGCTCGCACGTCGGCAAAGTCAACGCCCAGCTCAACGGTGATGTTGCGGTGATCCAGCATGGCCTCGAACATCTTGGTGTAGCCGTGCAGCGGCATCGCCTGGAACGTGTCGGTGAAATAGCGGTCGTCCGTATTCGTGCGCACCGGGATGCGCGCCGCCACGCCAGCCTTCAGTTGCGACGGGTCCAGCCCCCATTGCTTGCGGGTGTAGTTGAGAAAAAATTTCTCATACAAGTCACGGCCCACGGCGTTGAGCACCACATCCTCACTCGTCGCCACCGGCTCGCGCGGTTCCCGCACGCGCTCGAAGAATGCCGCCGCCCCGGCTTCATCAAGGTCTAGCCCGTACAGTTGGTTCAGCGTGTCCCGATTGATCGGGAAAGGGTACGAAACGCCGTCCACCACGCCGCGCACACGATGCTCGTACGGCCGCCACTCGGTGAAGCGCGACAGATACTCGAAGATGCGCTCGCCATTGGTGTGGAAGATGTGCGGCCCGTAGCGATGCACCAGCACGCCGTGTTCGTCCAGCTCGTCGTACGCATTGCCGGCGATGTGCGGACGTTTGTCGATGACGTGGACGCGGCACCCGGCTTCAGCCAGCTCGCGCGCCATGACGCTGCCGGCGTAGCCTGCGCCGACGACGAGAACATCGACATTCGGAGGTTGTTGCAGATCTTTTGGGACGGAACCATTCATTGGCCGATCCCCCATTTGTTATGTCGCTTTCCCTTCAATCCGAGCAATCCGTCCACAAAGCCCGCAGTAAAGGCCCACAACTGTGCCAACTTGCGTGGCTCATGAACCAACGCCGCCCACAGCCGCATGAAAGAGCCAGGAATGGTTTGGGTTACCAGCTTGATCCCGTAGTACTTGCGGGCGATCAACAATCGATTACGAGTGTCGTAGTAGCGCTTCCATGGAGGCAGCTTGAGGCAAATCAGCTTCCGCCCGGGTACTCGCGCGATATAACGATCCGATTTCGGATGCTCGATGTGGCTCTTGCCAGCAATAATGATTTCCGCACCGGCACGTTCCGCACGCATGCAGTACTCGATATCATCGGCGGCGATGAAGTACCCCGCGTCGGGCAGCCCGATCTTTTTTACGAGGTCGCGATGGATGAGAAAGCCGAGGAAGGGAAGGGATTGCACTCGTGAGCGCTCTGGCACGTCAGCAGACTTGTCGACAATATGCTTGGTTTCACCGAGTAATGTCGTAGTCCAAGAAGTATCGTCTCCGTTTACGGCAATTGAGCCATAGACGTTAGTAGTATTGTCGGCGATCTTCATCAGCTCATGTAGTGCTTCTGGATGTGGCTCAGCATCATCATCCATCATCCAGATCCAGTCGCAGTCCGCCGCGATTGATGCCTCCAATCCAGCGGTGAAACCGCCGGCGCCGCCACAGTTGTCGTGCAACGAGATTTGTTTGCCGTTAGGTAGATGAGCCGGAAGCCAATAGGTAAGCCATTCCCCCGTGCCATCGGTTGAAGCATTGTTAATCACGAAAATGTTGGAAGTAGGCTCTGTTTGCTTGGCAATGGCACGGAGGCATTTTTCGAGAAGAAGCTTTCGATTGTAGGTTACGACGACTACTGCCGGCTTCACAGCTTTCTCCGGTAATCGTGCCCACGCCATAATTTGGGTGCATCACGCACCGTACGTGTCAAATAGCGCACAGGTAACAAAATCCATTCTCCAAGTAACGGTTGTAGGGCGCGGAATGGTCCTTCTGTATAGAAGCATTCCGATGGGCGGCTTGTGGGGTCGATGGCCAAGGCACGCCGGGCTACCTTGGACCAATAGATGGGATGGCTGGGAAATCCCTCATGAACGTAATGCCACAACGCGTTGGCGATGGCGAGACGCCGCGAGGTCGTCAACCGGCGTTGGATTGAAAGTTGCTCATACAACCCGAACAAGTGCGATAAGACGCGTTCCCTTCGATTCGTTGATCTTCCCAAGCTGGATCCTCTTGGACCACGGTGCTGGAACCATACGCCGACGGGCTTCGCGACCTTTATCCATCGCCATTCCCTGGCCGCGGCCAAGTCGAGAGTCCAAACGTAATCCTCGCCCTCATGAATCGTTATATCCCATAAGGAGTCTTGGACGGCACTTCGGCGCCAGAGATTGCCATGAGGAAGGCGGAGACCCGAGAGTTCGATTGCCGCACAGACAAAATCATCAGCCGTGGGGACGCCGTTGACCCCGAGGTCGATGCCATCTTCATCAACGTTAGCAACTAATCCCGAACAAACGTCGGCTCCCGTTTGTTCGATCATCTCTAGTTGAGTAACAGCGGCGGGCAACAGGTAATCGTCATCGTCAAGAAATCGAAGGTACTTACCACGCGCAAGAGACATCCCGTGATTACGTGCGGCGCTGACACCGATACTTTCAACCGGTGAAACACGAACTCGTGGGTCAACTCTTAACGGTGCCAGGACCTCACGCCATTTGGTGTCAGGTCCATTGGGGACAACAATTACTTCGACCGGATCCGATGAGCTTCCCAGTGCGCTTTGGATGGCTCGCAGCAAATAGTGTGGTCGCCCATATGTAGGGATCACAATACTTACCAGCGGATGGTTGTTCACCATGGTGGCAGCAACCCTTTTGCTCGGGCTCTCTCCCGTCGACTAAAGCGAATAAGACGGTACGGAGTCATCAGCCACTCGGCCACCACGGGACTCAAGTACTTCAGAGGAAATGATGAGTACGCCTTATCGTCAGGACGGCTCTCCGGAGCAAGCTGCAGAGCGTAGGCAACTACCGAACTCCAATATCGCGGTGCTAAAGGAAACGCGTTGTGAATACACCGCCATATCCCCCCTGCGGCGGCAGTACGACGATCGTCAGTCAGAGCATTCCTCTCCACCAGACCGGAAATCGTGTTCACGAGAATCCTCACGGTGGCTCGGTTGTGTCCAAGGACGTCGGTCCCCTTCGAGATCTGTTGTCCCGTATGGTGCACCCATGCGCCCGTCGGAGGGAGGAACCTCAGCAGAGATAGGTCCGTGTCGCGCGCAATCCCCAAGGCCCATGCCGTATCCTGGCCCAATGAACATTCTGTACTCCATTGGCGGTCCGCAACGCATCGTCGTCGCCACAACAGAGCGCAATTGTGTGTGATACGCGTGGGACGGAGCATGGACAATACATAATCGTCCGTTGCATCGGAAGTCCATTGCCGAAACATAGATCCAGTATCGTCGACTAGATCGATACTTCCCAGCGAAGCGTCATGATTCGACGCGTCTAACTCTGCGCATTGGCGACTAGCCGCATCAAATAAATAGTCGTCATCGTCGAGGAAGCGTAGATACTTTCCTTGCGCTAGCTTCAATCCGTGATTTCGCGCGACGTTGGCATGAGCCGCCGGCACCGACTCCCATCGTATACGACTCTCGTGCACAAGGTTGGCGGCAACCGATTTCCACGAGGTATCGGTCCCGTTAGGGACAACAATCACTTCAACGTCGCCATCTGGGGCCGCTTTGAGGGCGCTTTTGATGGCTCGTGGAAGATAGTGTGGTCGTCCGTACGTGGGAATGACGACGCTGAGTAGTGGAGTTGTCACTCGCTCGGGTATCCTAATCGTATATTCCGCGTCACTATATGTGGATGGATTACCAAGCTCTGAGCCTCCTGATTACAACGCGTCTGCTTCCCCCGGACTCGCGTAACACACAGATGCCCATGGAAGAAAAGTCCATAACCAAGCTAAATCTTTCGTCACGTTGCAAAATATTCCAGGCTTGGCGCATATCGTCGGACCAGCGTATATCGTCAAATATAAAAACAGCACCTGGCGCGGAAGATCTTGCAATCGCATTGAAATAATCGAGCGTCGGCTGAAGTTGATGGTGCCCGTCGATGAACGCAAAATCGATAGCGGAAGCCCCTTGGAGTGTCGATTCAAGGGTATCCGCGAACAATCCCTCGATGTAATCGATGTTGTCTAGCCCGAGGTTGGAATGCACTTTCCGCGCATGGCGTAAACGATAGGGAGACGCCTCCATTGTGATTAGTTTGCCACCGCTGCCATGCCTCAGAGCCATGCCAATGAACGATGAGGAGATGCCAACATTGGTTCCGAGCTCGAGAACCGACTTTGGCTCGAATGCACGTATCAGAAGATAGAGCAGGGTCGCAGGTTTATGCGGTTTACTGACAGCGCAGGCTTCCGAGATCGTTACTCCGGTGTCGTAAGGTCCTGTTGCCGGCAACGTTCCATCGTCGAGGCGTGAGCTATCTAGGCTTAAACGCAATCGCTCCCGTTCAATTTGGTCAATATGCTCGGCGTCGGGTGAGCTTGGTTCGCTTCGAAAATCTTCCAGGGCACAAAGAATCTTTCTCGCGGCAACTGTACCCACAGCCTCCAGTTGCCTTGTGGCCCGATGGCTTGCTCGGCGGATCGAGGTCGACACGATCAATCGGTCGAGTCCTTCAATTAAGGGTATCGCCGATCTAATAACATTAATTTGTTTTAATCGACGAAGAACTTTCATAGTGTATCCATGACGATTCAGATATTTACTTCATTGAAATAGCGTATAAATGAATGAGGGCCGCTTTTTTGATATGGGTACATGTCCCCATCGAATTTGGTGTCACAGACTTGGAGAGATATCTGATGGGCCTGCCTGAGGCCAAAAAAATTAAATCAATCCATGTTGAACGTGATCCTCACGTGCGGCGTTCTCTGTTAGTAGAATTTGCTGTCGATGATGCTGTCGACTAAGTGCCATAATGTATCTGACCTATCACGCATCCCGGCGGCGTGTTGGGCAATGGAGATGCTTCGCTTCTTGCGTGTAGTCGGGCTTGATAACTCACCAACAAGTGAACATAGCCGATCTTGGTCAGAGAGATCGTGGAGCAGCGTGTCTTCGCAGTTAAAATCACGGAATAGTTCTGCGTATTTGTGCGACCATCCGGCACCGATGCATGGTATCCCCTGAGATAGCGCGCTCACTAAAGCATGATAGCGTGAGCCAATCACGAACGACGCGCGTCCAAGGACCCACTTAAGTACGCGTGGGTCTTTGTGAGATACTCGTTGTATACCGCGAAGTTCGAACGCTATTTGGTCACACACTACAGCGTCTTCGTATTCATCGTGCAGTACCAATAGCGGTGTCATACCGGCTAACGACAATAGCTTTGGTAGCCCCTTCAAGAAATTTAGATAGTGTTCCGCAGATGAACCTTTATCCAACATTCGCGCGTTAGGAACGATAGCCACGAAGGGCGACGTCGGTAGTTTCACGTCTGCGGCTTTGGGTGCGAGGGAGAAGGTGAAGTCCGGGAACAGGTGTAGATTGGCTGACGGATCGATAGCTTGAAGATGCTTTAGGGATTCTCGGTCGCGTGCACAAATAAGTGTGGATCGTCGAATTAGTTTCCGCATCAAGTTGATCATGATTGGCGACTGGAAGGGTCCAAAAGCTTGGGGTAGAAAAACCAGTGGCTGCCGTCGCCTACTGCGGCTATTCATCTTTTTTATCAGTCGTTTTGCCCCTTCGGGACCCCAAGAGTCGGAGAAGTTAAAGCCAGACGCATCCAGAACGATGCTGATCTCAGATGGCGAAATCAATCCGATCCTTCTCCTCAAATTTGGCGGAGCAAATGTCCACCAAATGCGATTGACGAAGTGATTGGAGAAATGGCTGCTCATGTGGAAGCCATGAGCATAGATGGCACGCATCGATCCGAACTCGTCGGGCACGACGATGCGACACTCGGGAAAGCGATTCAGAAAATGGTCGGCGATCGCAAGGGACATAAGTTCTGCGCCGCGATTATGTGTCCCAGTGCCATGGATTTCTATGGTAACGGTCATTCCAAATTATACCTTCGCATAACGTCAAGGCTCTTCTTTTGAGAATATGGCACCAATCCGTCCGGGTCAGCATGGCCGATGGCGATGAGCATGATCGGGCGCTCATCAGGCTTGAGGCGAAGAATCGTCGCCATTTCCGCTTCCTTGTTCGCGAGGTCTGGCCAGTTAATGCAACACGAGCT
>JBIQMK010000040.1:0-17532 GCA_044463365.1 Rhodanobacter sp. | reverse complement strand
TGCGCAGGTGCCTGACGTTCTTCTCCAGCCGGTTCTTCAGCATCTGCGCGCCGGCCGACAATGGCTTGGGGTCGCGCGGCGCAGCGTCGCGGGGTTTGAGGTCGAACGTCAGCAACACCGTTTCCAGCGCGCCGTTGTAAAGCACGTAACGCTTGTCCGCATGCAGCTGCATCGCCCGGCCCAGCTCCACGTCGCCGGCCAGCACGGCGCCGCGCCAGCCGTTGAAATGCACCCGCAGGGTTTCGCCCAGGGCGCGATACAGCTTTGGCATCTCGGTGCGATCGCCGAGCCGCTCGCCATACGGCGGGTTGGTGATCACCAGGCCGGATGCGATGCCCGCAGGCGGCCGGGCGTGGTTCACGTCGAGCCGGTCCAGGGTGAAGAATCCGGCGACACCCGCTTCCTGTGCGTTGCGTTTGGCCGTCTGGATCATGCGCGGGTCGGCGTCGCTGCCGAAGAACGCGCTGCGCAAGGCGCGCAGGCCGGTTTCGGCGCGCTGGCGCGCTTCCTCCAGCAGGCCGCGCCACAGCGCAATGTCGTGTTGTTGCCAGCCCAGGAAACCGAAATAGTCGCGACGCAGGCCCGGCGCCACGTCGGCCGCCATCAAGGCGCCTTCGATCAGCAAGGTGCCCGAACCGCACATGGGATCAAGCAGTGCGCCGCCAGCCGCATGGATTTCCGGCCAGCGCGCGCGCAACAGCATTGCGGCGGCCAGGTTTTCCTTCAGCGGCGCCTCGCCCTGCAGTTCGCGCCAACCGCGACGATGCAGTGGCGAGCCGGCCAGATCCAGCGACAACGTGGCGCGATCGCGGCGCAGCCGCACGTTGATGCGGATGTCCGGCTCGTCGGTGTCGATGCCGGGACGGTTGCCATCGCGCTGGCGGAACTGGTCGACTACCGCATCCTTCACCCGCAGCCCTACGAACTGGCTGTGGTTGAGCTTGCTCAGCGCGGTACCCGCATCCACGGCGAAACTGCCGTGCGCGGCCAGGTGCTGGCTCCAGTCGATCTGCTGCGCGCCGCGGTAAAGCGCATCCTCGTCGGCCGCATCGAACTCGGCCAGCGGCAGCAGGATGCGGCTGGCCAGGCGCGACCACAGGCAGGCGCGGTAGGCGGTTTCCAGCGTGCCGGAAAAATGCGAACCGGCCAGCGTCTCGCGCACGTCGCTGGCGCCCAGCGCGATCAACTCGTCGCGCAGCAGGTACTCCAGCCCCTTGGGACAAGTGGCGAAATAAGCATTCATGCGACGACCGCCACGGCATCGAGCAGCAGGCGGAACTGCGCCGCGATGGCCGGCATGCTGGCGCCAAGGCGGTGGTCGTCGTCCAGCATCAGCAACGGCAGCCGGCGATTGGCCGCAAAGGCCTGCAGATCGCCCGCGGGACAGACTTCGTCGCGCCAGCCGTGGACCAGCATCGTGGGCACGTCGCGGTGCATGTCCAGCGCATGCGCATAGCCGGGGATCGCCGGCGGCGTGGCCAGCAGCAGCAGACCGGCCACCGGCACCCCCAGCGATACCAGCGCGGAAGCGAACGCGCCCATGCTGGAACCGACCAGCAGCGGCGGCGTGTCCAGGGACTCGATCGCCGCCCGCAGACGGGCGATGCGTGGCGCGACCGAACCGGCATGGCCGTGCGCGTCATCGGCGGCGTAATCTGGCCGCTGGGTATGCCAGCCCAACGATTCGGCCAGGGCGGCAAGCGCGCTGACCTTGGTGGCATCCGGGCTGGAATCGGAACCATGCGAAAGTATGACGTGGCCGCGCATGGCGGACTCCTGGGACGGCGTGATGCAAGGCGCGCATGGTAACAGGCGGCGTTTCCGGCTGGCCGCATGCGACACTGCCGCGCATGAACCCGAGCATCCACGAGCAGCCCCTGCCCTACGTCGACCTGCTGCCCGAGCGCGCCGCCGAGGCGGTGGAGCTGGTGGTGATTCATTGCACCGAACTGCCCGACCTGGCGATGGCCCGCGAGTACGGCGAGCGCGTGCTGCACGCGAGCGGCACCGGCAACAGCGGCCACTACTACATCGACCGCGACGGCACGGCCCTGCGTTACGTGCCCGGCACCCGCATCGCCCATCACGTGCGCGGGCACAATTCGAAT
Organism: Rhodanobacter sp.; assembly: GCA_044463365.1. Classification (GTDB taxonomy): domain Bacteria; phylum Pseudomonadota; class Gammaproteobacteria; order Xanthomonadales; family Rhodanobacteraceae; genus Rhodanobacter. The sequence continues at coordinate 15,424 of JBIQMK010000040.1, read as the reverse complement.
TCCATCGGCATCGAGCTGGTGAACTCCGGTCGCTACCCCGACTGGTTCGACTCGCGCCGTCAGGTGATGACCGAGCCCTATCCCGCCGCGCAGATCGGCGCCCTGCTCGCCCTGCTGTCGCAGTTGCGCGACGAGTTTCCCCGGTTGCGCCAGATCGCCGGTCATGAAGACCTGGATACCGATCTGATCCCGGCCAGCGACGATCCCGCGCGGCAGATCCGCCGCAAGCTCGATCCCGGCGTGTGCTTTCCGTGGGACGCCATCGTGCCCGCCTGCGGCCTGCAGCGGCTGCGCTAGACTGCGGTTCCAGCTCCACCGGCCCGCACCATGTCGGAGTTCACCGTCCAGCCGCTGCTGCAAACGCCGCTCGTCGCGGCGCACGACGTGCACTGCCGTGGCGACTGCCGCCACCGCAGCGCGGAGGAATGCGCGACCGCGACCCACCTGGTGTTTCCGTATCGCGGCCTGTTCCTGCGCCACGTGGGCAGCACGCAGTCGGTGGCTGACGCGAACCACGTGTTGCTGTTCAACGCCGGCCAGGACTACCAGGTCAGCCATCCGGCGAGCGGCGGCGACGCCTGCCTGTCGCTGTCGATCGCGCAGCCGCTGCTGCGCGAGCTGGCGCCGGCCGAACTGCTGCAGCGTCGCGACGAACCGGTATTCCACGGCCAGTCGCTGCGCATCGACGAGCGCGCCCAGGTGCTGGTAGCCCTGCTGCGCCACAGCCTGCGCCACGGCAGCATCGAGCCGTTGGACGCCGAGAGCCTGGCGCTGACCCTGGTCTGCCGCAGCCTCGGCCCGCGCACCACCCACGCACCCGGCGCTACCCGTGCACGTCAGCGGCTGGTGGATCGGGCCAAGCTGCTGCTGGCCAGCGACCTCACCCGGCGCTGGACGCTGGCGGAGATCGCGGCCGACGTCGGCGGTTCGGCGGTCTACCTCACCCAGGCCTTCCAGCAGGTCGAAGGCATGCCGTTGTACCGCTATCACCTGCGCCTGCGACTGGCGCATGCGCTGGACCGGATCGCCGATTGCGAGGACGTGGCCGCGCTCGCGCTGGACCTGGGCTTCTCCAGCCACAGCCACTTCAGCGCCGCGTTCCGCCAGGCCTACGGCCGCACGCCCAGCGCGTTCCGTCAGGCCGCGCTGACGCGGGCATCGTGAGTCGCTAAAGATCCTGACAGCCGCGCCTGCCGCGGCGTGGTCCCCTGTGCCTGCCCGATCCCGGGCAGCCCACGGAGAACCGACATGAACGAGAAAACCTGCGCAGCCTGCGACTACCCGCTGGACGACAATGCCATCGAGGTCACCATCGGCGGCCGCACCGTCGAAGTGTGCTGCGAGGAATGCGCGCAGAAGCTGCGCGAGGCGGCGGCGCAAGCGTGAGCGGCAAAGCCTCCTTCGCCGCAGGAGCGGCGCCGGGCATCAGCCGGCGCCGCTTCCTCGCGCTGGCCGCCGGCACGTTCGCCGGTGCGTGCACGGGCTGCGTGACACGCCGTCGAGCTGCCGGCAGCGCGACGCCGACGATGGATGCCGCGGCCTTCCACGCCGCGCGCCGCTACACGCGCACCGTGTTCGGCGACATTGCCCACGTCGAACGTGGCGGCGGCCCCGCGGCGCTGTTCCTGCACGGCTTTCCGCTCAACGGCTTCCAGTGGCGCGGCGCGCTGGACCGGTTGGCGCCGTATCGGCGTTGCATCGCGCCGGACTTCCTCGGCATGGGTTACACGCGGGTCGCGAGCGGCCAGTCCTGCGCACCGGACGCCCAGGTGGCGATGCTCGTCGCCCTGCTCGACGCGCTGCGCGTCGAACGCACCGACGTGATCGCCAACGACAGCGGCGGCGCCGTGGCGCAATTGCTGCTCGCCCGCCATCCCGGGCGCGTGCGCAGCCTGCTGCTGACCAACTGCGATACCGAACAGGACAGCCCGCCGCCCGCGCTGCTGCCGGTGATCGCGCTGGCCAGGCAGGGGCGTTTCGTCGACGACTGGCTCGGCAGGTGGCGCCGCGACCATGCGCTGGCGCGCTCGCAAGCGCCCGTGCGCATTGTCTGGGGCGAGGCGGACACGATCTTCTCCGCCCGCGATGCAGGTTTCCTCGACCATGCGTTCGGCCACTCGCTGGGCGTGCGCCGGCTGCCGCGCGACAAGCTGTTCTGGCCCGAGGAGCGCCCCGAGGTGATCGCCGACGAGGCACGCCAACTCTGGAGCGTGCCCGCATGACCGCCCGCATTGCCGTGTATGGCGTCTACGGCCACACCGGCCGGTTCGTGCTGGCCGAGCTGCGCCGGCGCGGTTTCGTGCCGGTGGCTTGTGGCCGCGACCCGTCCCGGCTGCAGCAACTGGCCGCGGCCACCGGCGTCGAGGTGCGCACGGCAGCCACCGACGATGCCGCCGCGCTGGACGCCGCCTTTGCCGACACCGCCGCGGTGCTGCATTGCGCCGGCCCCTTCCTCGACACCGCTGCGCCAGTGCTGGACGCCGCGCTGCGCGCGCGCATCCACTACCTCGACGTGGCGGCGGAACAGCACGCCGTGCTCGACACCTTCGCGCGCGATGCCGTGGCGCGAGCCGCCGGCGTGACCGTGGTGCCGGCGATGGCCTTCTATGGCGGCCTCGCCGACCTGCTGGCCAGCGCCGCGCTCGCTGGTACCACCGACGCGGATGTCGTGGACATCGCCGTCGCCCTCGACGGCTGGTACCCCACGCGCGGCACCCGCCTCACCGGCGCGCGCAACCGCTACCCGCGCACGTACATCGAGCAAGGCCAGAGCCGCGTCGTGCCCGACCCCGCACCCGTGCGCGAGACCGATTTCCCGGCGCCGTTCGGACGGCTGGAAACCGTGCTGCTGCCCTTGTCCGAAACCGTCGTGGTGCCGCGCCACATCGCCTGCCGCAATCTGCACGCGTGGATGAACCTCGCGCCGCTGCGCGACCTGCACGATCCCGCCACGCCGGCGCCTGTCGCGGCCGACGACAGCGGTCGTTCCGTGCAGCGCTTCGTCGTCGACGTTCGCGTGCAACGCGGCCAGCGCACGTGCCGGGCCATCGCCAGCGGACGCGACATCTACGCGGTCACCGCGCCGTTGCTGGTGGAGGCGGTGCAACGCATCCTCGCCGGCCAGGTCCGCGGCTGCGGCGCGCTCGCTCCGGGCGAGGCGTTCGACCCGCACGGCTTCCTGACCGCCCTCGCGCCACACGCGCTCACGCTCGCCTTCGACGCCGCCTGATCCGGGGAGCGCCGCTATACTGGCGCCCCCTGCAAGGACACGACATGAGCGAAGACCACGTCGCCGAACTGGTCCAGCTGCTCCGCCTGGAGCGGCTGGAAGACAATCTGTTCCGCGGCCAGAGCCGCGACATCGGCACGCGTTTCGTGTTCGGCGGCCAGGTGCTGGGACAGGCGCTGTCGGCGGCGCAGGAGACGGTGGACCCATCGCGCGAGGCGCATTCGCTGCACGCCTATTTCCTGCGCGCCGGCGACATCCGTGCGCCCATCGTCTACAACGTGGAACGCACCCGCGACGGCGGTTCGTTTTCCTCGCGGCGGGTGGTGGCGATCCAGCATGGCCAACCGATCCTCAACGGCTCGATCTCGTTCCAGCTCCCCGAGCACGGCGTGGAACACCAGACCTCGATGCCCGAGGTGCCGGCGCCGGAAGACATCGAGCCGATGCGCCCCCTGCCGGCGGACGAACTGGCGCGGCTGCCGGTGAAGCTGCAGCGCTGGCTCGGCATCGACGGCCCGTTCGAGTTCCGCCAGGTGTGGCCGCGCGACGAACTGCACCCGGTCAAGCGCCCGCCGATCCAGCACATCTGGTTCCGGCTGACCGCGCCGATCGACGACTCGCCGATCCTGCATCGCACGCTGCTGGCCTATGCGTCGGATTTCCACCTGATCGGCACTGCCACGCTGCCGCACGGCATCTCCTACATGACCCAGAACGTGCAGATGGCCAGCCTCGACCATGCGCTGTGGTTCCATCGCCCGTTCCGCGTCGACGAGTGGCTGCTGTATTCGTTCGACAGCCCCACCGCCCAGGGCGGCCGTGGCCTGGCGCGCGGGCAGATCTTCAACCGCCGCGGCGTCCTGGTGGCATCGACCGCGCAGGAGGGGCTGATCCGGGTGCGCCAGGAGTGACCCCACGCCGGCAAGGCCGCTCGCCACGGCCTGTTAGACTGCCCGCATGCGCCTGATCTATACCTCCCCCCGTGCCGAAAACATCGATCGCGTGGTCGCCCTGCTGGCCGAGCAGGACATCGAAAGCACGGTCACCAATCGCTCCAACTACAACCGGCCCAGCTACGATCGCTTCAGCTATTTGCAGCAGTTCGACAACCGCGAGCGCTGGCCACAGGTATGGGTTACCCGCGCCGACGATTTCACCCGCGCACGCGTACTGCTGCGCGAGCTGGGCATCGAGCCGGTGATCCGCCATGGCGAGGAACTGGCCGAAGCACGCAACCCTTCGCCCACCGCGAAGCACCGCAACGCCGTGGCGCGGGCGCGCCGGATCGCGTTGGCCGTGCTGTTGGCGGCGTTCGCGATGGTGATGCTGCGCTACATGCACGTGATCTGAGTTCCGCCTCTGTGCAGGAGCGGATTCAGCCACGACGCTTTTGGCTTGTCGCGGCTGAAGCCGCTCCTGCACATGCCGCGCGCAGAGAGGCATAGAATCAGCCGATGCGCTCCGAACAAGTCCGCCTGTTCCAGACCCTGCCGCATCCCTGCGGGTATTTCGCCGGGCGCAGCGCGCAAAACCTGGTGATCGACCCGGCCGCGCCGCAGCTCGATGCCTTGTACGGCCCGGCACTGGAACGCGGCTTTCGCCGCGCCGGCGGGCATCTGTATTTTCCGCAATGCCCGCAGTGCAGCGCCTGCACGCCGTGTCGCATCGATGTGGAAAACTTTTGCCCCGACCGCTCGCAGCGGCGCTGCCTGAAGCGCAATGCCGACCTCACCGTGGTCGAGGCGATGGCGGGCTACACCGACGAACGCCACGCGCTGTACGCCACCTACCTGAAAAGCCGCCATCCCGACGGCGGCATGGACGACGCCGAGGCCAGCGATTTCACCCGCTTCCTCACCGCGCCGTGGAGTCCCACCCTGTTCCTGGAGCTGCGCCTCGGCCCGCGCCTGCTGGGCGTGGCCGTCACCGACGTGTGTCTGGGTGGACTGTCTGCGGTCTACACGTTCTTCGACCCAGCCGAGCAGGCGCGCAGCCTGGGCACCTTCGCCATCCTGCAACAGGTGGAGCTGGCCCGGCGTCGTGCCGTGCCCTGGCTGTACCTGGGCTTCTGGATCGAGGGCCATCCGAAGATGGATTACAAGCGCCGCTTCCGGCCGCTGCAGGTGCGTCATGCCAACGGCTGGTCGACGCTGCCGTAGGAACGCACCGAAGTGCGCGAGCTCTTGCTCTTGCTCTAGCGAATCCCGAATCCCGAATCCCGAATCCCACGAAAAGCGTCGCGCGCTTCGGTGCGCTCCTACACGGCGGTTTCGTTGGCCTTCGGATACGGGAACAGCTTTTCCAGCGGAATCGACAAGCCGTCATCGCCCACCACGCGGCAGTGGCCGCGGTTGAGCTGGCGCGGTTCGGCCACGCCGCAGCTGTGCGCGATGATGCCCACTTCGTGCATCACGTTGCGGGCGTAGTGGAAGACGCGCTCGCTCTTGTCCGCCACCACCAGGCCACGCTGCAGCTTCGGGTTCTGCGTGGTGATGCCCGTGGGGCAGGTATTGCGGTTGCACTGCAGCGACTGGATGCAGCCCAGCGCCAGCATGAAGCCGCGGGCGGAATTGACGAAATCCGCACCTACCGACAGCGCCCACGCCACGTCGTAGGCGGTGATGCACTTGCCCGAGCAGACCACCTTGATGCGCTGGCGCAGGCCCTTGACGATCAGCATGTCCACCAGCGCCGGCAGCGCCTCGTGCAGCGGCAATCCCACGCCTTCCATCAGGGTTTGCGGCGCCGCGCCGGTGCCACCTTCGGAGCCGTCGACGATGATGAAATCCGGCGCGCTCTCGATGCCGCGGCGGGCGATCTCGTCGCACATCTCGCCGATCCAGTCGGCCCCGCCCAGCACCGCCTTGAAGCCCACCGGCTTGCCGGTCAGCTCGCGGATGTGGTCGATCGCATCGAGCAATTCGTGCACGTTGCCGATGTCCAGATGGCGATTCGGACTTTGCGAATCCTCGCCCACCGGAATGCCCCGGATCGCGGCGATCTCGGCCGTCACCTTCGCGCCCGGCAGCAGGCCGCCCATGCCCGGCTTGGCACCCTGCCCCAGCTTGATGCTGACCATCTTCACCTGGGGATGGGCGCAGATCGCCAGCAGCTTGCCGTCGTCCAGCTTGCCCTCGGGCGTGCGCACGCCGTACTTGGCGGTGCCGATTTCGAAGATGATGTCGCAGCCGCCTTCCAGGTGGTACGGCGCCAGCCCGCCCTCGCCCGTATCCATCCAGATGCCCGCCTTGGCCGCGCCGCGTGACAGCGCGCGCACGGCCGGCGCCGACAGCGCGCCAAAGCTCATCGCCGAGATGTTGAAGAAGGCCGCATGGCTGTAGGGCTGGCGCGCATACGGGCCGATGGTGACCGGCACCGGTTCGACATGGTCCTCGCCCAGATTCGGGAACGGCGCGTTGACGAAAAACGGCACACCCTCGCCACGCAGGTCGCGGCTGGAGCCGAACGCGCCGGTGTTGTCCACGTTCTTGGCCGCGCGATACACCCAGGTGCGCTGCGCGCGGTTGAACGGCATTTCCTCGCGGTCACTGGAATACAGGTACTGGCGAAAAAACTCGCCCAGGTGCAGGAACCAGTAGCGGAAGTGGCCGATCACCGGGAAATTGCGCAGCACCGCGTTGCCGGTCTGGTTGCGATCCACCAGCCAGGTCACCAGCAGCACCACCACGAACAGCGCCAGCAGCAACAGGAACAGTGCGGCAAAGGTCTCGACCAGAACGATCAGCCAATGCGCGAAACCGGTGGATGGCATGTCTTGCTCCCGTGCAGGTGGATCGGATGTGGCGGCCTACAGCTCGACTCGCAAACACGCCGCGGCGCGCACGGCCTTGTCGACCGCCGCGTCCAGTGTATCGGCTCTGGCCAGGGTGACCGCCATGCGGCGGCGCCCGCTGACGGCTGGCTTGCCGAACAGGCGCAGTTGCGTATCCGGTTCGGCCAGCGCCTCGGCCACGCCGTGGTAACGCGGCCCGGCACCATCGCCCTCCACCAGCACCGCGCACGAAGCCGACGGGCCGAACTGGTGGATCACCGGGATCGGCAGGCCCAGGATCGCCCGCGCATGCAGCGCGAACTCGGAGAACTCCTGCGAGATCATCGTGACCAGGCCGGTATCGTGCGGCCGCGGGCTTACCTCCGAGAAGATCACCGTGTCGCCCTTGACGAAAAACTCCACGCCGAACACACCCCACCCACCCAGCGCGCCGGTGATCGCCGCCGCCTGCCGCTGCGCCTCGGCATGGGCGGCCGGGCTCATCGGTTGCGGCTGCCACGATTCGCGGTAATCGCCCTGCTCCTGCCGATGGCCGATCGGCGCGCAGAAGCTCACGCCATTCACGTGCCGCACCGTCAACTGGGTGATCTCGTAGTCGAAATCGACGAAGCCCTCCACGATCACCCGGCCCTTGCCCGCGCGGCCGCCCGATTGCGCGTACGCCCAGGCCTGCGGCAATTCGCTGGCGTCGCGCACCACGCTCTGGCCCTTGCCTGACGAGCTCATCACCGGTTTGATCACGAACGGATAGCCGATGGCGGCGGCCGCTTCGCGGTACTCGGCCTCGTCATTGCAGAAGCGGTACGGCGAGGTGGGCAGTTTCAATTCCTCGGCGGCCAGCTTGCGTATGCCTTCGCGATCCATCGTGAGCCACGCCGCGCGAGCGGTGGGGATCACCCGCTGGCCTTCCTTCTCCAGCTCGATCAGGGTCGGGGTGTGGATCGCCTCGATCTCGGGCACCACCAACTGGGGTTTTTCCAGCTCGATCACCGCGCGCAGCGCCGCGCCATCGAGCATGTCGATCACGTGGCTGCGATGGGCCACCTGCATGGCCGGCGCGTCGGCGTAGCGATCCACCGCGATCACCTCCACCGCGTAGCGCTGCAGCTCGATCGCCACTTCCTTGCCCAGCTCACCCGCGCCCAGCAGCAGGACGCGCAAGGCGTGGCTGGAGTGCGGCGTACCGAATGGCTTCATGGGGTTTTCCAGGGGGGCAAACCGGCATTGTATGCGGCCACGTGTGTGTGGACAGTGGCCGGGAATGGGGAATGGGGAATGGGGAATGGAAAAGCAACGGGCTCGTCGCCGCGGCAGCTTTCGAGCCGGCGAAAGAGCGCTCTTCCGATTCCCTATTCCCTATTCCCCATTCCCGGCGGCGTCATTGGCGGCGCCCAGGCGGTGCAGCGGGCGGCCATCGTTCGCGTCGTAGACCACCAGCTCACCGGACGCCTGATCGACCACCAGCAACCAGTCGTGATCCGCATCGCGCCAATGCACCAGCGGCGCTATCGGCGTTGCCGACGTGTTGTCACTGCCGGGGACAGCCGACCACAGAAGTTCCCACACCCCTGCCGCCAGCAACGCAAAGCCCAGCCACCGTAAGCGCCGCCAGAATGGCGACGGGCTGATCGTGTGCGCATGCCGGAGGGCGATCTGCATGTCCATGCCGGCAGCGTCGCATCGCCGGATGACAGCACGGTGTCACCCGCGAGAACTATGGATTACCGCGGCGCAGCGAGAGCCCCAACGCGATCCAGCCCGCGATGAACGCCAGCCCGCCCAGCGGCGTCACCACGCCGACCCAGCGCGGCGCACCCAGCGCCAGCGCGTAAAGACTGCCGCTGAACAAAACGATGCCCAGCGCGAACGCGCCCACCGCGAAACGACCGCTGCGACCGCCACCGAGCCCCACCGCCAACACCAGCGCCAGCGCGTGCCAGACGTGGTAATCGACCGCGGTGCGCCACAACTCGCGATGCTGCGGGTCGAGCACCTGGCGCAAGGCATGCGCACCAAACGCACCCAACATCACCGCGCTGGCGCCGGCCAGGCCAACCAACAATGCGAGCGAGGTACGGACAGGTTGTCGCGGCATGGGGGAATTCCGGGTTCGCAGAGCCGGCGCAGGGGCCGGTGTCGTATGCTGGAAGGGATCAGAACCCCGGATTTTCGCATGAAGCCCCGCTACCTGCTGTGCCTTCCCCTGCTGTTGCTGCTTGCCATGGGCGCCTTGCTCGGCGGCTGCCGCAGCGAACCGCTGCCGTTCCGCCTGACCAATATCAGCGGCCACATGCCGGACCTGGACTTCAAGCTCACCGACGACAACGGCAAGGCGGTGACCGGCGCGGATTATCGCGGCAAGGTGGTGCTGCTGTACTTCGGCTACACCCATTGCCCGGACGTCTGCCCGCTGACCCTGGCCCAGCTCCACGTGGTGATGCAGCGGCTGGGTCCATTGGCCGACGGTGCGCGCATCCTGTTCGTCAGCGTCGATCCGGCGCGGGACACGCCCGCCATCATGCACGCCTACGTCAACGCGTTCGACAAGCGCGCGGTGGGACTGGTGGGCAGCGCGCGCGCCGTCGAGGCCTTGAGCAAGCGCTACCGCTCCGCCTTCACCCGCGAGCCCGGCGATGCCGATGGCAACTACGAGGTGAGCCACAGCTCGGCCATCTACATCTTCGATCGCGAGGGCAAGGCGCGCCTGCTGGCCACGCCATCCGCCTCGCGGGACGACCTCGTCCACGACCTGCACCTGCTGCTCGACACCGGAGCCACGCCATGAAGCCATCCCGACTGCCTTTCCTTCTTGCTGGCCTGTTGCTGGCCGGCGGCGTGCAGGCCACGGCGGCCGAACACGTCCACGCCAGCGATGCGTGGATCCGCGTGCTGCCCGGCGCGCTCCCTGCCGGCGCCTACGTGACCCTGCACAATGACAGTGCAGAACCCGTGGCGCTGACCGGTGCCACCAGCACGGCGTACGCCGAGGTGATGCTGCATCAGAGTTCGACCGCGGGCGGGATGAGCCGCATGAGCATGGTCGACACGCTGACCGTGCCGGCGCACGGTGAAGCGGTGCTGGCCCCGGCCGGCTATCACCTGATGCTGATGAACGCGAAAACACCGGTGGAACCCGGCGATACCGTCCAGCTCACGCTGAAGTTCAGCGACGGCAGCACCCTGGCCACCGATTTCACGGCACGCCCGGCCAATGCCATCGATGCAGGCGAGCCCCACGCGGCGCACTGACCACCGTACGACCGTTACGTCGAACGACACACCTCGGCCCGGCGCGGTTGCGGCCTTCGCGGCAGCCGGCCATTGCGTGACAGCCGCAGCCACTGACGCAGCGCCATCATCGCGCCGATCGATTCCAGCAGGGCCGACGGCACCCAGATGATCACGCCGCCGATCAGCTGGCCGGTGAGCACGTCGAAGGTGAAGGCGCGGCCGCAGATCTCGAAGATCGGGTACAGGTCGGTGTGCGAGAACGTGATGATGGCGCCGGCGACGATCTGCGGCGTCATGGTGATCCCCGGCGACAGCACCCGCAACCCGGCGGTCATCCGCCCCGGCGGGTGCGGCCGGTGATCGAGCACCAGCGACCAGTAGGCGAAACCGCTGATCAACATGCTCCAGTTCATGAAGCGATAGATGCGCCAGTCCAGCATCGCCAGGGTCTGCATCGAGGGAACCAGCCACACCAGGATGAAGGCGATGAACAGCACTGTCGCCACCGTGGGGTTCAGCAGCACGCCGGTCACCACGCGCCATGGCCACGAACGGCGCAACGGAAGCCACAGGCGAATGCGCCAGGAAAACGGCATGCCGGCGCGCAGCGCCGTACCGGGGAACGCGGTGACGATCAGCAGCGGCGCCAGATGATGCAGCAGCAGTTGCTGGACCCGATGCACGAGGAATTCGTGCTCGGCGTAGTAATCGAGATAGGTATGCAGCGACAGGTAAATGATCGCCATGCCGCTCCAGAACGCCAGCTTGCGGGCAAAGCTCACCGGCAAGCGGCGGCTGCCGCGCCAGTAGAGCACGCAGGTGAGCACGAAGGCGCCCAGGAAGACCCACGAGAACTCCCACGGCACGATCCATTTCAACAGCGTTGCGATCACTTCAGGACACCACTATGAACCCGCGCCGGCACGCGCCGACGATCCCGCCAGCATAGTCGTGCACGACGCCGGAATCCGCGCCACCGGTGCGGCGGCGTTGCGGCAGATTGCCGCCCTCACGAGCGCCGGTGCCGGCTGTGCCGGGTACGCCGCCAGCCGTAAAGCAGGCCGATCAGGATCACCAGCGCCGGTACCAGCACGATATTGATGAACTTCAGGCGCAGGCCCAGCGCGTCGATCTCGGCATTCAACTGGTGCTGGACGTTGCGCAGTTCGGTATGGATCACCATCTGGCGCTGGCGGAACTGCTCGATCTCCCGCCGCTGCTCGGTCGTGAGCGTATCGTTGTTGGCGCCCTTGGGCGGCTGCAACTCCTCCAGCCGGCGCCGCGTATCGGCCAGCTCGCGCTCCAGCTCCTGCTTCTTCTGCAGGAATTTCTGGTCGGCCACGTTGCGCAACGCTTCCACCCGGGTGAACGGGCGCTGCGAGGTGGCGCGTCCGCGAATCGACAGCAGCGCCGACGAACCGCTGAGGTTGTCCACCATGTTGGCGACGAAATCGCCGTTGTTGGCGAACGCGCTCATCATCGGCCGGCCCAGGATGTTCTGCGTCTCCACCCACAGGCGATCGCTGAGCAGATCCGTGTCGGCGACCAGCACCACCTCGGCATTGGCGCGCGAGCTGGCCAGATGGCCGCTCTCGCCCGAGCGCTCGGGAAACGCGCTGTGGAACGGGCCCTGCAACCGCGCCGCCAGCACATAGTGGACGTTGTCCGGCTGGTAGTCCTGCAGCAGCGAGGCAGGGTCGGCGCTTGCCTGCATGGTGCGCTGGGTAGAGACCGCCTCGGCATCGCCGGTACTCTGGAACAGCGGAATCAGTCGCGTGCTCGAGTCGGCGGCAAGCTCGAAATACCCCGCCGTGGACAGGTTCACGCGCTGCAGGCTGGCGGTGATGACGTCGTTGCGGTTGAGCTCCTGCGCCCCCAGCCCCAACATCGCCGGATGATTGAGGCTGCTGCCGGCCAGTTCGATCTGCAGGGCGCGCGAACGGTCGAGCACGACCTTGCGCGGGTCATACATCACGCCCCAGGCCGCGAACAGCCGCGGCAGGTCGGAGCTGTGCTCGGGCAGAACGCCGCCCACGTCATACGGCGACCCTTGCAGCTCGGCATCGGGGTCGACGAATACCGCCAGATGGCCACCGCGCAGCAGGTACTGGTCGATCGCGTACAGGGCATCGGCGGACAGGTGCGTGGGCTGGATCAACCACAGCATCTTGAGCTCGGGATCGACCTTCGTCAGCCGGCTGGCATCCAGCATCCGCAGGTCGAACAACTGGCCCAACTGCTGCACCGCCGCCCATGGCTGCTGGCCCAGGATCGGCTTGCCCTCCACTGGCAGCGAACTGATCACGCCGATCGGCGGCTTGCGCGTCTGGTCGAGTTCATACAGCAGCTTGGCGATGTCGTATTCCACGAACGCCTCGCGCGCGGGATCGAAGAACGCGATACCCAGGGCCTTTTCCGGCATCTGATTGGCCGGTTCGTTCTCGCTGTCGGGCGACAGCCGGTTGCCCGCCAGCCCGAAGAACACCCGTTCGCCATTGCTGCCGCCGCTGGCGGCCGTCAGCCCGCTGCCTTCGGCATTGGCCTCGTCGTCGGAATACGGCACCGGGTCGATGATCTGCAGCCTGATCCGGCCATGCGAACGCGCCACCATCTCCTGCAGCATTTCGCGCACGCGCTGCTCGTAGCTGCGCAGTTGCGGCAGGTCGCGGGTGGCGTGTTCGGAGAAATACAAGGTGAGTTTCAGCGGTCGCTGCAGGCCATCCACGATGTGCAGCGTGCCCGGCGACAGCGTATAGAGCTGGTCCGCGGTGAGGTCGATGCGTATCGCATGCATCCAGCGGCTGGTGCTGACAATCAGCGGCACGAAGACCAGCACCAGCAGCACCAGCGCCATGTACAGCAGGGAGCTGCGCGTGAGTTGGCGCGGCCGGGTAAGGAAGGCGGGCAAGCGCAGGCGCGGCATGGATCAGCGCGTCCTTTTCAGGTCGAGCAGCAACACGCCGGCGACCAGCCAGCCCACGATGCTGAACAGGAAATACAGCATGTCGCGCAGGTCGAGCACACCGCGCGCGATCGAGCCGAAATGGCGCAGCATGCTCAGGTGCGCCACCGCGTTGATCAGCTTGCGTGGCAAGGTGCCCTGGAAAAATTCCAGCACCTGCGGCTGGCCGACCAGGATCAGCAGCACGCAGACGAGCGCGGTGAGGATGAACGCAATCACCTGGCTGCGCGTCAGCGCGGACAGGCACGCGCCGATCGCCACGAACGTGCCGGCCATCAACCAGCTGCCGAGATAACCGGCCAGAATCACGCCGTTGTCCGGCGAGCCGAGATAGTTGACCGTGATCCAGATCGGGAACGTGAGACCCAGCGCCAGCCCGATGAACAGCCACGCGGCCAGGAACTTGCCGAGCAGCGCCTGCCACAGTGTCACTGGCAGCGTCAGCAGCAGCTCCAGCGTGCCGCCCTTGGCTTCCTCGGCCCACATGCGCATGGTGATCGCGGGCACCAGGATGAGGTACAGCCATGGATGCATCACGAAAAACGGCTGCAGGTCGGCCTGCCCGCGCGCATAGAAATCGCCGGCGTAGAACGTGAGGATGCCGGCGAGCACCAGGAAGATCACCAGGAACACATACGCCACCGGCGTCACGAAATAGCTGCGCAGCTCGCGGCGCATCACCGCATTGATCGGGCTCATGCGACGTCCGCCGTGCCGGTGGTGATCTGGCGGAAAACCTCGTCCAGCCGGCCACGTTCGAGCTGGATTTCCGACACTTCCAGCCCCTGCTCGCGCAGCAGCATCTGCACCGGCTCCAGGATGCGCACGCCGGGCTTCGGGAACACGGTGATGCGACCATCCAGCGGATCGACCTCGATCGCGGCCACTTGCGGCAACCGCCCCAGCATCTCCTGCGACACGCCGCTGCCCGGCGCGCTGAACGAAACCGCGCCGTGGTAGCGCGACCGCGCCTCGAGCTCGGCCGGCGTGGCATCGGCCATCAGGGTGCCGTGCGCGATGATCACCACGCGGTTGCACAGCGCGTGCACTTCTTCCAGCAGATGCGTGGAAATGAGGATGGTGCGTTCGCGCGCCATGGTGTCGATCAACTGGCGCACGGCATGCTTCTGGTTCGGGTCCAGGCCATCGGTGGGCTCGTCCAGCATCAGCACCGGCGGATCGTGCAGGATGGCCTGGGCCAGACCGACCCGGCGCCGCAAGCCCTTGGACAAGGTGTCGATGCATTGTTCCAGTACGTCGTCCAGTTGCAGCAGATGCACCACCTCGTCGACACGCCGATAACCGACGTCCGGCTTCAACTGGCGCATGCGAACGATGAACTGCAGAAACTCGCGCACCGTCAGTTCGCCGTAGCTGGGCGCGCCTTCGGGCAGGTAGCCCAGCGCCCGTTTCGCCTTCAGCGGCTCGCGCCGGATGTCGTGGCCACACACCCGCGCCGTACCCGAGGTGGGCGCCAGAAAGCCGGCGATCATCCGCATGGCGGTGGATTTGCCCGCCCCGTTGGGCCCCAGCAGACCCAGTACCTGGCCCGGTTCGGCGCGGATGCTCAGCGCATCCACCGCGGTCAGATGGCCATAGCAACGGGTGAGCTGGTCGGTTTCAATCATGTCCGGTCGAGGATCGGGAAAGTGGCTGCGCTCGAAACGCCGCCGCACGTCGAAACAATGTACCGCAAGCGGTGAAGTGTTCGGCAGCCGCGTGGCGGGGCGCCAAAAAAAAGAAAGGCTCCTCCGTCAGGAAGAGCCCTTCTCTCGTGTTGCGGTCCTTAGCTTACTCGCCCGCGGGCGCTTCGCTGCTGCTGGCCGGCGCCACGCTGCTGGCCGGGGCCGGCACCGAAGCGGCGCCTGCCGGAGCCGCTTCCTCCAGGGACGGCGGCGTGATGCCGGCGGCCTGCTCCGGGGTCTGGTCCGGCGCATTGCTGAGCGGCAGGTAGACCTCGAACTGCGAGTAGGTCTCGACGTTGTCGCCGACCTTGGTCTGGATGTTGTAGGGGCGATTGACCACGTCGTCGAAGGTGTAGCCATGCGTCTGCGCATAGGCCTTCAGCATGTCGCGGGTCTGCGGCACACCGGCGAACGTGCCGTTCCAGATGCCTCGCAGGGCGGCGCCACCGAAGGCCAGCGTGGCGCGGACATTCCCGTCGACCACCAGGCGGCCGTAGCGGTCACGGCTGTCCACGGCGAGGGGG
>JBIQMK010000039.1:0-17597 GCA_044463365.1 Rhodanobacter sp. | reverse complement strand
ACTTCACTGCGTCATTCCTGCGAAGGCAGGAATCCAGCGCATTCAAGGTTGTTGGCGGTGTGAAAGCCACTGGATCCCCGCATTCGCGGGGATGACGATCTTGAGCAAGTGCCATTCATGCCGGAGACCCCTGGAAGCGCAGGGCGGCTGGTTTCTGGGACGTTGTTGAATCGGCGCTTCCTGCAGCGCGCCTCCCAGCACGCGCCACCTTACCGCCCCATGCGGAATAGACTGCCAACTCCGGCTCCTTGCCAATCTCTTCCGGCACCCCTCCTGCATGCCCTGGTCCGAAAGGCAAAATACTCCTGAAGTCTCGCGCAGCTCCATGATTGTGGCGGCACTGTCGACGGTGGTGGAGTGGTACGACTTCACGCTGTACCTGTATTTCGCCACGGTGCTGTCGCGGGTGTTTTTCGGAGGCGGTGAAAATTCGCTGCTGGCGACGCTGGGCGGGTTCGCCATTTCCTATGCGATGCGGCCGTTCGGCGCGATGGTGTTCGGCCATATCGGCGACCGCCTCGGGCGACGGCGCACCTTGCTGCTGTCGATGATGCTGATGACGCTGGCGATGCTGGCGACGGCGCTGCTGCCCGACTACGCCGCGATCGGGCCGACGGCGGGCGTATTGCTGATCCTGCTGCGTTGCCTGATGGCGTTCTCGGTGGGTGGCGAATACACCGGCGTGGTGGCCTATCTGCTGGAAGGCGCGCGTGCGGATCGCCGGGGCCTGATCACCTCGCTGGCGTCCGCCGCCAGCGAGATCGGCGCGCTGCTGGCGGTGGCGCTGTCCGCGCTGACGGTGGCGCTGATGGGCGCCGCCCACCTCGACGCCTGGGGCTGGCGCATCCCGTTCTTCGTGGGCGCGGCGCTGGCCGGTTGCGTCTGGTTTGCGCGATCCACCATGCAGGAGTCGCCGGATTTCCTGCGCCAGGTGCGTCAACGCACCGTGCCCAACGCGCCGCTGCGCCATACGCTCACCCACCACCAACCCGCGCTGCTGCGCACCTTCGCCATCTCGGCGCTGGGCTCGATCACCTATTACGTGGGCATCACCTACGTGCCGGCGTTCCTGACCTCATCCGGCATCGCTGCCGAAGGCCGCTCGCTGTGGCTGTCGAGCGTCGCCGCCGTGGCGGTCATCCTCGTCACGCCATTGGCCGGTGCGCTGTCCGACCGGGTCGGTCGCAAGCCGGTGCTGATCGGGTTCGCCGCCGCCAGCATGCTGTTGCCGCTGGCGATGTTCAGCCTGATGGGCAGCGGCGGTGACTTGGCGATAGCGGGCGGCGCCATCGTACTGGCCTGCCTCGCCGGCGGCGTCAGCGCGGTGGGCGCGCCGGCCACCGCCGAGCAGTTTCCGGGCGAAGGCCGGCTCAGCGGCCTGGCCTTGGGCGTCACCATGGCAACCGCCATCTTCGGTGGCCTGACGCCGTTCCTCGCCGAGCTTCTGATCCAGCAAACCGGCTGGAACGCGGTGCCCGGCGCGATGATCGCAACCGTCGCGCTGGCGGTGCTGCCAGCCTTGCTGAGCATGCCGGAAACGCGCCCGGGATGGCATGTAACCGATGCACGATGCGCAACGAACAACCTGTTGAGCGACGATCGGGCCGGCGGCGACGCGCCTTAGCGCACGACACCTGCACGGGTCATCACGCATCCGAGCAACCGCGCGACGCAAGCTACCGACGGCCACCAACGCCAGTCTTCCGGAGGTGAACCATGAAACGACGCAGTGTCCTGAAATATCTCGCCGCCGCGACAGCCCTGCCCTGGCTGTCGGCCTGCGCGCGCTCCGCCGCCCCAGCGGGCGCGGACACGGCTACGGTGAAAGCGCTGAACCGGCCGCCGGCATTCTGGCGCGACAAGGTCAGCCCAGCGGCGTTCAAGGTGTTGTTCGAGGAAGATACCGAACGTTCCGGCAGCAGCCCGCTGAACGCGGAAAAGCGTGCAGGCACCTTCCTCTGCGCAGCATGCTGGTCACCGTTGTTCGCCAGCGAGCACAAGTTCGAAAGCGGTACCGGCTGGCCCAGCTTCACCCAGGCGCTGCCCGGGCGCACCGCGACCAAGCGCGATTTCGTGCTGCTGATTCCACGCACCGAATACCACTGCGCACGTTGCGGCGGTCATCAAGGGCACATCTTCCACGACGGCCCGCCGCCGCTGGGCACGCGCTGGTGCAACAACGGGCTGGCGTTGCGCTTCGTGCCGGAAGGACAGCCGCTGCCCGCGCTGAGAGGCTGACATGAGCATGCATGCCCTGGCCGCGCTGCGGCATCCTTCATGGCTGCGGGCGCTGGCGAGCCTGCCGATGCTGATCGTACTGGCCGCGTGCACGTCCTCGGGCGCGGGCGCCAGCAGCCCGTCCTCCACAGCCGCCACGGCGTCGGCAAAACCGGGTACCGCCGTGGCGGTGTTTGCGGGCGGTTGCTTCTGGTGCATGCAGCCGCCCTTCGACAAGCTCCCCGGCGTGATTTCCACCGAAGCCGGCTACACCGGCGGCCACACATCCCAACCGACTTACCGACAGGTCTCCGCCGGCGGTACCGGTCACGCCGAGGCGGTGCGGGTGACTTACGACCCGCGCAAGGTCAGCTACCCGAAGCTGCTGGACGTGTTCTGGCACAACATCGATCCGGTGGCGGTAAACCGACAGTTCTGCGACGTCGGTGACCAGTACCGCAGCGCGATATTCCCGATCGGGCCGCAGCAACGCCGCGAGGCCGAGGCAAGCCTGCGCGCGATGCAGGCCGACCCGCGCTTCAAGCGCCCCATCGCCACCCGCATCGAGCCGGCCGCCACGTTCTACCCCGCCGAGGAATATCACCAGGCGTACTACCGGAAGAATCCGCTGCGCTACAAGTATTACCGCTACGGCTGCGGCCGGGACCAGCGCCTGCAGCAGATCTGGGGCGACGCGGACTAGATGGCGTTTGCGGGCCGGTGTCGCCGCGCCACCGAGGGAGCCTTGGGAACCTTTTGCGCGCCTGCCTCATCCGATTGCGTGCCATGGCCCTGCGCATCCGCGCGGAACGCTCCACCGTGGCCACCGGACTCGCTTGCGAGCCTCTCCCGTAAATCGACAAGGCTCGATGTCGACGCCCTTTTTCTCCATCGTCATGCCCACCTGGAACCGCGTTGCATGGCTTGACCGCGCACTGGCGTCGGTGCTGGCGCAGCAAGAATCGTCGTGGGAGCTGCTGGTCGCCGACGATGGCTCGTCCGACGGCACCTGGGCGTCACTGCGCGAGTGGACGCGCCGCGACCGCCGCCTGCGCTGCTGGAGACATGCCAATCGTGGACCGGCCGCAAGCCGCAACGCATTGCTCAAACACGCACGCGGCGACTGGATCGTGTTCCTGGACAGCGACGACGAGCTGCTGCCCGATCACCTTGCCCTGCGCCGCGCCGCCATCGCCGCGCAACCCGGCACGGACCTGTGGCTGTCTCCGATGCGCATCGTGGGCAATCCCTTCGTGCCGAGCTGCATGCATCCCGGCGAGATGATCCATGTCGATCGCTGCATCGGCGTGGGCATGCTCACCGTCCGGCGCGAGGCGATCCTGCGCGCCGGCGGCTTTCCCGACGTCGGTTACGCCGAAGATGCCGCGTTGATGACGCAATTGCAGATCATGGGTACGCGGACCGCCTGGCTGACACATCGCTCCTACGTCTACCACCGCGAGCACGCCGACAGCATCACCGGCCGTCAGGCGCAGCGGACCCGGCTTTCCACGCAACGCGCGGCGGCCGAAACCGTGGCGGATTGAGCACGGACCCGGTCTCCGGGCAAGGGCCCGGACGCGGTCATCCCGCAACCGCGATCGATGCGCCGCGGCGGGTGCCTGCGCCGGCGTTCCGGTCCGGGATGGCTGAAATCGTCTCGCGTCGCGGCACTTCCCTTGCCCGCACGCAAACCAGCCTCGGCTACACTCGCCCGCTGGTCGAGGATGCTCTCCACATGGCGCCACCCCTGTCCCGCGATCGCCTCCTTCATGGCGCAAGCGCGATCACTTTGTCGCTGACGTCGTTCGCCGGCGCTTCAGCCACCGTGCTCGCGTGGCTAGGGCCTGTGCACAGGCCGCTGGACATGGTGATTCCGCCGGTCATGTGCGTCTTCTTTCTCGTGCTGCTGATCATGCTCGTGCGGTGGCCGCATCGCGTCGGTCTCATCATGCGCGTCGCCCTGGCTGCCGCGCTGGTCGCGCTGATCGCGCCGGCGTGGTTCTACACCTGGCAGGCCACCGAGAACGCGGGGCTGCGGTTGATCGACATCTATCCGCCGGTCGCCTCGCTGCTGCTGATCCTGATGGTGACGGCGATGATCTACCTGCCGACCAGGGAGGGCGTGGCGATCGTCGTGGCCGGCTGGCTGCTGGTGGCCTTGCCGGTGCTGATTTACCTGTTTGCCCATCCCCAGGAAATACGCACGCCGCGGGGCGCCGACCTGTTGATGACCTATGGGCCGGTGTTCGTGCTGTTCCTGGTGCTGCTGCCGGTGCAGCGCAAGCTGACCCGAAGGATCCAGCGCCTGGTCTCGGAGCAGGTCCAGATGGAAGCCATGATCAATCGGGATCCGCTGACCCGCATCTACAACCGCCGCTTCTGCCAGCTGGTGCTGCAAGACCTGCTCACCCGGCAGATCCCGGCGGGCGTGATCATGTTCGACATGGACCGCTTCAAGGCGATCAACGACACCTACGGCCATCCGGTTGGCGATCGCGTGTTGCAGCGGGTGGCGCAACGGTGCCAGGAGCTGCTGCGCAAGAATGAATGCCTGGCCCGCTGGGGCGGCGAGGAGTTCCTCGTCGTCGTGCCGGACGTCGACGCCGCCGCCCTGCACGCATTGGCGGAGCGGTTGCGAAAGTCCATCGCCGAACTGTCCATCGAGCCGGTGGCGCTGGTGAGCGCGTCGGTGGGCATTACACGGATGCTGGATGGCGACACCACCGACGCCCTTCTGCAGCGGGTGGACGAAGCGCTGTACCGGGCGAAGAAGCTGGGCGGCAACGTGGTGTCGTCGTGATCGATGAACGCAGGATGCCGCCAGCTTCCCCTCGTGCCTATTTCCCCTCGTGCTGCGCCGCCAGCGCCAGGAACATGAAGTTGGTGGCGCCGCCGCCCAGCACGTATTCGCGCTGCTGCCAGAAGTAGGGCCAGATCTTCAGCTCGGGCAGGTCGGGCCGGATCAGCGCCGTGCCGGAGATCACGCCGCCGGGGATGTAGCTCCAGTCGGCGCGGTTGGCGCCGTACGCCACCGTCGCGGACATCGCCCCCACGCCCGAGGCGAACGATTCCGGGTTGTCGCCCGGATGCACGCCGAGCACGAAGTTCAGCGCCTCCATCTGCAACGTGTCCGGCGTGAACTGCGGCCACGCCTTGCGGAAGAAATACTGGCTGACGCCGAACTTCTGGATGTCCCAGCCGGCACCCCAGATGTAGGGCACATATGGCACGCCGTACGGTGTCTTGGTGGCGTCCGCGGTGAGCCTGGCCTGATAGGTTTTCACGGCCGCACCGACCTCGTCGATGAAGGCCTGGTCGTGGATCAGCGGCATCGCTTCGGCCAGCATGGCGCCGGTCTTGTCGATGTGCGCGACGATCTGCGGCTTCATCGCGATCAGGCGCTGCACGTATGCCGCGTCGCCCGTGGTTTTCGCCAGTTCCGCCAGCGCGAATACCTTGGCCCCAAGGTCGTCGGCGCGGCCGATGGCGTGGCGGTAGAGGTCCAGCGCGGCATCGAGCGACTCCTTGGCCATCGCCGGATTGGTCGCCTTCAATACCCGTGCGGCAGTGGCCAGCTGTGCCGCCGTGGTGAGTTCGCGATTGGGGTTGTCCTCGGTGAACACCCAGCGATCATCGGCGATGGACGAGGCGGTCGCGGTCTTCTGGCCCGGCTTGAGCGCGGGATCGTAATCGAGCCCGTCCGTCTGGGTGGAGATATCGCCGAGCAGCACGTATTGCTCCAGCGTCGGCTCGATGATGCCGCGATAGGTGCGGCCCAGCGCCTTGTAGCCGCCCAGCACGCTGAGCAGGCCATGCTCCATCTGCTGGATCGCGTCGTTGATGCCGTCCGGCCGGTGGATGTGGGCCACCTTCTTCGCCTCGTCGATGCTGGTGGCGTCGTAGTCGAGGCCGAACTCCTCCACCATCTTGGCCAGCAGCCATACCGTGCCCATCTGGCTCTCGACGCGCAGGTCGTAATCGCCGGCATCGTGCCAGCCGCCCGAGGTCAGGCCCGGCACGCGGTCGCCGGGTTTGTAGCGGGTCAGCGTGTCCGGCCCCTGTGCATAGCCGTCGAAGTGCACGCCGACCTGCGCCATGCGCGCGTCGTCCTGATGATCGAGCCCGTGCCAGGTGCGGTAGTTCTCCTTCACCAGCATGTGGCACATCTGTACCGGCAGGAAATATTCGAGCGTGGGCTGCCATACGCCGCGATCGTAGACATCGTCGGCAATGCGGAAAACGTGCGTCCTCTGTCCGCGATAGGACAGCTGGTACATGCCCGGCTCGGTCACCGCGTCGAGATCGGCGGTGAGGTAGTTGTAGCGCAGGAAATGGCCCCAGGGTTTGGGCGTATAGACGGCCACCTGCTTCGGGCCGTCCGCCGTCATCCTGTACAGCGTCAGCGCATCGGCCCGGGTGTCGCGCTTGTCCTGCTCGATCACGACGGTCTTGGCCTGACCGGGGCGATAGCCGACCTGCGACACCTGCACCACCGGCGCAGCGCGCCAGTCCGGATCGACGTTCGGCGTGATGACCCACGACACCGCGTTCTTCGTGGCGCCCGGGCGCGTGATCTCGCGCACGATGTACCAGCCGTTGTTCTGGTTGCCGCGCCCGTCGAGCAACGCGAGCCGCCCCGTGCGGCTCTCGATCTTCAGCCGTTGCAGCTTGCTCTCCGGTGCCACCACCAGGGTTTTTCCCTCGGCCATCGGGGCGGAAATCAGCTGGCCGTGGTCGTCACTGATCGGGCCGTCCGCCTGGCGCGGAAAGATGCCCGACACCTGATCCATCAACCAGCTCTTGCCGAACAGGTCGGTGGGAAACAGCTCGAAATTGAAACCGACCTTGCCCTCCCACTCCGCCGGCAGCGGCTTGTCCAGGTCGACGCTGACCTTGAACGCATCGCCGTCCATCGGCGTCACGCTGACGTGGTAGCTGAAATGGAGGTCGGGGTAATCGATCGGGTTGAAGCCCTTGCGGTTCTTCGTCTCGTCGGGATAGTGCAGCGTCTGGGTGACCGTCTGCGTCGCCGCGTCGACGACCGGCTTGCCATCGCCTGCCGGCATCGGCGACCACTGTCCCGGCGAAGGCTCAAGACGCAAGTCGCCGTTGGCCGCCACGCGCGTGCCGTGCTGGATCACCGTCACGCCGGTCTGGTGGCCGTCGGGATAGATGTCGGCAAACACCGTGACGTTCAGCCCCGGCGCCTCGAAATAACCCTTGTCGTTGAGCTTCAGCTGCGGCCCTGCCGGGGCCGCGCCGGCTCCTGTTGCAACCAGTGCCACCAGCAGACCGACGGCCATCGAAAGCGTGCGTTTCATTGATATCCCCTGGACGCGGACCCGGTTCGCCGCGCTGTGAGCGAACGCCAGAAACTAGCCCACGTGTCCGGGTACGGCAAGCAAGCGACCCGTATCCGTTCGTCGGGCTCCGCAAACGTCGGGCTCCGCAAAGCCCGCATCGGAAATCCACGGGCCGGTGCGCCTCACCGGGAACCGGTGCTTCGGCCGCGCTAGACTCACCGCGCGGAGCTCCTCCGCAGGGGAATACGGCATGCGCGAACAACGCGGACGGCCCGGCGATGGCCGCTCTTCCACGGATTTCTTCGGTCGCCAGGACGATGCACAACGCGCCACGCGGCGCATGCTGTTGCTGCTCGCGCTGGCCGTGGCGTCGGTGCTCGTCGCGCTGGTGGCCGCGCTGGCGCTGGGCAAATACGCGTTCATGCACTACTTCGGATTGGCCTACGCGGGCTATTCGCCGTGGCCGGCCACATCCACCATGGCCGGCATCGCCATCGTCGCCGCCGGCGCCATGGGGTGGGTGTCGTGGTCGCGCATGCGCGAACTGGACCTTGGCGGCCGCGTCGTCATGGAATGGATCGGCGCGCGGGACGTCGACCCGGACACCACCGACCCGGTGCACCGCCGGCTCAACAACATCGTGCAGGAAATGGCGATCGCCAGCTCGATCCCGCCGCCCGATGTCTTCCTGCTTGTGCGCGAAGACGGCATCAATGCGTTCGCCGCCGGCCACGGTACCGCCGACGCCGCGATCTGTGTCACGCAGGGCTGCCTGGACAAGCTCACCCGTGACGAGCTGCAGGGCGTGATCGCGCACGAATTCAGCCACATCGTGCACGGCGACATGCGGCTCAATATCCGCCTGATCGGCCTGCTTGCCGGAGTGATGTTCCTGGCAAGCACCGGGCGTTCGTTGATCTACGGCGACTTCAGCAGCGAAAAAAGGGACCCCACGTTCTACATGTTGGGTCAGTACAGCATCGGATTCATCCTGCTGTGCGTGGGCTCCATCGGCCACCTCGCCGGCCGCGTGCTGCAGGCAGCGGTGTCGCGCTCGCGCGAGTTTCTGGCCGACGCGGCGGCGGTGCAGTTCACACGCCAGACGTTGGGCATCGTGGGAGCGCTGCGCAAGATCCAGGCGCTCAGCGCGGGCTCCGCACTGCATGGTTTCGACAGCAGCGAGCTGGCGCACATGCTGTTCGGCGAGGGTGGCCGCTGGTCGCGACTGCTGGCGACGCACCCGACCGTGCCGGTCCGCATCCGCGCACTCGGCATGCCTTATCGCGAACAGGACATCGCACGCATCGCCAGCGCCTGGAAGGCAGCCGTGCCGACGGCGGACGCGAATGCCCGCCACGCCTCGGTCGCCGGATTCGTCCCATCCACCATGGCAACGGACGGACACTCCTTCGCCGGCGCGGTCCATACCGGAACACCGCCCGCCGCGACACCGGAAACGGTGATATCCAGCGTCGGCCACGCCACCGAAACAGCCGTCCAGACGGCCAACCGGCTATTGCCTTCCCTACCCATCAAGCTTCTCGATGCGGCAGCCAGCACCGACGGCGCGCCGGCCCTGATACTGAGCCTCGCCATCGGCACCGACCGGACATGGCGCGCCACCCAGATCGAACGCATCGAGCGGGACCTGGGCACCACGACCCGCACGCAAGTGGAAACCCTCCTCGAGGCCAGCGCCCGGCTGGCGCCGATGGCGCGCCTCCCCCTGTTGCAGCTCGCCCTGCCGCGCCTGCGACGCATGCCGCGCGCGCAGGGACAGGCATTGCTGCAGGCGCTGGAGGCATTGATCCAAGCCGACGGCCGCGTCGACCTCTACGAATTCTGCCTGGTGCGACTGGTCCGCCTGTACCTGACCGAAGCCGCGCAGCCGGCTCGCGCCCGCACGGCCGGGCCGGCGCGGCTGTTCGACCGGCGTGCCGATTTCGCCACGCTTTGCGCGATCCTCGCGGGCCGCGGCGGTGTCGACAGCGACTCCGCCCGGCGCATCTGGCAACAGGCCATGGACCGCACCCTGCCCAGCCACGGCCTTGCGTACGCCGTGCCGCCAGCCTGGCAAACCTCGCTGGATGCACTGCTGCAACGCCTCGATGCCTTGCGCCCGATCGACAAGGAGCTCGCCATCGAGGGCCTGGCCACCATCGTGCTCGCCGACCAGCGCGTGACGGTGGAGGAAGCCGAGCTGCTGCGGCTGATCTGCGCCTGCCTGCACTGCCCGTTGCCGCCATTCCTGGCGATAGGGGATGGGCGCGGCAAACACGAATACCGATCCGCGTCGTTCACCGAGGTAGCGAGCCCAATCCATTGACCCGAGAAAGCGATGCCCTCACCACGGAAACCCGCTAGCAGATCGCGTTCGAACAAGGCACCCGGGCGTACGAACGCACATAATCGACCGACGCAAACCCGCCATCGCGGGCACCGCCGGCAGACGACGGCATGCACACCGCTTGGCTTCAAGGGAACGCCATGATCCACAGCACGCTCATCCGCCGCGCACTGGCCTTCGCGATGTTGGCTTTCGCCGCCGCAAGCCCCGCGCAGACACCCGGAACCACGCTGGCCGCGTGCCCGCCCGGAACCCAGCGGAACGCGGCCGACGCCGCAGCGGTGGCAGAGCGCAGCCGTGAGCTCAAGGTACTTGGCATCGAGCAGATGGAGCCCGCGGTGGGTGCCTTCGATATCGGCAAACCCTGCAACGCCAATTACGACGAGGCGCTGGCCAATCCTTATCCGAAATTGCCGGACGCGCTCATTACACGCGCAGGGAACAAGGTCACCACGGCATCGCATTGGCAGCATGACCGACGCCCGGAAATCGCCGAGCTGATGCAAAGCCAGGTCTACGGTTTCGTACCCGACAACGTGCCGGCGGCGACATGGAAAGTCACCCGCACCCTGCATCACGCCATCGGCGGCATCGCCGTGGTGACCAAGGAACTGACCGGCCATGTCGACAACAGCGCCTACCCATCCATCACGGTGAACATCCGCGCCAATCTGGTGACGCCGGCCGATGCGCGCGGCCACGCGGTGCCCGTCATCGTGATGAACGGCAGCCGCTTGCAACCGATCCCCAGGAATCCACCGGCATCGCTTCCGCACAACATCAGCTATTACAGCCTGCTGGGCGAGGACAACCTGGAGCAGCTTCTCCGCCGTGGCTGGGGCTACGTGGCACTCGACAGCACCAGCGCGCAGCCGGACAGCCTGCCCAACGGCGATGGCATCGGTGGAGGCATCATCGGCCTGGCCAACCGGGGCAAGCCGCGCGGCATGGATCAATGGGGCGCGGTGCGCGCCTGGGCCTGGGCCGACAGCCGCCTGCTGGATTATCTCGTTACCGACCCGGACGTGGACGCCCGGCGGATCGGCATCTTCGGTCACTCACGCTTCGGCAAGGCGGCCCTGGTGGCCATGGCGTTCGACCCGCGTTTCGCCATCGGCTACATCAGCGCCGCCGGCGCGGGCGGCAGCGCCCTCTTCCGGCGCAACTTCGGCGAAACGCTGGCCAACCTCACCGGCCCCGGCGAGTTCTACTGGTTCGCCGGCAACCTGATGAAGTACGCCGCTGTCGGCAGCTCGCCGGACGAGCTGCCGGTGGACAGCCACGAACTCATCGCCCTGTGCGCGCCGCGACCGCTCTTCCTCAGCGGCGGCGTTTTCATGTCCGAGCCGGGAAAGATCCCCGGCGACGCCTGGCAGGACACACGTGGCACCTTCATGGCCGCCGTCGCCGCCAGTCCGGTCTACGCCCTGCTCGGCGCCAAAGGCCTCGGCACCGACACCATGCCCCCGCCATTGACCCTTGTCGACAGCGGCAAGCTCGCCTTCCGCCAACATACGGAAGGCCATACGCCCAGCCCGAACTGGCCGTATTTCCTGCGGTTTGCGGCGAGGGAGTTTGCGGAGCCCTAACGGGCCGCCTGGAAACACAGCTGCCGGCCATGAATCGTCTGCGAGCCAGTGGACCGCGCCATTCCGGAAATCGAGGAACCATGCGATCAACCATCCGGGCCTGCCGCGCTTTCCCTTACGCAAATTGCAGAAGTGACTCACGTTCGCCGGCTGCGGGGCGGTAGCAGGCTCGATGGCGAAAGGCTCATGCCGACCCCACGAATAGTTCGGATGTCGGCGGACGTTCAATTGACGCCACCGCGAACACCGCATTGACGTGTAGCGCCCCGTATCACGCCGCACGCCCTGACCGATCGGGCAATCTCCGATACTCTCCTCCTTTCCGAGGAGGGCAACGCATTGCGCCAGTCACCCGAGCATTCCCAAGCCACCAACCGCGAAGCCATGGTTCGTCGCATGACATGGGCTCTGCTCATCGCGTTCGCCGCCTTGGTCGTGGCTTCCCAGGCATGCGCCAGCAGCTCCGCCCTTATGTACGACAAGCCGGCCAGTCAGTGGAATGAAGCGTTGCCGCTGGGCAATGGCCTCATGGGTGCCATGGTGTTCGGCGGCGTGCCCGACGAACGCCTCCAGCTCAACCTGGGCTCGCTGTGGGGCGGCGCACCGAACGACTACATCGCGCCCGGCGCCGCAGCGCAGCTGAGGCAGATACAGAAGCTGATTTTCTCGGGCAAGGTGGCGCAGGCCGAGACGCTCAGCGCGGGCTTCATGGGTGATCCGAAATTGCTCATGCCCTTCCAGCCGTTTGGCGATCTGCGGCTGCACTTCGAGCACAAGGGCAAGGTGAGCGACTACCGACGGGAGTTGCGGCTGGACGATGCGGTCAGCACCGTTTCCTACGCCGTCGACGATGTGCATTTCCGTCGCGAGACCTTCATTTCCTACCCCGACCGGGTGCTGGTGATGCATCTCGGCGCCGACCGGCCGGCCGAACAGAACTTCACCGTCGCGCTGACCTCGCCCCAACCCGGCGCCAAGGTGGCGCTGGTGGGCAAGGACAGCATCGAGCTGACCGGGCAGATCGAGCCGCGCACCAACCCGGCATCGTCGTGGACAGGCTCGTGGTCAAAACCCGGGATGAGCTATGCGGGACGGCTCGTCATCAAGGCCGAAGGCGGCAGCATCCGCCAGGCCGGCGATCATCTGGAAGTGCGCGGCGCCGACGCCGTCACCCTCGTGTTCAGCGGGACCACCAGCTTCAAGTCGTATCGCGACATCAGTGGCGACGCGAAGGCCGCGGCGGACGAGTCCTTGGCAAAGGCCGTGCAACACAGCTACGAGACATTGAAAAGCGCCCACCTGGCCGACTATCGCGCACTCTTCAACCGCGTGCATTTGCGCCTCGACAACGACGCTTCCGGCGACAAGGTGGCGACGGACCAGCGCATTCGCGACTTCAAGACCCACGACGATCCGTCGCTGGTGGCGCTGTATTACCAGTATGGGCGCTACCTCCTGATTTCCTCCTCGCGTGCGGGCGGTCAGGCGGCCAATCTGCAGGGCATCTGGAACCAGGACCTGTTGCCGCCCTGGGGCAGCAAGTGGACCACCAACATCAATCTGGAAATGAATTACTGGCCTGCCGAGACGGGCAATCTGTGGGAAACCCAGACGCCGCTGTGGGACCTGATCGACGATCTGCAGGTAGCCGGCGCGAAGACGGCGCAACGCTACTACGGCGCGCATGGCTGGGTGCTCCATCACAACAGCGACCTGTGGCGCGCCACCACGCCCGTCGACGGGCCGTGGGGCCTGTGGCCGATGGGTGGCGTCTGGCTGTCCAACCAGATGTGGGATCACTACACCTTCAGCGGCGACGAAGCCTTCCTGCGTGACCGCGCCTACCCCGCCATGAAGGGCGCGGCGCAGTTCGTGCTGGATTTCCTGGTGGAAGCGCCGAAAGGTTCGCCGGTCGCCGGCAAGCTGGTGACCAACCCCTCCACATCGCCGGAAAACCGCTACCTGCTCGACGGAAAACCGGTAGGCCTGACCTATGCCCCCACGATGGACATCGAGCTGATCAACGATCTCTTCGACCACGTGCGCGCCGCGGCCCGGCATCTTGGCGTCGACACGGCGCTCGTATCGCGCATCGACGCGGCCCAGCCACGCCTGCCGCCGCTGCAGGTCGGCCACAAGGGGCAGCTGCAGGAGTGGATCGAGGACTATCCCGAAACCGAGCCGGATCACCGCCACGTCTCCCACCTCTACGCGCTCTATCCGGGCAACGCGATTTCGCCGGACACGACTCCTGCACTGGCCAAGGCCGCGAAGCGATCGCTGGAGCTGCGCGGCGACGGCGGCACCGGCTGGGCGCGGGCGTGGAAGATCGCGCTGTGGGCACGGCTTGGCGACGGTGATCACGCCTACCGTCTGCTGCACGATCTCATCGCCGAAAACACGCTGCCCAACATGTTCGACGACCACCCACCATTCCAGATCGACGGCAACTTCGGCGGCACGGCGGCGATTGCGGAGATGCTGATGCAGAGCCGTATCGGCGAGGTCACCGTGCTTCCGGCGTTGCCCGGCCGATGGCAGGAAGGCGAGGTCGACGGCCTGCGTGCGCGCGGTGGTTTGCGGGTAGGCATCACCTGGCACGGCGGCGTTGCAAGCGAAGTGCGATTGTTCAGCGAGGTCGCCACGTCGGTCCGGATTCGTTACCGCGGCCATGCCTCGGAGGTGACGCTTGAACCGGGGAAAACGCTTGCGTTGAGCGCGTCGCGACTGATGCCCGCCGGCGCTGGCGGAGTGCGGCGTTCATCGGCTCACTGAACATTTCTTCCAACGGTGGCCGATGGTTGCCAGACCCACGGCGAGACGCTTTCGCCTGCTGGAAAAGCGTCGACGCCGAAGTCGGCCAGCGGATCGAAGAAGGTTCGAAGCGGCGGGAGCGGATCCCGCCGAAGGCATGGGCGAGGGATAAGGCGGGCGTCCAAGCCCGCGGTCACGGATACCGCGCATGAAACGGGTCCGTGCCGTGCCGAGGGACCGCATGGGGCTGTTCGCTGGAGGAGCGCCCGACCATCCCCAAAAAAAACGCCCCGTCACCGGGGCGTTCTTCATTGCACGCTGGATCGTTTCAGGCCGACTTGCGTGCCCTGAAACGGTAGGCGGAGCCCACCAGCAGCAGACCCAGGCCGAACATGGCGAGGGTTTCAGGCTCCGGCACACCGACGGGCGCCGTGCTGAACGCAACGTTGTCGAATTCGAAGGCATAGGAGCTGCTGGTAGCCACCACCTTGTCGAACGACTGGGTCAGGAAATTGATGTTGACGTAGCAGGTGCCCAGCGCGTTCTGGAGGCCACCGATGCAGTTGCCGGTCCCGGTCGAGGCACCCACGTCCGCGCCGGTGAACATGGCGACCGAGGCACCACCGCTGAAGAACTCGAGCGTGTTGTAGGCGTCCACCGATCCCCACAGCAGCCCCAGGTATTTTTGCTGCGTGCCGAAGGTCAGCGTGGTCGATCCGTTGGGGCCACCGCTGCTGAGATACGTGGTGGTGTCGGCGCCGTCGGCTTGACCACCGAAGTTGGCGCCATTGCCGCCGGACAGGAATGGCGGTGCGTATACGCCGCTTTGCGCGCCCTGCACTGCCTTGCCGTCGGGCGCGAAGCTCACCGTGAGCCCGCCGCCAAGCATCGCCGTGGCCGATGAGCCGGGCGTGAGGCTGTCAAAGCTCTCGTAGTGATCCGCGCCCGTGGGCACGCCGCCGACCGAACCGGAGAGGACGGCGGTGGCGCTGGCGGTCGTGGCCGCCAGGCCCATGCCGGCGGCCAGCACGCCCGCGCCGAGCAGCGACCGGAGGAAACGCGGGCCGTGCGATTTGCCTGTGGTTCTGCTGTTCATTGGGTATCTCCAGGTGAAAGCGGTTGATATGAGGACTGCGACGAACCTTCGCGGCCCGCCGATTGCCCGATACGGAAAGCACTTTTTGTACCATCGGCTAACCATTTGTTTTACTTGAGGTCAGATCATTCACCGCTGACCTGCCGCGGCCGCTTTCGTAAAGTCGTTCGACAGTTCTCCAACGACCGTGCAACGCCGGCTTGGCGCAAGAGCGTGGCGCGGCTCCGCAACCGGCTTGTTCACCAGGGCTGGTGGAGCCCGCGTCTTCCGTGCTGCCAGGCGCTGCTGAATACAATGAGCCCCCGAACAGCCTCGGGCTGTAAAAGCCTCGCGCGCATGGAGCAAAGTTTGCCTTTGACCTGGGCGAGCATGGCGCCTGCCGACCTTGTGCCGGTCACGCTGCACCCAATCGATTCCGGAGATCCTTTTGAACATCCTCCATTCACGGCTTCGCCTTGTGTTCCTCGCTGCGCTATCCGTCGTGGCGACGCTGCCCGCCTCCGCCCAGCAACTGGCAGTCACCTGGGATGACCTGCCCGTGCACGGTCCGCTGCCGCCCGGCGAAACGCGGGTGGAGATCGCGCAGAAAATCATCGCCGCCATGCAGCAGGCGAAGCTCCCGCCGGTGTACGGGTTCGTCAACGGCGTGCAGACGCAGAACGAACCGGCCTCCACGCCCGTGCTGCAACTGTGGCGCGACGCCGGATTGCCGCTGGGCAATCACACCTGGTCGCACATGAACCTCGATACGAACCCGCTCGCGGATTGGGAACGGGACGTGACCAGGAACGAGCCGATGCTGCGGAAGTACATGGGCGATGCCGATTGGCGCTGGCTGCGCTATCCGTACCTGGCCGAGGGGGACACCGCGCCGAAGCGCGCGGCCGAGCGCCGCTTCCTGGCGAGCCGCGGCTACAAGATCGCCTCCGTCACCATGAGCTTCGGCGACTACCTCTACAACGAGCCGTACGCGCGCTGCGTCGCGGAGAAAAACACCGACGCCATTGCCCAGCTGGAAACCAGCTACCTCGCCGCCGCCGACGCCGCCATCGTCTACAGCCGCTCCATGTCGAAAGCGCTCTACGGCCACGACATCCCCTACGTCCTGCTGATGCACGTGGGCGCCTTCGACGCCCGCATGCTGCCGCGGCTGCTGGCGCTATATCGCGAGCGCGGCTTCAGCTTCGTCACGCTGGAGGAAGCCGAAAGCGCGCCCTTCTACAAGAGCGCTGTCGACCCGAGCCTGCCGTCGTCGCCCGATTCGCTCGAAGCAGCGATGAGCGCGCGCGGATTGCCACTGCCGCCAGTCCCCAGCCCGGGCATCGAGCTGGACAAGCTCTGCCGTTAGCCGCAGTTCGCCTCCCCGGCGCGTCCAGCGCCGCGCGGTATAGGTCAGCGACCGATGCTCTAGTATCGAAGCCATCACACGGTACGGGGACCACCATGGACCGCAGAGACTTCATCCAGAAAAGCCTGCTGGCCTCAGCCGCCGCCGCGACGGGATCGGCCAACCTGGCCCGAGCCCAGGCATTTGTCCCGGCCCACAATTGGGACGGCTACAACTTCGGCAGTGGCCCCGCGATCACCGACCGCCTGAACCAGGGCCCCTTCCCCACCTACAAGCCGGAACAGGTGGTGCCCGGTTCGGATGTCATCATGGCGACGACGCCTTCCCGGGAGAGGGTGCCGAACTACGGCATGGGCCTGGCCACTTATCTTTGCGACGAAGCGGGGCCGGCGTACAAGCCAAACGAATCGCTGGAAAAGTCGCTCGAAAAACTCGTCGCGCTGCCACTCACGGATGTCCTCTATGTGCGCCTCGACTGGCGCGACCTGCAGAGCCGGCCGGGAAGGCTCGATCCCTGTGAGCACTGGAAAATCGCCTTCGATCTGGCCAGGCAATACGGCAAGCGCATCGGCTTTCGCATCCAGCTGATGAGCCCGGTCATGAAGCCGCAGTCCATGCCCGATTTTCTGCTGGACAAGGTTCCGCTCTACGAGCTGGGCACCACCGACGAAGTGGGCAAGAACCTTCCCGGCAAGGTGCACTACGCCCCGCAATACAACCATCCGGCGTTCATGGCCGCCCTGAAGGAAATGGACGGCCTGCTGGCCGATGCCTATGACGGCTCGGCCCAGCTGGAATTCATGGACACCTACATGTACGGCTTCTGGGGAGAAGGCCACACCTGGCCGTTCGAGGACAAAAACCCCTTCCCCGACTACGCAACAGGCGCGGCCACCTTCAACAAGATTTTCGACATGCAGTCGGCGCATTGGCGCAGGAC
>JBIQMK010000038.1:0-17998 GCA_044463365.1 Rhodanobacter sp. | reverse complement strand
CGGCGCAAGTTCATGCGCGCCGAACGCACCGAGTTCGCCCACATCGACGACTTGCTGAAATCGCTGGCGCTGGCCCGCGACGGCGTGGAATTCCGGCTCAGCCACAACGGCAAGCCGGTACGCATCTGGAAGGCCGCCAGCGACGAGCGCGCCGCGCTGCAGCGCGTAGCCGAAGTGCTGGGCGAGGAGTTTCCCGCGCAAAGCCTGCGCATCGACCATGCCGCGGCGGGGCTGCATCTGTCCGGTTGGGTCGGCTTGCCCACGGCGTCGCGGGCGCAGGCCGATTCGCAGTATTTCTACGTCAACGGACGGCTGGTGCGCGACCGCATCGTGGCCCACGCGGTGCGCCAGGCGTATGCCGACGTGCTGTTCCACGGCCGGCACGCCGCGTTCGTGCTGTACCTGCAGCTCGATCCCGCCGGCGTGGACGTGAACGTGCACCCGGCCAAACACGAGGTGCGTTTTCGCGAGCAGCGGCTGGTGCACGATTTCCTGTTCCGCACGCTGCACGAGGCGCTGGCGCAAACCCGCGCCGGGCTTGGCGCCTTGCCCGCGGCCGAACCCGAGTTGGCTGTGGCGACGACGTACGCCGGCCCGGCCGCGCAGCGCATCGACAGCGCGCCAGCGTGGCCGGGCCAGTTCAGCCAGAGCCGTTTGAACTTGGGCGTGCGCGATGCCCCGCTGGCCGGCTACGCCGCCTTGCTCGGTGATGGCGCTCCGGCTTCAGCGCCGTCGCCGATGCCCGCTGCCGACGACAGCGAGACGCCGCCGCTGGGTTTCGCCATCGCACAGCTGAAAAGCATCTACGTGCTGGCCGAGAACGCGCACGGCCTGGTGCTGGTCGACATGCACGCGGCGCACGAGCGCATCACCTACGAGAAGCTGAAATCCGGCCGCGCCTGCAGCAACCTGCGCTCGCAGATGCTGCTGGTGCCGCTGTCCATCGCCGTCAGCGCCAAGGAGGCGGCAGCGGCCGAGGAGCACGCCGAAGCGCTGGCCGAATGGGGGCTGGAGCTTTCGCGCAGCGGTCCGTCCACCGTCGTGGTGCGGCGCATCCCCGCCTTGCTGGAAGGCGCCGACGTGGGTCAGCTCAGTCGCGACGTGCTGTCCGAACTGGCCCAGCACGGCAGCTCGCGGCGGCTGCAGGAGCTGGAGAACGAACTGCTGTCGACCATGGCCTGCCACGGCTCGGTACGTGCCGGACGTCGGCTCACCGTTCCGGAAATGAACGCGCTGCTGCGCGAGATGGAAACCACCGAGCGCTCCGGCCAATGCAACCACGGCCGCCCCACCTGGACCCAGCTGAGCCTGGCCGAGCTGGATCGGTTGTTCATGCGCGGGCGTTGAGCCCGGCAGTTGGAGCATTGATGAAACGCCTCATGTTTTTTGCCTTCACCGCCATCCTGGGAGCCACCACCGTGCACGCCGACAGCATCGATTATCGCCAGGAAGTAGAGCAATGGCGCACCGACCGCGTGACGCGGCTGACCGCGCCAGCCGGCTGGCTGAGCCTGATCGGGCTGGAGTGGCTGCAGCCGGGCGAAAACCGCATCGGCAGCGCCGCCGACAACGACATCGTGGTCAGCGCGATGCCGGCCCATCTGGGTGTGGCCAGCTTGCGCGCGGACGGCCGCGTGCATCTGGCGCTTGCCGCCGACAGCGGTGCGTTGATCGATGGCAAGCCGCTGCGCGAGGCCACCCTGGTCGACGACGCGGGCGAGGGCACGCCGACGATGGTAAGTGTGGGCACGCTCAGTTTCCTGGCAATCGATCGCGAGGGGCGCAAGGGCTTGCGGATCAGGGACAGCGAGGCGGCGACACGGCGCGACTTTGCCGGCATCGATTATTTCCCGATCGATCCCGCCTGGCGCATCGAAGCCGACTGGGTGCCGGCGAGCGCGGGCCAGACGCTGGAAATGGGTACCGTGATCGGCACCACCGAGAAATATCCGGTGCCCGGCACGGCGCGTTTCAGCCACGACGGCAAGACGTTCGAGATCCTGCCGGTGATCGAGGTGCCGGGCGACGCGCAGTATTTCGTGGTGTTCGCCGATCGCACCAGCGGTCGTGAAACCTACGGCGCGGCGCGATTCCTGTACATCGACCCGCCGAAGGACGGCAAGGTCACGCTCGATTTCAACAAGGCCTACAACCCGCCTTGCGCTTTCACGCCCTTCGCCACCTGTCCGCTGGCGCCGCCGGAAAACCGGCTCGATCTGCGCGTCACCGCCGGCGAGAAGAACTACCGCGGCGGGCACGCGGATTAGTTGTCGTCCACCGGCGGACCCAGTCGGCCCAGCTGCGGGCTTGCGGTGAAATCGCGCTTGCTGCGCTGGCTGTCCAACGTCTCGCCGGTGACCTGGAACCAGGTGTTCTCGGCGATGTTGGTGGCATGGTCGCCGATACGCTCGATGTTCTTGGCCATGAACAGCAGGTGCGTGCACGGCGTGATGTTGCGCGGGTCCTCCATCATGTAGGTGAGCAATTCGCGGAAGTAGCCGGTATAGGCCTCGTCCAGCACCACGTCGTTCTTCCATACCCGATGGGCGCGTTCCGTATCGCCGTCGCGATAGGCCGCCAAGACCTCACGCGTGGCCGTGGCCGCCATCTCGGCCAGGTGGCGCAGACCGCCGGTGGGGGCGACGGGCGGCGCCATCGACAGCGGTATCGATCGCTTGGCCACGTTCGCCGCGTAGTCGCCGATGCGCTCGATGTCGGACGCGATGCGCAACGCCGCGAACACGTTGCGCAGGTCGCCGGCCATCGGTGCGCGCAGTGCCAGCAGGCGCACCACGTCGTGGCTGATGGCCTGTTCGAGCTGGTCGATCGCCTCGTCGTTGGCCACCACATGCTGGGCGGCACGTTCGTCGCGCCGTTCGAGTACGTCGATGGCCGCTTCCAGCTGCGTCACCGCCAGTTCGCCCATGCGCACGATCTCGCCGGTGAGTCGGGCCAGCTCCGCGTCGTAGCTCTTGATGATGTGGTCTTTGCCGGTGTTCATGGTTGCCTCGTATGTTTTTTCCCCTCTCCCGCTCGCGGGAGAGGGTGCCCGAAGGGGGGGAGAGGGAGCGGGGGCAGGGGTGTGCTGGCCCTCTCCCCAACCCCTCTCCCGCAAGCGGGAGAGAGGCTTTGATCAGCCGAATCTGCCGGTGATGTAATCCTCGGTCTGCTTCTTGCCCGGTTTGGTGAAGATCTTTTCCGTCGGCCCGAATTCAACCAGCTCGCCCAGGTACATGAACGCGGTGAGGTCGGAACAGCGCGCCGCCTGCTGCATGTTGTGGGTGACGATGACGATGGTGAATTCGCGCTTCAGTTCCTCCACCAATTGTTCGATACGGCCGGTGGCGATGGGATCGAGCGCGGAGGTCGGCTCGTCCAGCAACAGGACCTCCGGTTTCAGCGCGATCGCGCGGGCGATGCACAATCGCTGCTGCTGACCACCGGAGAGTCCCAACGCGTTCTGCTTCAGCTTGTCCTTCACTTCGTCCCACAACGCTGCACTGCGCAGCGCCTGCTCAACGCGGGTTTCCATCTCCGCCTTAGACAGCTTCTCGTGATGGCGGATGCCGTAGGCGACGTTCTCGAAGATCGTCATGGGAAACGGCACCGGTTTCTGGAACACCATGCCGACCTTGCTGCGCAACCGGTTCAGCGAATAGCCGGGCGCCAGGATGTTTTCGCCGTCCAGCTCGATGGAGCCTTCCGCCCGCAGTTTCGGATAGATCGCGTAGATGCGGTTGAAGATGCGCAACAGGGTGGATTTGCCGCAACCGGACGGTCCGATGATCGAGGTGACCTGCCGTTCCGGGATGTCCATGTCGATGCCTTTCAGCGCATGGAAATCGCCGTAATGAAAATGCAGGTTGCGCACCGTGATCTTGGTCGCGATGGCCGGCGCGGCGGGCGCGGAATCAGTCATGGGATGCCTTGGTACGGGAAAGGATCAGGCGGGAAACGAGGCTCAGCAGCAGCACGAACATGGTGATCACGAACGCGCCGGCCCACGCCAGCGCGTGCATGGATTCGCCCGGATCGTTGGCGTACTGGTAGATGATCTGCGGCAGGCTGGACATCTTTTCCATCGGATCGATGGCCATGAAGTTGTTGCCGAACGCGGTGAACAGCAGCGGTGCCGTCTCGCCGCTGATCCGCGCCAGCGCCAGCAGCACGCCGGTGACGATGCCCGAGCGCGCGGCGCGAATCAGCACCTGCACGGTCAGCTTCCACTGCGGCACGCCCAGCGACAGCGCGGCCTCGCGCAAGGTGGCCGGCACCAGCCGCAGCATCTCGTCGGTGGTGCGCACGATCACCGGCAGGGCGATCAGCGCCAGCGCCACGCCGCCGGCAAAACCGGAGAACGTGGTCGAGCCGTGGGTCAGCGCGGTACTGGGCAGCACGATGATGGTGTAGACGAACAGGCCCATCACGATCGATGGTGCCGACAGCAGGATGTCGTTGAGGAAGCGGATGGATTCGCCGAGTTTGGTGCGGTTGGCGTACTCGGCCAGCCAGGTGCCGGCCAGCACGCCGATCGGCGTGGCGATGGCGATGCCCACGAAGTTGATGATCAGGCTGCCCACCATCGCGTTGGCGAGGCCACCATCCTCGCCGTAGGCGGTGATCTTGGTGAACAGTTTCAGGTCCAGCGCACTGATGCCCTGGCGCAGGGTCTCCCACAGGATCCACGCCAGGAAAGCCAGCCCGACCAGCGTGGCCAGCGTGCTCAGCAGCATGGCCAACGCATTGGTGATGCGGCGGCGCAAATAGGGCGAATGCATCAGCGCCCCTCCTTGCTGGCCAGCCGGCGCAACATCAGCCGCGCGATCAGCAGCACGATGAAGGTGACCACGAACAGCAGGAACGCCAGCGCCATCAGCGCCGACTTCTGCAGGCCCACCGCTTCGCTGAACTGGTTGGCGATGGCGGCGGCGATGGACGTGCCCGGATCCAGCAACGACGACGACAGGCGCATCGAGTTGCCCAGCACGAAGGTCACTGCCATGGTCTCGCCCAGCGCGCGGCCCAGGCCCAGGAAGATGCCGCCGATCACCGCCGAGCGCGTGTACGGCAGCACGATGTTCCATGCCACTTCCCACGTGCTGGAGCCCAGCGCATAGGCCGACTCCTTCAGCGGCGTGGGCACGGTCTGGAATACCTCGCGCATCACCGACGAAATGAACGGGATGATCATGATCGCCAACACGATGCCGGCCACCAGGATGCTGGCGCCAAAGGGGTAATCGCTGCCGAACAGCTTGCCGACGAAGGGCACGTGTTCGGCCACCCACGACAGCTGGCCGTCATCAGGCTTGTTGCCGAGGTTGTTGGTCAGCCACGGCTTGACGTGGTCGGCGAAGAACGGGGCGAAGATGAAAAGTCCCCACATGCCGTAGATGATCGAGGGGATGCCGGCCAGCAGCTCGATCGCCGACGCCACCGGCGTGCGCAGCCAGGCCGGCGCCACTTCGGAAAGATAGAGCGCGATGCCGAAGCTGACGGGTACGGCGATCAGCAGCGCGATGAACGAGGTGACCAGCGTGCCGTACACCGGCACCAGGGCACCGTAGACGTCGTTGCCCGGATCCCACTCGGTGCTGACCAGAAAGTGCCAGCCGAACGTGGCGAATGCCTCGCGCCCGCCCCACAGCGTGGCGCCGGCGGCGCCCAGCAGCGCGGCCAGCACGATCAGCGCACAGCCCTTCAACAGCCAGCGGAACAGCCGCTCGTGGCGGGCATCGCGGCGGGTGCGCAGTTCCAGGATGTCGGCGGATGAGGCGGTCATGCGCGGGTTCTGTGCGAAGGGTCGATGCGGGAGAACCCGTCATTGCAGCGAACGCTGGAACCCAGTGCCTTTGCGGCGGCCTTCGAGGCGCTGGATCCCGGCTTTCGCCGGGATGACGGTGCGGAAAGTGTCATTCGGGCGGGAGCATTTCTTGTTCGATCAAGCCATCAAGGCTTGAACTCGGCCGCCCAGTACGCCTCGATCTGCTTCACCAGGGCCGCGGGCAGCGGCACGTAGTCAAGCTCGCTGGCGGCCTTCTGTCCGTTTTCCAGTGCGTACTTGAAGAAGCCGAATGCCGCCTTGCTGTTGCCGACGTTTTTCGGTGACTTGTACAGGATCACCCAGGTGGTGGCGGTGATCGGCCACGCCTTGGCGCCGGGCGCGTTGGTCATGATCAGGTTGAAGTCGCGGGCCGAGGCCCAGTCGGCCGTGGCCGCGGCAGCGGCGAAGCTGTCCGCGTCCGGCGCCACCACGTTGCCGGCGGCGTTTTTCAGGTCGATCCAGCTGAGCTTGTTCTTCACCGCGTAGGCGTATTCGACGTAGCCGATCGAACCCTTGATCTGCTTCACGTACTGCGACACGCCTTCGTTGCCCTTGCCGCCCACGCCGGTCGGCCATTCCACCGCGGTACCGAATTTCACCTGGCTGGCCCAGGTCGGGCTGACCTTGGACAGGTAGTTGGTGAAGTTGAACGAGGTGCCCGAACCGTCCGAGCGATGCACCACCGTGATCTTGCCGGCGGGCAATTTCAGGCCGGCATTCAATGCGGCGATCTGCGGGTCGTTCCAGTTGTTGATCCTGCCCAGGAAGATGTCGGCCAGGGTAGTGCCGTCCAGCTTGATCTGGCCCGCCTGCACACCGGCGATATTGACCACCGGCACGATGCCGCCGACCACGATCGGGAACTGGCCCAAGCCGAATTTCTGCAGGTCTTCCGCCTTCATCGGCGCGTCGGAAGCGCCAAAATCGATGGTGCCTTCTTTGATCTGCGCGATGCCGGCGCCGGAACCGACCGACTGATAGTTGAGGCGGTTGCCGGTCTGCTCCGCGTACGCGGCTGACCACTTGGACATCACCGGATAGACGAAGCTGGAGCCGGCGCCGGTGATGTCGGTGGCCTGGGAGGCCATGCCAAATGTCGAAGCGACGGCCAGCGTCGCCACGGCGGCGAATCGGATGGGAGTTTTGCGAAGGGTCAACACGGTTAGCTCCTTGGAAGGACGTCGAAGGCGACGGCGTCATTTCAGGTCTTTCGTGTTGCCATTGGATGATACGAATGTTGCAGGAGGATGACAGTGGGGAAGGGAGTGGGGAATGGGGAGTGGGGAATCGGGAATCGGGAATCGGGAATCGGGAATCGGGAAAAGCCGAAGCCGAAGTGCCGCATTCCCTCAGCCGTTCACCCTGAGCGTAGCCGCGCAGCGGCGAAGTCGAAGGGCGGAGTAATGAGGAGGCTTCGACTTCGCCGCTACGCGGCTACGCTCAGCACGAACGGCTGAGGAAGATTGTCCAGAAGATCAGGCGCAACGCGCTGCTCAAGAGCTTGCGTTTCCTGGTTCCGCTCAAACCACGTCGAGCCCGCTGTGCGCCTGCTCGAACAACTCCATCTGCCGCCAGCGGTTGACCACGCTGCAGAACAGTTCGGCCGTGCGCTCGGCGTCGTAGACGGCCGAATGGGCTTCGCGGCTGTCGAACGGATGGCCCGCGGCCAGCACCGCCTTGCTCAATACGGTCTGTCCGTAGGCAAGCCCGCCCAGGCTCACCGTATCGAAGCAGCTGAATGGGTGGAACGGGTTGCGCTTGTGCCCGCAGCGCCGCACTGCCTGGTTGAGAAAGCCCAGGTCGAACGCGGCGTTGTGGCCCACCAGGATCGCCCGCTGGCATTCGGCGCCGCGCACCGCGTCGCGCACGGCCTGGAAGATGAAGTCCAGCGCCAGCCGCTCGGCCAGCGCGCCGCGCAGCGGGTTGTACGGGTCGATGCCGGTGATTTCCAGCGAACGCGGATCGAGATTGGCGCCGGGAAACGGCTCCACATGGGTCGATACGGTCGGCTTCGGGCGCAGATAGCCTTCGGAATCCATCGCCAGCGGGACCGCGGCGATCTCCAGCAGTGCGTCGTGTTGTGCATCGAAGCCCCCGGTTTCCACGTCCACCACCACGGGCAGGAAACCGCGGAACCGCTCGGCCATGCGTGGTGTTTTGCTGTTGGGAATGTGCATCGGTGAAGCATATCAGTCGGCCGCGGCAGCGCGGGTCGCGGCGCCTGTCGCCGTACTGTCATCAAAACGGCATCGCGCTGTAAAACGCGCACGTCAACCTGTCATGGCGGCTCGTCGCGCATCCGCAATGAAGCGGATGCCGGCACACATTTCCCACCCATGACGGAGTACACCATGCGTTGCAGATTGATCGCGGTAGCCATTGCGGCCGGCTTGGGCCTGGCCAGTTTCAGCTCCATCGCGGCAGCGCAGGCGACCGGCAGCCGTGATGTGGCGTTGCTCAAGGCACAATTGGCCGACTTGCAGGCGAAGGTCGATGCGCTGGAACAGCGCACCGATGCGCAGTCCGACATCAACGTCAGCACCGGCCAGGCGGTGGAGAAGGCGACCAATCTGACCAGCGCCAGCGACAAGAAGCTCGCGGCGCTGGAAAAGGCGGTCAACGACACCAGCCTGTCCGGCAAGATGTACTTCGACTTCACCAGCATCGACCAGAAGAACAGCGACACCGGCAAGACCGACGCCACCGGCTTCGGCCTGGACGTGAAGCGCTTCTACCTCGGCCTCGATCACAAATTCAGTGACGTCTGGTCGGCCAACCTCACCATCGATTTCAACTACGTCAGCAGCGACGGCCAGACCAACGTCTTCGTCAAGAAGGCGTATGCGCAGGGCAAGTTCAGCGATGCGGCGGTGCTGCGCATCGGCTCGGCCGACATGCCGTGGATTCCGTTTGCCGAGAAGTTCTACGGCTTCCGCTACGTCGAAAACACGCTCACCGACCGCCTGAAATACGGCAATTCGGCCGACTGGGGCCTGCACCTGGGCGGTGATCTTGGTGGCAAGACGGCCAGCTACGCGGTGTCGGTCGTCAACGGCAATGGCTACAAGAACCCCGGCCGCAGCAAGGGCGTGGACGTGGAAGCACGCGTGGGCTTCGTGCCATTCGACAACATGGTCGTGGCCGCCGGCGGCTACAGCGGCCATCGCGGTCAGGAGACCGAGAACATCGACGCCGCCAACACGGCCAGCCGTGGCGACCTGATGGTGGCTTATGCCAGCGATGCGTTCCGCGTTGGCGCCGAGTATTTCACCGCGAAGAACTGGAACAACGTGCTGAGCCCGCCCTCCGACAAGGCCGATGGTTACTCGTTGTGGGCCAGCGTGGCGGTGGCCGACGGCGTGAACCTGTTCGCGCGCTATGACAACGCGAAGCTCAGCAAGGACCTGGACAGCGACAAGAGGGACGTCTACTACAACGCCGGCGTCGAATTCCAGGTCACCAAGGGCTTCAAGCTGGCCGGCGTGTGGAAGCATGAAAATGCCGAAAAATCGGTCACCACGCCGCTGCCGTTGCACGTGCAAAGCGTGAAGACGAACGAGATCGGCGTCTTCGGCGAATTGTCATTCTGATGCAACACGTCCTGGGCAACATGCTGTCCGGGCGTGGCTGACAAGGAGCAGTTATCGGAAAGGAGTTCGACCCAGGGAAGGAAAAACGGCGGGCTCTTGCCCGCCGTTTGCTTTTGGGGTCCCCAATAACTTTCGCTGACGCCTGCTCCCGCAGGTTAGGGGACGTCATTCCGGCGAAAGCCGGAATCCAGGGCCTTGGCTTTTCAAGAGGTCTGAAGTCACTGGATTCCAGCATTCGCTGGAATGACGGACCTAACGGGAGTATCCGGACTTCCGTGCGACGCTTTTACGAATCCCGAACCCCGAATCCCGCACCTAAACCGTCTTGTCCTTGTACCGGCACAAATCGCGTATCACGCAATTCGGGCAATCAGGCTTGCGCGCCTTGCAAACGTAGCGGCCGTGCAGGATCAGCCAGTGATGGGCGTCGTGCTTGAACTCGGCCGGCACCACTTTCTCCAGCTTGTCCTCGACTGCGCGCACGTCCTTGCCCGGCGCCAGGCCGGTACGGTTGGACACGCGGAAAATATGTGTATCGACCGCGATGGTGGGCTCGCCGAAGGCGGTATTCAGCACCACGTTGGCGGTCTTGCGGCCCACGCCCGGCAGCGCTTCCAGTTCGGCGCGGCTGCGCGGTACTTCACCGTGGTGTTGCTCGATCAGCAGCCGGCACAGCGCGATGACGTTTTTCGCCTTGGCGTTGTACAGGCCGATCGTGCTGATGTAGCGCTTCAAGCCTTCCTCGCCCAGGTCGAGAATCGCCTGCGGCGTATTGGCCACCGGGTACAGTTTTTTCGTGGCCTTGTTCACGCCAACGTCGGTGGCCTGCGCCGAAAGCACCACCGCCACCAGCAGTTCGAACGGCGTGGTGTAGTTGAGCTCGGTCGTGGGGTGCGGGTTGAGCTCGCGCAGCCGCGTGAACATCTCCACCACGTCGGCGCGCTTCATCGGCATGTTCGATCTTCATGGCTGGGCGGGAGCCACACGCTCGTCATTCCAACGCAAGCTGGAATCCAGTGTCTTGAAGCCACGGCGGCGGTGCAGTCGCTGGATTCCAGCTTGCGCTGGAATGACGGGCAGATGGGAATCATGGCCCCTTGCCCTGCTGTTTCGCGCGAGCGCGGGCGAGCGCGGCAAGCACCGGATTGGAGGGCGTGGCCAACGCATCCACCGCTGCCTTGCGTGCGGCCAGCTCGGCCTCGTGCTCGGCGCGCTCGCGGGCCAATCGCGCCTCGCGGCGTTCGAAGTGCGCGCGCGAGGCGTCGGCATGGGCGGTATCGATCTGCGCCAGTGGCATCGGCTCCAGCACGATGCAGTCGACCGGGCAGGCGGCCACGCACAGCTCGCAGCCGGTGCAATCGTCGGCAATGACGGTATGCATCAGCTTGGCCGCACCCACGATGGCATCGACCGGGCAAGCCTGGATGCATTTGGTGCAACCGATGCAATCCGCTTCCACGATGCGCGCCAGCATGCGCGGCTTTTCGATGCCGTGGTCGGGATTGAGTGGCAGCACCGGACGATCCAGCAGCGCCGCCAGCTTCGCGATACCCGCGGCGCCACCGGGCGGACACTGGTCGATCGGCGCCTCGCCACGAGCGATCGCCTCGGCATACGGCCGGCAACCGTGGTAGCCGCATTGCTCGCACTGTGTCTGCGGCAGCAAGGCGTCGATGCGGTCAGCCAGGGTGTCGATGGGCGCACTCATGCGAAAGGGTTGGAGCGGGAATAATGGGTGGTCACTGCGGTATTGTCCCGCAACTTTCATTCAACGGAGCGTG
Source organism: Rhodanobacter sp. (assembly GCA_044463365.1). Taxonomy (GTDB): domain Bacteria; phylum Pseudomonadota; class Gammaproteobacteria; order Xanthomonadales; family Rhodanobacteraceae; genus Rhodanobacter. Next base: position 6,803 of record JBIQMK010000038.1, on the reverse strand, counting down.
CCATGAAATCGTCGTACCTCGCGTCCCTGCTGCTCGCTGTCGTGCTCGGCGCCGGTGGCTCGGTCCTGCTCACCCATTCGACACCCGCGCAGGCGGCAACGCCTTCAGGCGACACGATCACGGTATTCGTCGATGCGACCTTCGGCTTCCGCAAGACGCACATGGCCGACAAGCTGACCAAGTCGCACGCGGAATACGCCGCCCGCGGCTATCGCTTCGTGGCGATGTCGCCGTACAGCGAGAACGGCGACCTGGTGGGCTTCTTCGTGACGTACGCCAGGTGACAGCCCTGCGCTCCTGCAACGCTCGATTCAGCGGACGGTGGCGCCGGGCTGGGCGCCCTGGTCCGCATCCAGCAGGAACAGGTCGCTGCCGCCGTTGCCGGCGGACAGGATCATTCCCTCGGACAGGCCGAAACGCATTTTCCGTGGCGCCAGGTTGGCGATGAACACCACGTTGCGGCCGACCAGCTTTTCCGGTTCGCCATAGGCGGCGCGGATGCCGGAGAAAATCTGCCGCGTGCCCAGTTCGCCGGCATCCAGCTCGAAGCGCAGCAGCTTGTCCGAGCCTTCCACGAATTCACAGGCCCGCACCTTGCCGATGCGCAGGTCGAGTTTGGCGAAGTCGTCGATGGAGATGGTGGCAGGATTTTCGGTTTCGGGCTTCGTTGCGGCGGGCTTCGGGTCGTTCATGGCTTTCTTTTTGGTGGGAGCGGGCGCTTCGGCAGGCGTGCTGCCGAGCGATTCCTTCGAGGCCTCGACCATCGCCTCGATAAGCTTGGGATCGAGCCGGCCCAGTAGCGGTTCGAAGGCGTTGATGGTGTGGCCGAACAGCGTGCGGCGGGCGTCATCGAAGCTGGCGATCGGCGCCGCCAGGAACGTTTCCGCCGCGGCCGCGGTGGCCGGCAGGATCGGTTTCAGCACGCCGGAAAGCAGGCGGAAGCCGTGCAGCGCCAGCGTGCAGACCTGCTGCAGTTCCTCGCGCCGCGCGGCATCCTTGGCGATCACCCACGGTGCCTTGGCCGCAATGTAGCCATTGACGAGATCCGCGATGGCGACGAAGCGGCGGGTGACGTCGGCGAACTCGCCGGTTTCGTACAGCGCGTCGATGCCGTCGTAGTGTGACAACAGCTCCTGCCACAGCGCGGCCTCCTCGGCGTCGAAGCGGTCGGCGAGCTTGCCATCGAAGAACTTCTGCGTGAAACCCGCGGTGCGGCTGGCGATGTTCACCCACTTGCCGATCAGGTGCGAGTTGATCCGCTCCTCGAACGCCTTCAGGTCCAGGTCCACGTCCACCGGCGCGTCGTTGAGCATGGTGGCGAAGTAGTAGCGCAGGTATTCCGGGTGCAGGCCCGCGTCGAGATAGGTGCGCGCCTGGATGAACGTGCCGCGCGACTTGGACATCTTGGCGCCGTTGACGGTGAGGTAGCCGTTGACGTGCAGCGCGGTGGGCGTGCGGAAGCCGGCGCCGTGCAGCATCGCCGGCCAGAACAGGCCGTGGAAATTGATGATGTCCTTGCCGATGAAGTGGTGCATCTCGGCCGTGCTGTCGGCGGCCAGGAAGTCGTCGAACTTCAAACCGGTGCGGTCGCACAGCGCCTTGAAGCTGGCCAGGTAGCCCACCGGCGCATCCAGCCATACATAGAAAAATTTGCCCGGCGCGTCGGGGATGGGGAAGCCGAAGTAGGGCGCGTCGCGGGAGATGTCCCAGTCCTTCAGGCCACCATCCAGCCATTCGCGCAGCTTGGCGCTGACGCCGCTGTTGGCCACCGGCTTGCCATCGGTGAACTTGCCCGCGAACCAGTCGCGCAGCAGGCTCTCGAACTTGCCCAGCTCGAAGAAGTAATGCTCCGAATCGCGCAGCACGGGCGTGGCGCCGGACATCACCGAATACGGGTTGATCAGGTCGGTGGGCGCGTAGGTGGCGCCGCAGTTTTCGCAGTTGTCGCCGTACTGGTCGGGTGTGCCGCATTTCGGGCAGGTGCCCTTGATGTAGCGGTCGGGCAGGAACATCTGCTTCTCGGGATCGAACAACTGCTGGATCGAGCGGCGCGCGATGCTGCCGCCATCGCGCAGGCGCGTGTAGATCAGCGTGGCCAGCTCGCGATTCTCGTCCGAATGCGTGGTGTGGTAATGATCGAACGCCACACCGAATGCGGCGAAATCCGCCTCGTGACCCTGGCGGATGCCGTCGATGAAAACCTCCGGCGTCACGCCGGCTTTTTCCGCAGCCAGCATGATCGGCGTGCCGTGCGCGTCGTCGGCGCAGACGTAGACCACCTGGTTGCCACTCATTCGCTGCGCCCGCACCCAGATATCGGCCTGGATGTAGCCCAGCAGATGACCCATGTGCAGCGGGCCATTGGCGTAGGGCAGGGCGTTGGTGACGAGGAGGCGGCGGCTCATGGTGTGCGTGGTTCCGGAGATGACTGCGCATTATGGCATGGCGTTTCCGCCGCACCGAACGCGCACGGTGCGGTGAGCGATGGGCGCGGATTGCGTGTCGATGCGCGGCTGTCTACATTGGGCGGCTTCGCTGTTGATGGAAATCGCGCAATGCAGACACGGGTGCCCATGGTCACCGACGGGCCACCCCTTGCTCCGGCGACCCGCGCCACGCGGCTCACGTTTCTGGTGTCGGGTATCGGCATGGCGGCCTGGGCGCCGATGGTGCCGTATGCCAAGGCGCGCCTGGCGCTGGACGACGCGACGCTTGGCCTGGTGCTGCTGGCGTTTGGCGGCGGCTCGATGGTGGCGATGCCGCTGGTCGGCGTGCTCACCACACGCTTTGGCAGTCGCCGGGTGATCGGCATCGGCGGCTTGCTGTTGTGCACCGCGCTGCCGTTGCTGGCGCTCGCGCCCGGCATCGTGTCGCTGGCGTTGGCGCTGCTGTATTTCGGCATGGCGCTGGGTGCCGTGGATGTGGCGATGAATGCGCATGCGGTGGAAGTGGAGCGCCGTGCGCGACGGCCGTTGATGTCCGGCTTCCACGGCTTGTTCAGCGTGGGCGGCTTGAGTGGCGCCGCGGGCATGAGCGCGCTGCTGGCGCTGGGTTTGCCGCTGCTGGCTGGCGCGCTGGTGATCGCCGGCTTGCTGGCGCTGATCGTCATCACCCAATGGCGTCATCTGATCGGCCGGATCGCTGCCACGGCGGGGCACAGTGCGGCTTTCCGCTGGCCGCGTGGCCTGGTGCTTTTGCTGGGTCTGGTCTGCTTCGTCAGCTTCATGGCCGAGGGCGCGATGCTGGATTGGAGCGCAGTGTTCCTGCGTGATTTCCGCGGCGTGTCGGCGGCGTCCGCGGGCCTGGGCTACGCGGGCTTTTCGGTGGCGATGGCGTTGGGCCGGTTGACCGGCGATCGCACGATCGCCCGCTTCGGTCCGGTGGCCAGCGTGCGCGTCGGTGCGGCTACAGCGGCGGCGGGCCTGCTGCTTGCCGCAATGGTGCCTTGGCCTGCCGCCGCCATGCTCGGTTTCGTGCTGGTGGGGCTGGGCGCGGCGAACATCGTGCCGCTGATGTTTGGCGCGGCGGGACGTTTGCCCGGGGTGTCGCCGGCGGTCTCCATCGCCACGGTGACCACGCTGGGTTATGCCGGCTTGCTCAGCGGCCCGGCGCTGATCGGCTTTCTGGCCCATGCCAGCAGCCTGCCGATCGCGCTGGCGGCGGTGGGCGGTCTTTTGATCATGGTTTCGATATCGGCACGGGTGGTGCGGTGATGAACAGGGAAAACAGTTTCGACACGGTGGTATTCGACCTGGGCGGGGTGCTGATCGACTGGGACCCGCGCTATCTGTACCGGCGCCTGTTCGATGACGAGGCGGCGATGGAGCGTTTCCTGTCCGAAATCTGCACGCCGCTGTGGAACCACCAGCAGGATGCCGGCCGTTCCTGGCACGAGGCCGTGGCCATGTTGAGCGCGCAGCATCCGCAGCACGCGGCGCTGATCGGTGCGTTCCACACCCGCTGGCCGGAAATGCTGGGCGGTGCCATCGCGCCGAGTGTGGCCGTACTGGATGAACTGCGCGGTCGCGGCCTGCGGTTGTACGCGCTGACCAACTGGTCGCGGGAAACCTTTCCGATGGCGCGCGAGCGGTTCGACTTCCTGCGCTGGTTCGACGGCATCGTGGTGTCGGGCGAGGAAGGTCTGGCCAAGCCCGACCCGGTGATCTTCCAGCGCACGATCGAGCGCTTCTCGCTGGTTCCGCGGCAGACGATCTACATCGACGATGCGCCGCGCAATGTGGCGGCGGCGTTCCAGGCCGGCATGCACAGTTTGCGGTTCCAGGATGCGGAAACGCTGCGCGCACAGCTTTGCCGCCTCGGCGTGCTGGCGCCAGCGGCGGCCTGAGACGCGTCGCAAAAAAAAAGCCCCGGACCGGCCGGGGCTTTTCATTCGTGCGGGTAAGGTTTCAGTCCTGCCGTTCCCAGGTCTGCGTGCGGCCCAGCAGCGAGAAACCGATATAGCCGTGCACGTCGAGTTTCTGGCCGTCGTCGCTGACGGTCAGCTTCACCTTGTACGTCTTGCCGTTTTTCGGATCGAGGATCTTGCCGCCGTCCCATACGTCGCCATCCTTGCTGACGCCCCACATGATGTTCATGCCTTCGATCGGCTGGTTCTTGCGCTCGCCGCTGCACTTGTCGCACACCGGATTCGGGCCGTCGTCCGACTGCAGGATCTTGATCACCTTCGCCTGCAATTCGCCGTCGGTTTCGGTGATCTGCACCAGCGACTTCGGCTTCTGGGTGTTGTCGTCGATGGTTTTCCAGGTGCCGACGGGCGAGGTGTTGGCGGCGAAGACGCTGCCGGCGGCCAGCAGCAGGCCGGTTGCGAGGGTGAGACGAAAAGCGTGTTTCATGGCGTTTTTCTCCCGTACGAAAGCGTATGGAAGCGAGACTGGCGTTGATCCGTGGGGGCGTCAAGCTGCATTGCGCAAAGCACCGGCCGGCATCCGCAGCCGGCATGGCACCAGTGATCTGCATCAACGGGTGCGCGCGGGTGCGCTGGCATAATGGGTTGTCCCCATCATCACTTCGAGTTCCCATGACCCAAGCTACCGACGCGCTGGTGCGCCAACTTCTCGGCGACCTGATCGACCCCCACACCGGCGCGCCGCTGGCCGACAACGTGCGGGCGGTAGGTGTCGACGGGGCGAGGGTCTCGGTGGATATCCAACTGGGCTACCCGGCCGCTACAGCGATCGACGGCCTTGCTGCGCGCGTGCGGCAGGCGCTGGAAGCGAACCCGGCGATCGAGTCGGCGGCGGTGTCGATCACCAGCCGCGTCCACGTGCACAAGGTGCAAGGCACGCTGGGCCCGCTGCCCAACGTGAAGAACATCATCGTGGTGGCCTCGGGCAAGGGCGGCGTGGGCAAGTCCACCGTGTCGGCCAACCTGGCGCTGGCGCTGCAGGCCGAAGGCGCGAAGGTCGGCGTGATGGACGCCGACATCTACGGCCCCAGCCAGCCGACCATGCTGGGCGTGCACGGCAAGCCGGCGTCACCGGACGGCAAGAGCATCATCCCGATGCAGGCGCACGGCATGCCGGTGATGTCGATCGGTTTCCTGGTGGAAGAGGACACGCCGATGATCTGGCGTGGCCCGATGGTGACCCAGGCGATGATGCAACTGATCACCGACACCCGCTGGGAACAGCTCGACTACCTCATCATCGACCTGCCGCCCGGTACCGGCGACATCCAGCTGACGTTGTCGCAAAAGGTGCCGGTGGCCGGCGCGGTGATCGTCACCACACCGCAGGACATCGCCCTGCTGGACGCACGCAAGGCGCTGAAGATGTTCGAGAAGGTGGAAGTGCCGGTGCTGGGCGTGGTGGAGAACATGGCCACCCACGTGTGTTCCAACTGTGGCCACGAGGAGAACATCTTCGGCGAAGGCGGCGGCGAGCGCATGGCCACGCAGTACGGCGCGGCCTATCTTGGCTCGCTGCCGCTGGATATCCGCATCCGCGAGCAGGCCGACGGCGGCAACCCCACCGTTGTGGCGATGCCCGAGTCCGACCTTGCCGCGCGCTACCGCGAGATCGCCCGCAACGCGGCCGGCCGGCTGTCGCGCCAGCCGCGCAACAAGTCGCTGGGCCTGGGCAAGATCGTGGTGCAGGGCGCGCCCGCTGCATGACGGCGCCACGGCGCGTGTTGTGCCTCTGCGGCAGCCTGCGCCGGCTATCGTCGAACCGCGCCGCGCTGCAGGCTGCGCAACAACTGGCACCGCCGACGCTGCAGCTTGTGTTGTACGACGGCCTCGGCGCGCTGCCGTTGTTCAATCCCGATGATGAGAGCGGCCCGTTGCCGCCGCCGGTACTCGACCTGCGTCGGGCGGTGGATACGGCCGACGCCTTGCTTATCGCCTGCCCCGAGTACGCCCATGGTGTGCCCGGCGCCTTCAAGAACCTGCTGGACTGGCTGGTGGGCAGCCTGGAATTTCCGGGCAAGCCGGTGCTGCTGCTGAATGCCTCGGCGCGCGCTTCGCATCATGCGCAGGCATCGTTGCTGGAAATCCTGTCCACCATGTCCGCACAACTGTTGACGCAGCAACCGGTGTCGGTGGGGCTGCCAGGTGCCGGCTGCACCGCGGCGCAGGTACTGGCCAGTGCCGATCGCTGCGCCGAATTGCGGGTTGTCCTGGACCGGTTGGTCGCGTCCGGTGCGGTGCCGCCGTCGCGACCGAGCGTCATTGGGCTGTAGGAGCGGCTTCAGCCGCGACGCTCTACCCCGGGGCTCCAAAACAAGAGCATCGCGACTGAAGTCGCTCCCACAGCGCCGCCGCGCTGGCGCAGCGGCACGCCAAC
>JBIQMK010000037.1:0-18156 GCA_044463365.1 Rhodanobacter sp. | reverse complement strand
CATGTTGCCGGCGTCCATCGAACCTTCCGCCTTGCCGGCGCCGACCACCGTATGCAGCTCGTCGATGAACAGGATCACCCGGCCTTCCTGCTTGGCGAGGTCGTTCAGCACGCCCTTCAGGCGCTCCTCGAACTCGCCGCGGAACTTCGCGCCGGCGATCAGCGCGCCCATGTCCAGCGCCAGCACGCGGCGGCCGCGCAGGCCTTCGGGTACTTCGTCCTTGATGATGCGCTGGGCCAGGCCCTCGACGATCGCGGTCTTGCCCACGCCGGGTTCGCCGATCAGCACCGGGTTGTTCTTGGTGCGCCGCTGCAGCACCTGGATGGTGCGGCGGATCTCCTCGTCGCGGCCGATCACCGGGTCGAGCTTGTTGCGCTCGGCGCGCTCGGTGAGGTCGATGCAGTATTTCTCCAGTGCCTGGCGCTGCTCCTCGGCGTTCTCGCTCTGCACCTTCTCGCCACCGCGCAGCTTCTCGATGGCAGCCTCAAGATTGGCCTTGTTCGCGCCGGCCGCCTTCAGCGCCGCGCCCAGCTCGCCCTTGTCCTCCAGCGCCGCCAGCACGAACAGCTCGCTGGCGATGAACTGGTCGCCGCGCTGCTGCGCCAGCTTGTCGGTGAGGTTGAGCAGGCGGTTCAAGTCGTTGCCGAGGTTGATGTTGCCCTCCTGCCCGGTGACCCGCGGCAGGCGCTCGAGCAGCTCGTTCACCCGTTGCGTGAGCATCGGCACGTTGACCTGCGCCTGGGTCAGCAGCGGGGCGGTCGAACCGCCCTGCTGGCCGAGCAGCGCGGCCATGACATGGGCCGGTTCCAGCATGTTGTTGTCGCGGCCCACGGCCAGCGATTGCGCGTCGGCCAGCGCCTGCTGGAAACGCGACGTGAGTTTGTCCATTCGCATCGTGATGTCCACCATCGAGGTTGGCGCGAGCCGCGCCGCTGACATGCGACATGCGGACGGAGCCCGGCGATTCAAGCGCGGCCCAGCGCGCGGTTCGTCGCAGCGGCGCCCGTTCGCAAGGTTCCTTTCACGCCAGGTTTGCTAGAGTCACCCGAATGTCGACTGCGACCCCCGCCACCGCGATCGCGCCACCTGTCACGCTTCCACCACCGCCCCTGCCTGCCGCCGATGCGCACTGGGCGTTGTTTCTCGACGTGGACGGCACCTTGCTCGATTTCGTCGAGGACCCGCTGGCGGTGCAGGCCGACGCCCCTTTGCGCGAGCTGCTGCACGCGCTGCACCAGGCGCTCGATGGCGCGATGGCGCTGGTCAGCGGGCGCGGCGTGGCCGACCTGGACCGCATTTTCGGCGCCTCGCACTGGGCCGCCGCCGGCCTGCACGGGCTGCAGTTGCGTCGCGCCGACGGCAGCGTCCGCGAGATCGCCAGCGCCCCCGCGCAGCAGGCGCGGCTATGCCATGCCGCGCAGGCGCTGGCCGCGCGTTTCGAGGGCGTGACCTGGGAAGACAAGCACAACGGCATCGCCCTGCATTGCCGCCGCGCGCCGGCACAATTCGCGCCGCTGCATGCGGCGGCGGTCGCCTTGCTGCCGCAGTTGCCGGGCTACGAACTGCAGCCGGGCAACCTGGTGCTGGAGTTCAAGCCCAAGGGCATGAACAAGGGCAAGGCGCTGCTGGAACTGCTGGACAGCGAACCCTTCTACGGCCGCTTGCCGGTCTATCTGGGCGACGACCTCACCGACGAGCACGCTTTCGCCAGCATCAACCAGTGCCACGGCCTCAGCGTGCGCGTGGGTGACCGCGTGCCCACCCACGCCCGTTTCACATTGCCTGGCCCCGCTGCCACGCAAGCTTGGCTGGATCGCGTCCTGGACGCCCTGATGCAAGGAACCCCCACACATGCCCGAATCCCCGGAGGTCAAGACGCCCGCCAGCCTTGAGCTGGGCGTCATCGGCAACGGCAGCGTTGCCGCACTGATCGACAGCCATGCGCGCATCGTATGGTGCTGCCTGCCCCGCTTCGACGACGACGCCAGCTTCTGCGCGCTGCTGTCGCCCACCACCGAAGGCGGCGACTGGTCGATCGAGCTGGAGGATTTCGACCACGCCGAGCAGTACTACCTGCAGAACACGGCCGTGCTGGTCACCCGCCTTTTCAGCCGCCACGGCGACGCCGTGGAAATCATCGATTTCGCCCCGCGGCATCGCTCCAACGGCCGCTTCTACCACCCGGTGATGCTGGCGCGCCGGGTCAGCCCGATCAGCGGCTCGCCGCGCATCCGCGTGCGGTTGCGCCCGCTGTGCGACTACGGCGCGCGCGTCGCGCCCACCACCTCCGGCAGCAATCACATCCGCTACTTGTTGAGCAGCGTGGTGCAGCGGCTGACCAGCGACGTGGCCACGCCGCTGATCGAGCGCGGGCTGCCGTTCGGGCTGGATCGTCCGGCCCATTTCATCTTCGGCCCCGACGAAACCCTCACCGAAAGCCCCACGGTGTTCTTCCACCTGATGCTGGAGCGCACGCTGGAATACTGGCGCGAGTGGGTGCGCTACCTGTCGGTACCGTACGAATGGCAGGACGCGGTGATCCGCGCCGCCATCACGCTGAAGCTGTGCCAGTACGAGGCCACCGGCGCCATCGTGGCCGCGCTGACCACCTCGATCCCCGAATCGGCCGGCACCGCGCGCAACTGGGATTACCGCTACTGCTGGCTGCGCGACGCCGCGTTCACCGTACGCGCGCTGAACCGCTTGGGCGCCACCCGCACGATGGAGGAATACATCCGCTACGTGTTCAACCTGATCGCCGCGCAGCCCGATCCGGAAACCGGCGATGCGGAGATCGGCCCCGTGTTCGGCATCACCTTCGAGCGCGAGCTGACCGAGCGCCAGGTGCCCAGACTGGCCGGCTATCGCGGCATGGGTCCGGTGCGCGTGGGCAACGATGCCTGGCGCCAGCGGCAAAACGATGTCTACGGCTCGGTGGTGCTGGCCTCGGCGCAGCTGTTCTTCGACCGCCGGCTGGAGCACCGCGGCGACAAGCTCACCTTCCAGCGGCTTGAACGCATGGGCGCGTTGGCGCTGCGCACCGCCGAGGAGCCGGATGCCGGGCTGTGGGAATTCCGCGGCCGCGCCGCCGTGCACACCTACTCGGCGGCGATGTGCTGGGCCGCCTGCGACCGGCTGGCGCACATCGCCACCGAACTGGGGCTGGACGAGCGTGCGCGCTACTGGCACGAGGAAGCCGTGCAACTGCATGCGCGCATCGAGGCGCGCGCGTGGAATGCGGAGCTGGGCCATTTCGTGGATGCCTACGACGGCCACCATCTGGACGCCAGCCTGTTGCTGCTGGCCGACATCGGCTTCGTCGAGCCGATGGACCCGCGTTTCGTCGCCACCGTGGATGCCATCGGCGCGGCGCTGGGCCGCGGCGAATACCTGTTCCGCTACATCGCCCCGGACGACTTCGGCGCGCCGGAAACCAGCTTCAACATCTGCACGTTCTGGTACATCGAGGCGCTGGCCGCCACCGGCCGCAAGGACCGGGCGCGGGCGATGTTCGAGCACATGCTGAAGAAGCGCACCGCGCTGGGGCTGTTGTCCGAGGACCTGGCCCCCGACAGCGGCGAACACTGGGGCAATTACCCGCAGACCTACTCGCTGGTGGGATTGATCCAGGCCGCCATGCGCCTGTCGCGCCGCTGGGAGGATGCCCTTTGATGGCCGACCGCAACCCGCACGGCCGCTTGGTGGTCGTCTCCAACCGCGTGGCCCTGCCGCGCCAGACCGCCACCGGCGGCCTGGCCTCGGCATTGCAGGCCGCGCTGCACGAACTCGGTGGCCTGTGGTTCGGCTGGAGCGGCAAGCTGGCCGCCGAAAGCGGCGCCCAGTTGCACCGCCTGCGCGATGGCAAGGTGGAGTACGCCACCATCGACCTTTCGCGGGCCGACCACGACGACTTCTACACCGGCTTCGCCAACGGCACGCTGTGGCCGATGCTGCATTACCGGCCCGATCTCGTCGATTACCAACGCAGCCATCTGGACGGCTATTTGCGGGTCAACGAATTGTTCGCCGAACGCCTGGCCAAGCTGATCACGCCCGACGACGTGCTGTGGGTGCACGACTATCACCTGATCCCGCTGGCCGCGATGCTGCGCAAGCGCGGCGTCAAGAACCGCATCGGCTTCTTCCTCCATACGCCCTTGCCCGCGGCGGGTCTGCTGATTGCGCTGCCGAACCATCGCGAACTGCTGGAAACCCTGGCCAGCTACGACCTGATCGGCGTGCACACCACCCGCGACCTGCGCGCGCTGGAGGATTATTTCCTGCACGAGGCGGGCGCCTCGATGCGCCTGGGCGGGCGCATGCGATCGGCCGGCGGGCGCACCTTCCGTGCCGCAGCCTTCCCCATCAGCATCGACACGGCCGGCATCGCCGAGATCGCCCGCCACGCCGAATCGCACAAGGAGATCGGCCAGCTGCGCAACAGCCTGGAAAGCCGCGCGCTGATCATCGGCGTGGACCGGCTGGACTATTCCAAGGGCTTGCCGCAGCGCTTCGAGGCCTTCGCGCGGCTGCTGGAGCGCGCGCCGGAGCTGCATCGCCAGGTCACCTTCATGCAGATCGCCCCGCCCTCGCGTGGCAGCGTGCTGGAATACCGCCAGATCCGCCGCGAGCTGGAGCGCAGCGCCGGCCACATCAACGGCAAATACGCGACACCCGACTGGGCGCCGCTGCGCTACATCAACAAGTCGTTTCCGCACCGTTTGCTGACCGGCTACTACCGCAGCGCCCGGGTCGGCCTGGTGACGCCGCTGCGCGATGGCATGAACCTGGTGGCCAAGGAATACGTGGCGTCGCAGAACCCCGACGACCCGGGCGTGCTGATCCTGTCGCGCTTCGCCGGCGCGGCGCAGGAGCTCACCACCGCGTTGCTGGTCAACCCGGCCGATACCGAGGAGGTGGCCGACGCGCTGCAGCGCGCCCTCAACATGCCGCTGCCCGAACGACGCGAACGCTGGCGGGCGATGATGAAGGTGCTCCAGCACAACGACATCACGTTCTGGCGCAAATCGTTCCTGAGCTTGCTGACCGAAAAAGCCCCGGTGGCGCAACGGCGCGTCGCCGAAACGCTGGGTTGAGCAACGCGCGGCCCGTCAGCCGCGCCGGGGCGGTTCCAGCCAGATCAGGCTGGCGAAACGGCCGCTCCCGGCGGCGTCCCGGCGGTACGAATAAAAGCGGGGGTCGGCAAAGGTGTCGAAGCCGCCGCCGCCGACCCGCCGTACGCCAGCCGCCTGCAGACGCCGACGCGCCAGCGCGGCCAGGTCGCAAAGCCAATGGCCGGGCCGCGTCGGCTCGAAACACGCCGAGACGGCGGCGTCGCGCGCCATGAACGCTGCGCGCACCTCGTCGCCCACCTCGTACGACGCCGCGCCGATACACGGCCCCAGCCAGGCCAGCACGTCGCCGCGCGGCGACGCCATCTGCTCCAGCGTCGCCTCCAGCACGCCGCCGGCCAACCCGCGCCACCCCGCGTGCGCGGCGGCGATTTCACGCCCATCCACGGCGCAGAACAGCACCGGCAGGCAATCGGCGGTGAGGATGGACAGCACCGTGCCGGGCACCCGCGACACCGCCGCATCGGCCACCGGCTCGTCGGGGCCGGGCAACGGCCCCAGTTCGGCCACGTCGGTGCCGTGCACCTGACGCAACCAGCGCGGCGCCGAGGGCAGCGCAAGAGCCTGCTGCAAGGCACTGCGGTTGGTCGCCACCGCCTCGGCCATGTCGCCATTGCGCAAGCCCAGGTTGAAGCGCTCGAACGGCGCCCCGGACACGCCCGGCCCCTGCCGCGTGGTGACCGCCGCATGCACCTGCGGCGGCGCGGGCCAATCGGGGAAAATCCAGGTTTCGGTCATGGCCGCATGGTACAAAGCGTCACGTCCCCGACGCCACGCGAGCCCCGCGCAAACGAGCGCTCCGGCAACAGCCCTTCGTCTCGACTGCCCATCATGTCTTGGCCCCGGCCTGGATACATTCGACCTTTCGCGCGCGAACGCGCCGCGCCCAGGCAGCTAGGCACCCTATGGCGAAAATTGCCATCAGATAGGTCAACGGGCGAAACGGAACGCTGTAGCGCGACAACGGCAGCGCCGCCAGATGCACCAGCAGGAAATAGGCGTGGACAAACGCCGCCACCCGCATCCCCGTGACGGCTTGCTCAGGCAACCACCGGCACGCCGCCGGCACAAAGGCAAGCAAGGTTCCGGCGAGCGCCAGCAGGACCAGCAGTGGGTGGAGCCCGACCATCACCGACATCAGAACAATCAAGCCGTCACTGGAAAGCCATGGCGAGCGATGCACGGGATACTCGAACAGATTTCGCCAGCCGCTCTGTTCGCTCCAGGCAAACAGCGCCATCGGCTTGCCGACGACGTACCAACGGACCATTTGCAGAGGATGCTCGCGAAACTTTCCAGCCAGATCGGCCAGCGCGGCACGCACACTGGACTCCGCCTGCGCCGCCGCGGGATCACCTCGGTAGGGATAGCCGAAGGTCGCCGGGTCACCGTCGCGCATCATGTCCGGATAGCTGCCTTGATGGATGGTCACCGCCATGGCATGCGACTGCCCATGGTGCGAAACCTGCGTATTTCGCACCCACCACGGCGCCATTACGCCGACAAAGCCCAACAGGAATACCAGCGCAATCACCCACCGGCGCCGCCAGGCGGGCACGGCGAGGGCCAGTCCGAGCACGACCCAGGCCAACTGGTCCAACGTGGGGCGGAGCAGGCAGGCGATGCCCAGACAGAGACCGGCGATCAGCGCCAGCGCGGCCCGTCGTCCCGGCGACGACGCCATCAGGCCGCAAGCCGCCGCCATCACGAAAGCCGTGAGTGCGAGGGAGAACGGCGTTTCCGTAAGCAGGTATGGCACGTAGATCGCCAGATGTGGACTCAGTGCGGTAAGCGCCGCCACCGCGATCGCCCACAAGCAACCCAGCAACCGCGCCGTCAGCAGGCCGATGAGCCACACCACGAGCGCCCCCAGCCATGCCTGCGCAACCACCACGTGATGGATGAAGCCGCCCAGGTCGCCGAGATCGAAAAAGGCTGCCAGGAACAAGGGGTAGCCGGGTGGGCGTCTGGCGTCCGGCACCGGTTCTCTCTGGAACTGGCCGACCAGCACGTGGGGATCGGACGAATACACGCCATGCAACGTGAGGTTGGCCGCATAACTCACGTAATCGCGAGCGTCGTTACGAATGGGGACGTCGACCTGCGTGCCCACCGCCGTCCACCAGCGCAACGCCAAGCCCAGCAGGACGATGATGCATAGCGCAGGCAGGAACCAGCGCGGTCGCGGCGAGGCGTCTCTCTCGATGTCGGTTGTCGTCAAGGCTGCTTACTCGGATGTCCTGCCGCAAGCATTTGCGGCGGGGGCCAATCGGGGAAGATCCAGAGCTTGGTCATGATTCGGAGCGTCCCCCGCGGGCGCGTCAGTAATGGTCCGAGCCATGTTCGGCCAGATCCGCCCGCAACGCCTCGATCAGCAATTGCAGGTCGGCCGGCCGTTCGGCGCTGAAGGACACCGTTTCACCGGTGGCAGGGTGCACGAACGAGAGTTTTTCGGCGTGCAGCGCCTGGCGCCGGAACGCGCGCAACGTGGCGGCCAGTTCCGCCGACGCGCCCTTGGGCAGCTTCAGTCCGCCACCGTAGAGCGGATCGCCCACCAGCGGATGCTGGATGTGCGCCAGATGCACGCGGATCTGGTGCGTGCGGCCGGTTTCCAGCTGGCATTGCACCAGGCTGTGGGCGCGAAAGCGCTCACGCAGCCGGTAATGGGTGACCGCGCGTTTGCCGTCTTCCTCGTCGCGCACGGCCTGGCGCAGGCGGTCGCCCATGCTGCGGCCGATCGGCTCGTCCACGGTGCCGCCGGCCACCATCGTGCCCAGCACCACCGCCTCGTATTGGCGCTCAACCTCGTGGCGCGACAAAAGATCGACCAGCGCGGTGTACGTGGGCAACGTGCGCGCCACCACCATCAGGCCGGAGGTGTCCTTGTCCAGCCGGTGCACGATGCCCGCGCGGGGCAGTTCGGCCAGCTTGGGATCACGGAACAGCAACGCGTTGAGCAGGGTGCCCGCCGGGTTGCCGGCACCCGGGTGAACCACCAGGCCGGCCGGCTTGTTCAGTACCAGCAGGTGTTCGTCCTCGTGCACGATGTCCAGCGCGATGTCTTCCGGCGCGCTGGTGACCTCGTTCTCCAGCTCAGCTTGCAGCACCACCTGCTCGCCGCCACGCAGCAACTGGCGCGGCGGCACCCTGGCGCCATCGAGCGTCACCGCGCCGGACTTGATCCAGCCACTGAGCCGCGAGCGCGAATAATCGGGGAACATCTCGGCCAGCGCCTGGTCGAACCTGCGTCCTGCGGCGGTCAATGGCACCGCCGCTTCCTGCCTGATGGTGGTCACGCCGAGCCCCGCGGGGCCGGGCCGGTTTCCGCTATCATGCCTTTTCGATCAAACATCTGAATTCTTTCCCATGCGCGTAATGAAGCTGCCGAAGTTCAACTTGCCTGTCCTGAAAGCGCTCGTCGTGATCGCCGTGGTCGTGTCGCTGAGCGCGTGCTCCATGTTCCGCAACAAGCACAACTCGCTCGATACGATGCCGGTGGACGCGCTGTACAACAAGGCGCACGACTCGCTGGAAAAGGCCGATTACGCCGCCGCGGGCAGGGCTTTCGAGCGCCTCATCGCACGTTTCCCGTCGGGTGAGTACAACGAGCAGGCGCAGCTCGAACTGGCCTATGCGCAATACAAGGCCAACCGGCCCGACGACGCGCTTTCGACGACCAACCGCTTCATCAAGACCTATCCGACCAACAAGCACGTCGATTATGCCTATTACCTGCGCGGGCTGATCAATTTCGATCGCACCGGCGGCGCGATCGAGCGCCTGCTCAAGCGCAGCGACCAGCAGTCGCGGCGCGACCAAGCTTACAACCTGCAGGCGTTCGACGATTTCTCCGAGCTGGCGCGCCGTTTTCCCGACAGCGCCTACACCGCCGACGCGCGCCAGCGGATGATCTACCTGCGCAACGTGTTGGCCCAGTACGAGATCAACGTGGCCGAGTTCTACCTGCGCAACAAGGCTTACGTGGCGTCGGCCGATCGCGCGCAATACGTGATCGAGCATTACCAGCAGGCGCCACAGACCGGCGATGCGCTGGCCATCCTCGCCCGCAGCTATCTGTCCATGGACCAGAAGGACCAGGCCGAGCAGGTGCGCAAGGTGCTGGCGCTGAACTATCCCGATCATCCGTATCTGGACGATCCCAAGTGGCCGCACCCGCCGTCCACGCTGCGCAAGCTGGTGCCGTTTTCGGGGCATCATTGAGGGCAGTTTTGGGATGAAGAAAAGCCGGCGTTGAGCCGGCTTTTTTTTGTGTGTGTTGGACGGTGGGTTATTCGCGGATGGTTGCGAGGTTGGGAAGTCCGTGACGGCATAGCCGCGGAGTAGTTTCGGCGGCGAAAGCCGATCAGGCATTGGCGTCAGGAGCTGGATTTTTTTGAGCTTTTTGGCAAGCACCGGCCCCCTCTCCCCAACCCTCTCCCCGCGGGGGAGAGGGAGCGAACGCGGTGGGCGGGTTCGCTCCATTGGCGTGGTCGCAATCGTCAGGTCAAGGCTTGATGGGTCTGATGTTTTTATCACTTCCATCCGGAAGTGATGGGGTACCTCCGCTCCCTTCCGAACGCCCTTGTGGTCACCCGCGGGCCCGGCGCGGATTGGCGGCGCTTGAACTCGTTGGCCAGTACCAGGCGCACCACGCGATGCACGGTGTCGGCGTCGAAACCTTGCGCCACGATTTCCGCCTGCGATTGTTCGCGTTCGATGAAGCGGTTGAGGATGCCATCCAGCTCGTCGTACGCGGGCAGTGAATCCTGGTCGGTCTGGTTGTCGCGCAGCTCGGCCGAGGGCGGGCGGTCGATGACTTCCACGGGAATCGGGAATCGGGAATCGGGAATGGAGGTCGCGGCATCGCCGCCCGCTTGTCGATTCCCTGTTCCCGATTCCCCACTCCCTGCTCCGTTACGCCAGCGCGCCAGCCGGTACACCACCGTCTTGTACACGTCCTTCAGTGGCGCATACGCGCCGCACATGTCGCCATAAAGCGTGGCGTAACCCACCGCCATCTCGCTCTTGTTGCCGGTGGCCAGCAGCAGTTGGCGGTGCTTGTTGGACAGCGCCATCAGCATCACGCCGCGGGTGCGCGATTGCAGGTTTTCCTCGGTGGTGTCGGCGGCCTTGCCGGCGAACGCCGGGGCTAGCGCATCGACGAAGGATTCGTACGTCGCCTCGATCGAGATGACGTGATACGCCACGCCGAGTCGTTCGGCCTGCGCCCGCGCGCCGTCCAGCGACAGCTGCGAGGTGTAGCGCGTAGGCATCATCACCGCGGTGACGCGGTCGGCGCCCAGTGCATCCACCGCCAACGCCAGGGTCAACGCGGAATCGATGCCGCCGGACAACCCGAGCAGCACGCCGGGGAAACCGTTCTTGTCGATGTAGTCGCGGATACCGCGCACCAAGGCACGGTACAGCGTGGCGTCGGCCCCGGCATCGGCGGCAAGCGGCCAGCCCTGCGCGGCCAGGGTGCGCGTTTCGGCATCGAATTCCGCCCACAGCAGGGCGTCCACGAATGCCGGCGCCCGCGCCGCGATGGAACCGTCGCCGTTCACCAGGATCGAGGCGCCGTCATAGACCACCTCGTCCTGGCCGCCAACCAGATTGAGGTAGGCGATCGCGCAGCCGGTTTCCCGCGCGCGCGCCACCAGCACGGCCTCGCGCTCCGCCTGCTTGGCGTCGTCCCACGGCGAGGCGTTGATCACCAGCAGCAGCTCGGCGCCGGCCGCGGCGGCCTGCGCCGCCGGCTCGCTGCGCCAGACGTCCTCGCAGATCAGCAGGCCCACCGTGACGCCATCGATCACCGCCGTGGCGGCTTCGTGGCCGGGCTGGAAGTAGCGCATGTCGTCGAAAACGCCGTAGTTCGGCAGCGCCTGCTTGTGCGCAGTCACTTCGACTCGCCCCCGGCGCAACAGGCTGGCGGCGTTGAACACTTCGCCTTCGCTGTGCGGATACCCGATCAGCGTGGCGACGTCACCGGAATCGGCGGCCAGCGCCGTCAGCTCGCTCTGGCAGGCCGCCAGGAAGCTGGGGCGCAACAGCAGATCCTCGGGCGGATACCCGCTCAACGTCAGCTCCGGAAACGCCACCAGCGCCGCCCCGCCCGCCGTGGCCTCGGCGACGAGCCCGCGCACGCGATCCGCGTTGGCAGCCACCGCGCCGACCGGGAAATCCTGCTGGGCCAATGCCAGACGCAACTTTGCCATGGCGAAAAACATTCCGTGGGGAGGGCGGCCATGGTAATTCAACTGCCGGAAAAGAATGGAGCCGTCGATTTTCCGCGCTGGCGATTAGCCGTCCGAATGCGGGCTGGCCAGCACCTCGGCAATCGATGCCAGGACCTGATCGACACGGGCGAGCACATCGTGATTCCAGCAACGGATCACCGTGAAGCCGTGTTGCCGCAACCACGCGTCCCGGCCCGCATCGGCACCCGGCTCGCCATGCTGGGAGCCGTCGATCTCGATGACCAGCCTCTTCTCGACGCAGGCAAAGTCGGCGATGTAGGGACCGAGCGGATGCTGGCGACGAAAGCGGTAGCCCGACAGCTGGCGACGGCGCAGGCGTGTCCAGAGGTAGCGTTCCGCGGGTGTCATCTCACGTCGGAGCTGGCGCGCGAAGTGGGTTTTGGCGTTGTCGCGCATGGGCAGCCCCTTTTTCGCCTATTCAAAGGATCAGTCTGGCGAGACGGGCCAACGCTGCAGTAGCGGACTTTTCGGTTGAGGTTGTGGGCATGCGTCGACGGGTGATGAAAGCGCCCCCATCCGCCCTGTCGGGCACCTTCCCCCGCACGCGGGGGAAGGAAAGCATCGAGCCTCCTCAAGACAGCCAGCTTCCTTCCCCCGTGCAACGGGGGAAGGTACCCGAAGGGCGGATGGGGGCACGCTCCAAAACAAAAGGCCGCGCAATGCGCGGCCTTTCATCAACAACATGCAACAACGGCTTACTTCATCAGCTTGGCGAGTGCCTTGCCCAGATCCGCCGGTGACTTCACCGTGGTGACGCCGGCTTTCTCCAGCGCGGCGAACTTCGCCGCGGCGGTGCCCTTGCCGCCGGAGATGATCGCGCCGGCGTGGCCCATGCGCTTGCCCGGAGGGGCGGAGGCACCGGCGATGAAGGAAACCACCGGCTTCTTCACGTATTCGCCGATGAACTCGGCGGCGTCCTCCTCGGCGCTGCCGCCGATCTCGCCGACCATGATGATGCCTTCGGTCTGCGGATCGTCCTGGAACAGCTTCAGGCAGTCGATGAAGTTGAGGCCGTTGATGGGGTCGCCGCCGATGCCGATCACCGTGCTCTGGCCGAGGCCTTCGTTGGTGGTCTGGAACACCGCCTCATAGGTCAGCGTGCCGGAACGCGAGACCACGCCGACCTTGCCCTTGCTGTGGATGTGGCCGGGCATGATGCCGATCTTGCATTCGCCAGGGGTGATGATGCCGGGGCAGTTGGGCCCGATCAGCACCACTTCCGGATGCTGGGCCAGCACGTTCTTGACGCGCAGCATGTCCAGCACGGGGATGCCCTCGGTGATCGCCACGATGACCTTGATGCCCGCGTCGATCGCTTCGAGGATGGAGTCGGCCGCATACGGCGGCGGCACGAAGATCACCGACGCGTCGGCGCCGGTTTCCAGCACGGCCTCGGCCACTTCGTTGTAAACCGGCAGGCCGATGTGCTCGGAGCCGCCCTTGCCCGGCGTCACGCCGCCCACGATCTGGGTGCCGTAGTCGAGGCACTGCTGTGCGTGGAAGGTGCCCTGCTGGCCGGTGAAGCCCTGCACGATCACCTTGGTGTTCTTGTTGACCAAAACGCTCATTCGTTTACTCCTCAGGCCTTCGCGGCAGCCACGGCTTTCTGGGCCGCGTCGTTGAGATCGTCCGCCGGCGTGATCGCCAGGCCGGAGTTGGCCAGCAGTTCGCGGCCCTGATCGACATTGGTGCCCTGCAGGCGCACCACCACGGGGATGGTCAGGCCCACTTCCTTCACCGCGGCGATGATGCCCTCGGCGATCAGGTCGCAGCGCACGATGCCGCCGAAGATGTTGACCAGGATGCACTTCACCTTGTCCGAGGACAGGATCAGCTTGAACGCCTCGGTCACGCGCTCCTTGGTGGCGCCGCCGCCCACGTCGAGGAAGTTGGCCGGCTCGCCCCCCGCCAGCTTGATCACGTCCATGGTGGCCATGGCCAGGCCCGCGCCATTGACCATGCAGCCGATCGAGCCGTCCATGGTCACGTAGTTGAGGTTGTACTTCACCGCGGCGGCTTCGGCCGCGTCTTCCTGGGTCAGGTCGCGCATGGCGGCCAGGTTCGGGTGGCGGAACTCGGCGTTGTCGTCGGAGTTGACCTTGCCGTCCAGCGCGGCGAGGTTGCCGTCTTCCAGCACGGCCAGCGGGTTCAGTTCGACCAGGGCCAGGTCCTGCTCGTTGAACAGCTTGTACAGGCCCAGCATGATCTTGGTCAGCTGGTTGACCTGCTTGGCGGTGAGGTCCATCGCGAAGCCCAGTTGGCGGCACTGGTACGGCTGCAGGCCTTCGACGAAATCGACCACGATGGTGTGGATGTCCTCGGGCGTGTCGCGGGCCACCTGCTCGATGTCCACGCCGCCGTGCTTGGAGGCGATGAACGAGACGGCCTTGGAGTCGCGATCCACCAGGATCGACAGGTACAGCTCGCGGGCGATGTCGGTGGCGTCGGTCACCAGCACCAGGTTCACCGGCAGCGCGCGGCCGGCCGACTGGTAGGTTTCCATGTTGGTGCCCAACATCGCCTTGGCGGCGGCGTGCACCTCGTCAAAACTGCGGCAGAACTTCACGCCGCCTGACTTGCCGCGGCCGCCGGCATGGATCTGCGCCTTGACCATCCATTGCTTGCCACCCAGTGCCTTGGCGGCATCGACGGCAGCGTCGGGGGAGTTGGCGACCTTGCCCGGCGGCACGGCGATGCCGTACTGCGCGAACAATTCTTTGGCCTGGTATTCGTGGAAATTCATTCGATACCTCGAGCGAACGGGGAAACATGGTGGCCGCACACGGTCTGCTGCGTGGGTCATGAAGGCGGAAGGCGGGAAGATCGACTGCCACGAAAGAGGCAGAATCCACGCGATTCGGCCCGCCATTTTCGCGGATGGGGGCCGCAATGGAAAGGGCAGCGCCCAAAATGAGGCCCGGCGCCGGTTTGCGCGGCTTCGGACCGGGGGCAAAAATCCCGGCGCGGCCTACTCGGCCGGGCCCGCGGCAGCCGGCACGCGCACGTCGACCTCGCTATCCGCCCGCAAGGTACGCACGGGCACCGCGAAGGCCAGCCCAAGCGCATCCAGCCGTTCCATCAGCGCCAGGTTGATGCCTTGCTGGATGTCCATGTAGACGTTGTAGTCGGGGCTCTGCACGATGTGCACCACCTCGAAATCCAGCGAACTGGGCCCGAAGCGCTGAAAGTGCGCGCGATCCAGCCGGGTGTTTTCGGCGGCGCCGACGACCTCGCGCACGGCATCGACCGCCTGCTGCACCTTGTCGCGCGGCGTGTCGATCGGCAAACCGAAGCCGAACACGACGCGCCGCGTCTGCATGCGGCTGTAGTTGCGGATGGTCTGGTCCAGCAGCATGGAGTTGCTGATGCTGATCTCCTCGCCGCTCAAGGACCGGATGCGGGTGGTCTTGATGCCCACGTGCACGATCGTGCCCAGGAAATCGCCGAAGTGGATGAACTCGCCGATTTCGAACGGCTTGTCCAGGCCGATCGCCAGCGAGGCGAACAGATCCTTCAGCACGTTCTGCAAACCCAGCGCCACCGCGATGCCGCCGATGCCCAGGCTGGCCACGAACGCGGTCACGTTGACGCCCACGTTGTCGAGCACGGCCAGCAGCAGCAGCGCCCACACCATGGTGCGCGCAAACCAGCTGAGCATCGCCATCACCACCGGATTGCCGGCGCCGGCATCGGTACGGTTCAGGCTGTTGGCTGTCCATGCCCGGATCGCATGGCTGGCCCAGAGCCCCACCTGCAAGCCGACGACGAGAAATACCAGGCTGTCGAGCCAGCGCGCCACCGACGGCGACGGTTGCAGCACATGCAGGCCGATCAGCACGAAGAGCAGGAAAAGCAGGGTGGCGCTGGTCAGTTTCAACACCGACGCCATGATGGTCAGCGCGGTGTTGCCGGTGCGCGCGGCCAGCTTGCGCAAGCGGGTCGACAAGGCGCGCAAAACGCCGTGCGTCAGCAGGAAACCACCCAGCGCCACCAGCGCGGCATAGGCCCAGCGCAGTACCGGAATGTGGAAAAAATCATGCCCTGAAAGCCAGTCGTGCATGGCGTTCTACCTTGATCGGGGGATGGGGGTTCGGAGCGGCCGGATCGGACACGGCACACGATTCCGCAAGCGGCCATGCTCGCAAATGCCCGCGAATGCCTCAACCCGCCGCGCGGCAGGCGCCGCCACCGGCGCAACGGACAACAGCGGAAAACCGTGCTGGACGCCCCTGCGCACCCGGCGTGCGCCGCTTATACTCGCGCCACTGCCCAGGGTGTCTTGCGAATGTCCAGCACGTCGCTTTTGTCCGCCTCCGGCGGGTCTGCCAAGACTTTCTACAACGAGCTGACCTTCCTCAACGTTTTCCGGCTGGTCCAGGCGCTGGTCTACGTGGGGCTCGCCTTCAGCCCCGCGGGGCTGGGCTGGCCCGACGTGCCCGATCCCGCTTTCGCCCGCCACGTGGCCGAGGCCTACCTGCTGTTCGCGCTGGTGTCGTTGCTGCTGAACCGGCGCAGCATGCCGTACGCCCGGCTGGCGGTGTCGGCGGCGCTGGTGGTGGACATCGGTGGCGCGCTGCTGGCGATCACCGCCATGCGCGACGCGCATATCGGCATCGCCATGATGCTGGCGGTGAATCTCAGCGCCGGCGCCCTGATCCTGCCGCTGCGCCTGTCCAGCTTTTTCGCGGCGCTGGCCACGCTGGGCACGCTCGGCCACACCCTGCTGGACAGCACCGCCGCCGGCGCCGGCGATCGCGACCTGCTGGAGGCCGCGCTGTTCGGCCTGGCCTATTTCGCCACCACCACGCTGTGCCATGTGCTGGGGCGACAACTGCGCGCCACCGAAGCGCTGGCCGAGCAGCGCAGCAGCGACCTGGCCAATCTGGCGCAGGTCAACGAGCTGATCATCCGCCGCATGAAGACCGGCGTATTGCTGGTGGACGACGCCAACCGCATCCACCAGATCAACGAATCGGCATGGATGCTGATGGGCAACCCCGGCGCCGACCAGCGCGACCTGGGCCAGCTGGCGCCGGAGCTGTCGCGCCGCCTGTATCACTGGATGACCTCGGGCAAGCTGGACGAAACCGCCACCCAGCTGGCCGACGGCGTGCCCGAGGTGGTGCCGCGTTTCTCGCGCCTGGCGCCGAACGACGACTCCCACGTGCTGATCTTCCTCGACGACACCTCGCTGCTGTCGCGCCGCGCCGAGGAGCTCACGCTGACCTCGCTGGGGCGGCTGTCCGCCTCCATCGCGCACGAGATCCGCAACCCGCTGGCGGCGATCCGCTACTCCGCGCAGTTGCTGGCCGAATCGAAAAGCATGGACAGCACCGACCAGCGCATGGTCGAGATCATCAACAACCACTGCATCCGGCTCAACGAGATCATCGAGAACATCCTGCAACTGTCGCGGCGCGAGCGCTCGCGGCCGGAAACGCTGGATCTGGGCCGCTGGGCGCAATCGTTCGTGGAGGAATACAAGCAGGGCAACGACATCGGCGCCGACAGCCTGCGCGCGGTGGCCAACAGCGACACCGAAGTCGCCGCCGTGGCCGATCCGCAGCAACTGCAGCAGGTGATCTGGAACCTGGTGCAGAACGCCCTGCGCTACGGCCGCATGCCCGGCCAACCCGCGCGCGTGCTGCTGGTGGCACGTCGGGGCGAGCATGGCGTGCCGATCCTGGAGGTGATCGACCGCGGCCCCGGCATCGCGCCGAAAGTGGCCGCGCAGATTTTCGAGCCGTTCTACACCACCCACGAGTACGGCACGGGCCTGGGCCTGTACCTCGCCCGGCAGATGAGCGAGGCCAACCAGGCCGCGCTGGAGTACGTGCGCGTACCCGGCGGCGGCAGCTGTTTCCGGCTGTCGCTGACGCCGCCGGCACGCAGTCCGGCCGACGCGGAAGCCGCGGATGGAACCGCCACGCGTTGACCTTTCGTGCTGCCCTAGTAACCTGCACAGCACCGTTGCCAACCAAGAAGCTCATGACTGCACAGACCGTTCTGGTCATCGACGATGAACGCGACATCCGCGAACTGCTGACCATCACGCTGGGCCGGATGGATCTGCAGGTCGACGCCGTAGGTACCGTCGCCGACGCGCGCCGCGCGCTGGCCGAACGCACCTACGACCTCTGTTTCACCGACATGCGGCTGCCCGACGGCAACGGCCAGGAGATCATCGAACTGATCGCCGAAACCTGCCCGGACACGCCGGTGGCGATGATCACCGCCTACGGCAACGTCGACGCGGCGGTGACCGCGTTGAAAGCCGGCGCGTTCGACTTCGTCTCCAAACCGGTGGACATCCAGATGTTGCGCGGGCTGGTGCGCACCGCGCTGCGGCTGGCCGAGGAAAAACGCAACGGCGGCGCCGCCACCAAGGCCGGCGATTTCGGCTCGCGCCTGATCGGCGACTCGGCCGCCATGCAACAGGTGCGCACCACCATCGCCAAGCTGGCGCGCAACCAGGCGCCGGTCTACATCGCCGGCGAATCCGGCGTGGGCAAGGAGCTGGTGGCGCGGCTGATCCACGAACAGGGCCCGCGCGCCAGCGGCCCGTTCGTGCCGGTCAACTGCGGCGCGATCCCGTCCGAACTTATGGAAAGCGAGTTCTTCGGCCACCGCAAGGGCAGCTTCACCGGCGCCGGCGCGGACAAGGAAGGCCTGTTCCAGGCCGCCCAGGGCGGCACGCTGTTCCTCGACGAAGTGGCCGAACTGCCGCTGCACATGCAGGTGAAACTGCTGCGCGCGATCCAGGAAAA
>JBIQMK010000036.1:0-18178 GCA_044463365.1 Rhodanobacter sp. | reverse complement strand
AGACCCTGACCACGCGCCGCGTACTGGTGACCGGCGGTGGCGGCTCGATCGGCTCTGAACTCTGCCGGCAGGTGGCCAGGCTGGGGGCGCAATCGCTCGTCGTCGTCGACCAGAGCGAATACAACCTGTATCGCATCACGCAGGAATTGCGCGCCGATTTCCCCGAACTCATTCTCGACGGCGTCCTGGCGGATTGTGGCGATCGCGCCGCCATGCAGAAGATGTTCGTGGAAGCGAAGCCCCAGGTCGTATTCCACGCGGCAGCCTACAAGCATGTGCCGATGTTGCAGACCCAACTGCGTTCGGCCTTCCGCAACAACGTGCTCGGCACGCGCACGGTGGCGGACCTGGCCAGCGAGACCGGGGTGGAATGCTTCGTGCTGATCTCCACCGACAAGGCGGTCAATCCGACCAGCGTCATGGGCGCCTGCAAGCGTGTGGCCGAAATCTATTGCCAGAACCTGGATGCCCAGAGCTCGACGCGTTACATGACCGTGCGGTTTGGCAACGTGCTGGATTCGGCCGGGTCCGTGGTACCGCTGTTCCGCCGCCAGATCCGTGCCGGAGGCCCGGTGACGGTGACGCATCCGGAGATATCGCGTTACTTCATGACCATTCCGGAAGCGTGCCAGTTGATCCTTCAGGCGGCGAGTCTCGGCAAGGGCGGAGAGATTTTCGCGCTGGACATGGGCGAGCCGGTACGCATCCGTGATCTCGCCGAACAAATGATCAGGCTCGCCGGCAAAAAGCCCGGCAGCGAGATTCCCATCGTCTACACGGGGCTGCGTGCTGGCGAGAAGTTGTTCGAGGAATTGTTCCACCCGCTGGAAAACTACAGCGCCACCGCGCATGCGAAGATTTTCCTGGCGCAGCACCGCGAAGTGTCGTGGGAGCTGCTGCAGGCGCTGTTGAACAAATCCGTCGACGCGGTACGGGATTTCAGGGAGGAAGATCTGCGGCGCTGCGTCTCCAACCTGCTGCCTTCGTTCCGCTGGAGCGAAGTGGCGCAGCCGGACAACGTGGTGTCCATCCGTCGCAATGAATCAGGAGAAAAGTAAGTGAGCAAGCCTCTGCGCAAAGTGGTGTTTCCCGTGGCGGGGCTTGGTACACGCTTTCTTCCGGCGACCAAGGTGGTGGCGAAGGAAATGCTGCCGGTGCTCGACAAACCGCTGATCCAGTACGCGGTGGACGAGGCGGTGGATGCAGGCGCCGACACGCTGATCTTCGTGACCAACCGGTACAAGCACGCGATCGCCGACTACTTCGACAAGGCGTACGAGCTGGAGGCCAAGCTCCACGCCAAGGGCAAGGAGGCCTTGCTGGCGCTGGTGCAGGGGACGCTGCCAAAAAATGTTCGCGCCATTTTCGTCACCCAGCCGGAAGCCTTTGGCCTTGGACATGCGGTGCTTTGCGCCAAGCCTGTGGTGGGCGATGAACCGTTCGGCATCGTCCTGCCCGACGATCTGATCTGGAACGGCGCGGGCAAGGGCGCCCTGCGGCAGATGGCCGAACTGGGCGATGAGCAACAGGCGGGCGTGATTGCGGTGGAAGAGGTTCCGCACGACGAAACCGACAAGTACGGCATCGTCGCGGCAACCGCGATCGATGATCGCAGTGCGCGCATCAACCACATGGTGGAAAAACCCAAGCCTGCCGATGCCCCCTCGAATCTTGCCGTGGTCGGGCGATACGTGTTGCCGAGCCGGATTTTCCAGTTGCTGGAACAGACCGTGCCCGGCGCCGGCGGCGAGATCCAGCTGACCGACGCCATCGATGCGCTGTTGAAAGAGCAGGGTAAGGTATTGGCCTACCGCTTCGAGGGCACCCGCTTCGATTGCGGCAACAAGGCGGGGCTGGTGCGCGCCACCATGCACATGGCGATGCAGGACCCGACACTGCAGCCGACGGTGCGCTCGTTTCTCGCCGATCTTTGATCCGCAACCGCGCTTCCGCCGCCACCGCAGTGGACTGAAGCCCGTGGCGCATCCCGATTACCGACACTCGCCGGATGGCGCGTCCGGGTTGTAGGGTGAGCCATGTCTCGGGGTTTGCCTTCCTCCTATTACCGCGCCACCGCCACGCCGTACACGCCGTATCCGGCGCTGCATGGCACGCGTGAGGCGAAGGTGGTCGTCGTGGGCGGCGGCTACGCGGGACTGAATACCGCCCTGGGCCTGGCCGAACGCGGCGCGCGCGACGTGATGCTGCTGGAGCGCGAACAGATCGGCTTCGGCGCCTCCGGGCGCAACGGTGGCTTCGTTTTTGCCGGTTATTCGCTGGGCGAACAGAGCCTGCTCGACCGGTCAGGTGCGTCACGTGCGCGGGCATTGTTTGCGCTGACCACGGCGGCAGTGCACCGCATCCGCCAACGCATCGCGCAATACGAGATCGCTTGCGACGTGGTGGACGAGGGCGTGATCTGGGCCAACTGGTTTCGCGACCCGTCCATCCTGCGCCGACGCCAACAGCTGCTGGCCGATTATTACGACGTGCACTGGGAGGCGTTGTCGCCAACGCAGCTGCGCCGGCGGGTCGACAGTCCGCGGTACCACGGTGGACTGTACGAGTCCGATGCGTTGCATCTGCATCCACTCAATTACGCGATAGGATTGGCGCGCGCCGCGGCAAGCCGGGGCGTGACACTGCACGAAAACAGCGGCGTGTTGCAGCTGCGCCGCGAGGGTTCGCGTTGGCGCGTCGATACGGCGCATGGCAGCGTGCTGGCCGATCAGCTGGTGTTGGCTTGTGGCGGTTATCTGGCAGGGCTGGACGCATCGATTGACCGCGCAATCCTGCCGATTGCCACCTATGTCATGGTGACCGAGCCGCTGGGCGAGCGGATGCAAACCTGTCTGCGGACCAGGGCGGCGGTCTACGACACCCGGTTTGCGTTCGATTACTATCGCCCGCTGCCGGATACGCGCTTGTTGTGGGGCGGCCGCATTTCGATCCGCGAGCGTTCTGCCAGCGCCGTAAAACGGCTTCTCACTGCCGACATGCTGCGGGTGTTTCCCCAACTGCAGGGCGTGCGCATCGATTACGCGTGGTCGGGTCTGATGAGTTACGCAAGGCACCAGATGCCCCAGATCGGCGGCAATGCGGAAGGTTTGTGGTGGGCGCAGGCTTTCGGCGGGCACGGCTTGGCGCCAACCTGCGCCGCTGGCGAACTGCTCGCCGCCGCCATCGCGCACGGCGATGAGGGCTGGAAACAATTCGGCGATTACGGACTGCGCAGCACGCATCGGCCCTGGGGCAATCTGGCGGCGCAAACCCATTACTGGTGGCAGCAAGGCCGAGACTGGCTGAAGAGTGAGCTGGAACGATGAGCGAAGACAAGCAACAACCAACCATGCGCGATCCCGGCGCCGAAATATCCTGGGCGGATTTCGAAAAGGTCGTCATTGCCGCGGGCACGGTCACGCGGGTGGAAGCGTTTCCGGAAGCGCGCAAGCCTGCATGGAAGGTCTGGGTGGATTTCGGCCCGTACGGCGAGCGCAAAACCAGTGCGCAGATCGTCGCACTCTATGGCGCCGAGGAGCTGGTCGGCCGGCAAATCGTGGGCGTCATCAACTTCCCCGAGAAGCAGATCGGCCCGTTCCGTTCGCAGTTCCTGCTTACCGGTTTTGCGACGGAGCAAGGCGTGGTGATCACCACGCTGGAAAGGCCGGTACCCAACGGCACGCGGATGACGTGAGCAGCCTCAATGCCGCGCCTGCCGGTCCAGCCACACGAGCAATCCCTGAGCGTTGAGTTCGATATCCGTGCCCAGCAATTCGCGCAGCATCGCACGGTCGCCGTCCCAGCCATGCGCCGAGGCGTGTTCGGCGTAGAGATCGGTGAGGGCTTCCATCAGGCGCGCTTGCCGGCCGGGCTGCTCGCCAGCCGCCTGGGCCAGCGCCACCATGGCGTCGATCCGGCCGTGCAGATCCTCGGCAAGCTTTTCCACCTGCTCGACCGCGCCATAGTGGGTGAGGTAGATCGCCTCCGGGTGCAGGGCAACCAACCGTCGCAGCGAGGCATGCAACGCCTCGGGCTCGAATTGCACCGGTGAGGTGGTGGGAATGACGAACGCCCCGTTGGCGGTATCGAACTCGCGATAACTGAGGCCGAACGTATCGCCGCTGAAACAGCGCCTGGAGCGCTCGTCGTACACGCACAGGTGATGTTTTGCGTGGCCGGGAGTGTCGAGGCAGCGCAACGGCCGGCCCGCCAGGTCGATCACATGATTGTCCGGCGCTTCCACCACGCGTTCGGCCGGGACCGGCTGCAGTCGGCCGTAGGTCTGCTCCATCACCGCCTCGCCATACACGGCACTGGCACCGGCCCACAGTTGCGTGGGATCGATCATGTGCCGCGCGCCACGCGGATGCACGGCCAAACGCGCGTGAGGCAGCTGCGCCATCAATGCGCCGGCGCCGCCGGCATGGTCCAGATGGACGTGGGTGAGGATCAGCCAGTCCACGTCGGCTGCCGTGAGGCCCACTCGGTGCAGCGTGTCGAGCATGCGCGGCACGGCGAAGTTCGTACCGCAATCGACAAACGTGCCGTGTCCGTTCTCCACGATCAGGTAGGCCGCATCGAAACGCGGTCGCACGAAGCCGGTATCGATGGTGTGGATGCCGTGTGTTGTCATGATGCCTCCTGATGCAGATCGGCGCAGGTTAGCAAGTTGCCGTGTGGGCATCATGCGCCACGCGTACGCCGCGTAAACTGTCGGTCATGCGTCTCGACAGGAGAATGGTATGACCTCGTCCATGGCCCCGGCGTGGCAGGTGTCGTGCTGGTTCAACAGCGAACCGCTGGCCCTGGCCGATCTTCGCGGAAAGGTGGTGTTGCTGCATGCATTCCAGATGCTGTGTCCCGCCTGCGCCATGCAGGCGCTGCCGCAGATGCAGCGCGTACGGCGCGCGTTTGCCGGCGAACGTCTTGCAGTGGTGGGATTGCACACCGTGTTCGAACATCACGACGCGCAGGGGCCGGTTTCGCTGGCGGCATTCCTGCATGAGTACCGCTACGACTTTCCGGTAGGCGTGGATAGGTACGATGAGGGCGAACCACTGCCGCGTACGATGCGCAGCTATGCCATGCACGGTACGCCGACCATGATCCTGATCGACGCCGAAGGACGCTTGCGCCAGCAGCATTTCGGCGTGGCGGATGATCTTGCATTGGGCGCCAGCGTCGGGCGGCTGCTGGCCGAGTTGACGGCGGCGCGAGACTTCTGAACCTACGGCGGCGTTGCCGCGGAGATCCCGCCTGGCCGGCTGACGATCGATGCCGCTTGGCGGCGTGCACCGCCCGATCGGCGCCATCGGCAGGGAAACAGGAGACGCCGATGCTGACGTCCAACAGAAACATGCCATCGGGCAGGCTGAAAGGCGGAGCAAGGCGCGCGCAATGAATCGGCCACCGCCTTGTGGACAGGGCGATTGCGAAAGCGAAGTCGCAGTTCGCCGGCCATCACCGCTTCGGCCTGCCTGGCGGTGACCACGCGGTCGTCGGGATGGACCAGATCGAAGACCGGCCGGCCGGGCACGTCGTCGGGCGTGTAGCCGAGGATGCGCTGGAAACTGGCATTGATGAACAGGAAGTGGCCGTCGACATCGACGACATACACAGCGTCGGGCATCAGGTCGAGCACGTCGGCAAGAGGGAGTGACGTCGGAGTCATCGATCTGCGCTAACGGCATGCCCAACGGTGACGGTACGTGCCGTTGCGTAGAGGGCGAAACCACCAGAATCCGCTTCCGTCCAGCGAGGAAAGTTCGCCCACGCCATCGCTGTAGATGCCGTTATCCTCCGTGGGCGAACCGGGAGAAAGCGGCCGGCGAAGCGTTTTCGAAGCGCTCCAGCAAGAGCTTCACGAACGCGGAGACGCGCGCGCTCACGTGCCGATGCGAGGGGTACAGGGCCCAGACTTCGACCGGACGGGCGGCGAGCACACCCCAGACGTTCAGGCGACCGGCATCGATGTCCGCCTGTACCAGCGAGCGCGGCATCGCGGCGGCGCCGATGCCGGCGATCACCGCATCATGGATCATCGCCATCGACGACAGGCGCAACACGGTACGGGTCGCGATGCTGCGCACGCTGCGTGCGCGACTGAGCTGCCAGGATGCATTGGTCGGCGTGCGCGACAGCGTGACGGCTGGCGTCGCGCTGCCAGCCCGCTTCGTCGGCGGGCGCAGCGACGGCACCGCCACCACCACCATCACGTCACGCAGGAAACATCGACCGGACAGCTCTGTCGACGGGTCGGGATTGGCGCGGATGATCAGATCGAAGTCGTCGGCCACCGGATCGACGAAGCGGTCTTCCACCACCACCTCAAGCTGCACCTGCGGGTAGGCGAGAGCGTAGTCCGCGGCGATGCGGCCCAAGCCGCGCTGGCCGAACAGTACCGGCGCGCTGACTCGCAATCGGCCGCGCGGCGTGCTGACGCCCCGCCGCAGCACGTCACCCACTTCATCGATGTGTTCCAGCAGCGACTGGGTCCGCTCCTGCAGCTCGCGCCCTTCCATTGTCAGCCGCAACGTGTGGCCGCCGCGCTCGAACAGACGCACGCCCAGCGCATCCTCCAGCTGGCGCACGCGACGCGAAAGCGTGGCCTTGGGGCGACCGGTGACCCGCGCGGCGCGGCCGACGCCGCCATGTCGTGCCACCTCGTTGAAATCGGCCAGGGCGAGCAGATCCATGATGTTCCACAAGTGAGACGGGTTGTCCATATTACATGGCTATCG
Organism: Rhodanobacter sp.; assembly: GCA_044463365.1. Taxonomy (GTDB): domain Bacteria; phylum Pseudomonadota; class Gammaproteobacteria; order Xanthomonadales; family Rhodanobacteraceae; genus Rhodanobacter. Next base: position 11,438 of record JBIQMK010000036.1, on the reverse strand, counting down.
ATGGCTTCCTTGAGACATCAGGATGAGCTGCACCACCCACTCACGCAGGAGCCACCTCAATGAACATTCTGGTTACGGGCAGTACCGGCACCATCGGCAGCCTGGTCGTCCGCGGCCTGGCCGCGCAAGGCGCCAGCGTCCATGCGCTGACGCGCCATCCCGACAAGGCCTCGTTTCCCGCCGGCGTCACCGCCGTCAGGGGCGACATGACCGACATTCCCTCGATGCGCGCGGCGCTGAAACAGGTCGATACGCTGTTTCTGCTCAACGCCGTGGTCGCCGACGAGGTGACCCAGGCGATCGGCACCCTGAGCCTGGCGCGCGAGGCCGGCATCGAACGCATCGTCTATTTGTCGGTGCTCAACAGCGACACCTATGCCGACGTGCCGCATTTCACCGGCAAATACACGGTGGAACGGATGATCGAACAACTGGACTTGCCGGTGACCGTGCTGCGCCCTTCGTACTTCATGCAGAACGACGTCAAGCTCCGGGACGGTCTGTTGCAGGGGCGCTATGGCATGCCGCTGGGTGATGTCGGGATATCGATGGTCGATATACGTGACATCGCCGAGATCGCGGTCACCTCGCTGCTGCGCCGCGCCCATGCGCCGACGCCGCTGCCGCGCGAGGTGATCGAAATCGTTGGGCCGGACGTGTTGACCGGCGATGCGCTGGCGACGCTCTGGTCCGGTGTGCTGGGCAAGCCGATAACCTACGCGGGAAACGATCTCGATGCATTCGAGGGGTACATGGGCACAATCATGCCCTCATGGTCGGCCTACGATTTGCGGCTGATGCTCGCGCGGTTCCAGGTCGACGGGATGCTCGGCAAACCGCTCGCTGTGAGCATGCTCACCGGTCTGCTCGGCCATCCACCGCGTCGCTATCGCGATCTCGCCGCGGAACTGGCATTGGCATGGCAGCCGCGGTGAAGGGCAAGCGGCATCGGAACGTGCAAGACAAGGCGTGGTGTCAGCCGCGGAAGAACGCTGCCAATTCGGAAGCTACGGCGACGGGTTGCTCCTCCGGGAGGAAATGACCGCAATTGGCGATCCTGACGCCGCGTACGTCATCGGCAAACGCTCTCAATGGCCCCGCCATGTCGGGAATGGAACCCTGATCCGCACTGAGTGGAGTGCCAGCACCGGCATCGCCAGTTTTCCCCTGGCGGCGAATGCACGGTTCTGGCGCGCGGATTCGGGCGTTGCCCGGTAATAGGCCAGGCCGGAACGCAGTCCACCTGGCAGCATGAAGACGCGCAGGTATTCATCCAGGTCGCCCTCATCGAAGACGGAGGGGTCGGCGGCCTTGCGACGCAGAAACCAGGTCAGGTACTCGCGCTCGCGACCGGCGATCAGCAGCTCCGGCAAATCCGGAATCACATGGAAGGCGAAGTGCCAGGTCCTCCATGCCTGTGCCGGCGTCATCGGCAGGGAATCGGGCAAGGTTATGCCCGGAATCCCGGCATCGAGCAGCGCCAACGCCCGCACTTCGTCGCCGTGGCGCGCAGCGAGCGGGTAGGCGACCCACGCGCCCACGTCGTGCGCGGCCAGACCGTAGCGGCTCACCCCAAGGTGCAGCAGCAGGCCATGCACCCTTGCTGCCAGTGCGTCGGTATCGTAGCCGCCGTCGGGTCGATCGGAATCGCCTTGTCCAGGCAGGTCGATCGCCACCACGTCGCAGGTCGTGGACAGGTGGGGCATGACCTGGCGCCATGCGTACCAGCTCTGCGGAAAGCCGGCCAGAAGGACGATGGTGCCGCCGTCCGATCTCCCGCCGCGAACGTAGTGCAGGCGGACACCGTCAATGTTCGCAAAGCGATGGACAAATCCCGGTGGCGCCGATCCGGCTTCGCGCGTGGTTGCGCCTCGAGCATGCGCTCGCCTGTCTGCGCGTCTGTATGGTTCCGGTCGTTCATCGGGGTTCCTTCGGTCACATAAAATAGGAAATATTCATTTCCAAATAGATCAAAAAAAATCAATCGAGGATCTTCAGGGCAAGCGATACGAGCGAAGCCATGTCATCATGCGATCGCCCGGTTTTGCCGACGACGCGCATGCCTTGCAGAACGCACAGCATAAGCCGGGCGGCCGCGGCACTGTCCAGATCGGCGCGGATCGATCCGTCCTCCTGGCCATCGCGGATGGTGCGGACAAGCAGCCGCTCATTGCGTGCGTACGCGGCTCGCACGTGGCGCGCGGTATCCGCATCCATGGTCGTCAGCTCCATCGCGCTGCCGGCCACCATGCATCCTTGTTTTCCTTCCGAGCCCGAGGATGCCGCGGCGTAGAAACCGAGCAGCTCCCCGAGCCTCTCACGTCCGTTGTTCGAATGGCACAGAGCCAGGTGGCGCATCGCATCCCTTTCGCCGACATAGCGGTCGAAGGCGGCCAGGAAGATCCCGCGCTTGTCCTTGAACGCCTTGTACAGACTGCCGGCGACCAGTCCGGTGGATTTGACGAGATCGGCTACCGATGTCGCGTTGTAACCGCGCTCGCGAAAAACCCGGACGGCTCCGTCAAGGACTTTGGCCTCGTCGAACTCCCGCGGTCTTCCACGTCCGCGGGATCGTGTGGTCGTGGAGGGGCCCGGCGAACTCATGTCTTATTTTGGAACGAATCGTTTCCAAAATCAATGGACGCGGCACGATGGATGTGAACGGCTTTGTCAGGTGCCATGGACGGGGATGATGGGGATGTTCACTTTCGAGACATTCGCCACCCCACACACTGGTGGAACCCGATCGTGAGCCGCGCGAGTGCACCGTAATAGAGGCCCCATCTCGACTGTCCGCCATGCCCTGCCCTGTTGCGCGCTGTTGGGTGCGCTACTTAGCCTGCCTGTCGCGACACCCGCGTTCGGCGCCACGCCTGCCGGTCGCGCAAAACCGCTGAGGGTCGATGTCGTTCGCGATCGGTTGACGCTGTCGTTGACGCATTATCCGCAGGTGTACCTGCATGGCGAGATCGATGCCGGCGCCCCGCAGCGTTTCGCCGCCCTGGTTGCTTCCGGTCGCATAGAAAGCGGTTCGGACGTCTATCTCAATGCCTCCGGTGGCGATCGCGCCGCCGGCATGGCACTGGGGAGGATGTTCCGCGCTCGCGGCATGGCCACGCACCTGGGTACGCCACGGCAACCGAAGCAGGCGAGCATCGAAGCCAAGACGGCTGTCTGCACGGATGCCTGCGTCTATGCCTATGTCGGCGGCTTGTATCGATGGGCGCCCAGCGGGCGCGACCGTATCGGATTCAGCTCGCCGGCGATGCAGGAAACGCGTCATCTGCCCGACGCAATGGCCTATCTCAAGGCGATGGGAATCAAGGATGACGCGCTTGGCGGCGAAGGATGGATGACGGCCGAACGGATGATCGCCACCGGCCTTGCCAACAATGGCCGGATGTCGGCCACAGCCACTTACGATCTGTCCATGCCTGCGCCGAAAATGGAGTTGCGCCAGGCGGACCGCAAGGGAACGCACCGGCTCACGATCCAGTGCCAACCGGGCAGGACCACGGTGACGGCATACGATGAAGTGGGCGCCGAGCGTGCGCGACAGATCGCCTTGCGCGGTGGCAGTTCCTACTTTCAACTCGGTGACGAGAAACGCCTCAGCCAGCCACGTGGCGGGGCGCAGGCCGTTGGCAACGCGCTGGTGATCCGCCGTGATTATCCGCCCGCCGATCTGGTGGATCTGGTCTCGGCATGGTCGTTCGGTGCCCGGGTCGGTGGTCGCAGCGACGCTTTCCGTGATGGCTTTACCATGCCGTTGCAGCAAGTACGCGCACAGCTCAAGGTCTTCTACTACACCTGCTGGCGCGCCGCGCCATGGCCACCGCGGCCGAAGAAGACGCATTGAAAGCCGTCGTTCGGTATCGGGACGGCAGCCTTGGCGACTCCGCCTTTACGCGCGCCGCGGCAGTTTCCAGTCCGGCCGGATGAAGTGGCAGGTGTAGCCGGTGGGGTAGTGCTCGAGATAGTCCTGGTGTTCCGGTTCGGCTTCCCAGAAATCCCCCGCCGGTGCCACCTCGGTGACGACTTTGCCCGGCCACAAGCCGGAAGCGTCGACGTCGGCGATGGTGTCCTCGGCGACTTCCCTTTGGGCCTCGCTGGTATAGAAGATGGCCGACCGGTAGCTGGTGCCCCGATCGTTCCCTTGGCGATTGAGGGTGCTCGGGTCGTGGATCTGGAAGAAAAACTCCAGCAGCGTGCGGTAACTGATCACCTTCGGGTCGAACACGATCTCGATGGCCTCCGCGTGGGTGCCATGGTGGCGATAGGTCGCGTTGGGCACGTCGCCGCCGGAATAACCCACGCGGGTGGAGATGACACCCGGCTGCCGTCGCAAGAGATCCTGCATGCCCCAGAAACAGCCGCCGGCAAGGATGGCGCGATCGGTGGTGGTTGTCATGGAAATCTCCGCTGGTCCGTGTGCCGCTGAAGATGGGGATGATGCGCCGCTTTATCGAGTGATGGAATGAACCCGGCCGACCTCCATCGCCGCCGTGCAACGGCGCCGGCCCTGAGGCAAGCTTGGCAGCCTGAGGGACATCGGGTGCCTCGCAGGAATCGACATATGGGCAAGGGGCGGCTCGAAGCATTCAGCGACGGCGTCATCGCGATCATCATCACCATCATGGTGCTGGAGCTGAAAGTACCGGAGAGCCATGCGCTGGCATCGCTGGCGCCGCTGGCTCCGGTGCTGCTCAGCTACGTGCTGAGCTTCGTGTACGTCGGCATCTACTGGAACAATCACCACCACATGCTCTCGACGGTGCATCGGATATCGGGGCGCGTGCTGTGGGCGAACCTGCATCTGCTGTTCTGGTTGTCGCTGTTTCCGTTCACCACCGCCTGGATGGGCGAGAACCACTTTGCCGCATCGCCGACGGCCGTCTACGGCGTGGTCCTGCTGATGGCGGCGATCGCCTATTGGCTGCTGCAACGCACACTCATCGCAGCCGACGGCCGCGACGCCGCGCTCGCCACTGCCATCGGATCGGACTGGAAGGGCAAACTGTCACCGCTGCTCTATCTGACGGGCCTTGCCTTGACCTTCTGGCATCCGTGGGCAGGTCAGGCGCTTTACGTGCTGGCGGCGTTGTTGTGGCTGATTCCGGATCGTCGCATCGAACGCGCCAGCAACCGCTGAGCACAAGCTCCCTCCCTGGAGCTTGCCGCCGTGGCGCCGCGGCGGCCTCCGTACCGGTACCGCGCGTGCCGATGTCTACAGGAACATGCCGCCGGACGCCTCGATCCGCTGACCGTTGATCCAGCCGTTGGCCGGCGCCAGCAGCGAAGCCACCACGCCGCCGATATCGTCCGGTTCGCCAACCCGACCCAGGGCGGTCTGCGAGGCCACGAATGCATTCAGCTGCGCGTTGTCACGCACCACGCCGCCACCGAAATCGGTGGCGATGGCGCCGGGCGCTAGGACATTCACGGTAATGCCGCGCGGACCCAGTTCCTTGGCCAGGTAGCGCGTGAGCACCTCGATGGCGCCTTTCATCGCCGCATAAGCGGTGTAGCCGGGCAGGGTGAATCGCGCCAGGCCGCTGGAGACGTTGAGAATGCGCCCGCCATCGGCGATCAGCGGCAACAGCTTCTGGGTGAGGAAAAACACGCCCTTGAAGTGCACGTCGACCAGTTCGTCGAACAGCGCTTCCGTCGTTTCGGCAAAGCTGACGTGCCCGGCGGTACCCGCATTGTTGACGAGAAAATCGAATCGCTGGCGCTGCCAGCGGCTTTCGAGCACCTCGCCCACCTGTCGGACGAAGGCATCGAATCGCTGGCTGTCTGCCACGTCGAGCGCCAGCGCCGCAGCCCGGCGGCCCATGGCTTCGATCTGCGCCACCACTGCCTCGGCCTCGGTGCGATTGGTGCGGTAGGTGAGGATGACGTCGGTGCCTTGTTCGGCCAGTTTCAATGCAGCGTTCCTGCCCAGACCGCGGCTGCCGCCGGTGATGAGGGCGATGGAAGGTTCGTGACGAGTCATGGTTGTCTCCGATCAGATGTGGGAGAGCTGACTTTATTGATCGATCGACAAGGGATAAATTGGCATTGCTTGATTTGTATGTTCGTTATTTTTGAACAATAGGTACTCGGTCAGGCCTCATCTTCCTGGGAAAACGCGTGAACAAACTCGATGCGATGCGGATATTCCTGCGGGTGGCGGAAATGGCCAGCTTCACGCGTGCCGCCGAGAGCCTGGCGATGCCCAAGGCCAGCGCGTCCATGGCGGTGCAGCAGCTCGAAAGCCTGCTCGGCACGCGGTTGCTGCACCGGACGACGCGCAAGGTCAGCCTGACCCACGACGGCCAGGCTTTCTACGAGCGCAGCAAGGACTTGCTGGGGGACATGGACGAGTTGCAGTCGATGTTCCAGCAGGGCGGTCAATCGTTGCGCGGGCGCTTGCGGGTGGACATGTCCACCGGCATGGCCTGCAACATCGTGATCAGGCGCCTGCCGGAATTCCTGCAGGCGCATCCATCGATCGAGTTGGAGCTCAGCAGCACCGATCGCCTGGTCGACCTGGTGCGCGAGGGTTTCGATTGCGTGTTGCGCGCCGGCACCCTGGCGGAAAGCAATCTCGTGGCCCGCCCGCTCGGCAACCTGCGCGTCATCAATTGCGCCAGCCCCGACTATCTGCGCCGCCATGGCACGCCGCGAACGCTGGAGGATCTCTCCGCGCATCGGCTGATCCACTACGTGTCCACGCTCGGCAGCAAGCCGCCAGGCTGGGAATATCCCACCGCCACAGGCTATGCCTGCCTGCCGATGGACGGCGTGTTGACGGTCAACAACACCGAGGCCTATACGGCGGCTTGCCTGGCCGGGTTGGGCTTGATCCAGTCCCCCATCGCAAGCCTGCAACCGTGGATCGATCAGGGACAACTCGTGGAAGTGCTGCCGCAATTTCCGGCCGAGCCTATGCCGCTGTCGATCCTGTACGCCAACCGCCGCAACCTGCCCGGTCGGGTGCGCGAGTTCATGGGGTGGCTGGAAGGTTTGCTGGCGCCTTATGTGCGGCCGTGACGGTAATCGCGTTGGTGATCCCGGTCCCAACGAGCGTTCTTGCCCTCCACCGATCGTGGTCCCTCGCGACTCGGGATGACACTCGAATGTGAATTGGTATGGTCCGGTGGTGCCCGTGGTATCAATTTATAGGCGAAGTGGTACTCAATTGTGACGGGCGGCATGACCAGTTTGCCGGGGGCCGGGGGCATCAGTAAGCTTGCCGCTCGCTCGCCTATGAAGCAGACCATGCGCAGAAAACTTGTGGCCGGAAATTGGAAGATGTACGGCAGTCGCTCGATGGCCTCGAACCTGGCCGGTGCCATTGCCGCCAACATGCCGACCGACATCGATGTGGCCGTGTTTCCCCCGTTTCCATACATCGCCGCCCTCAGCGAGCAACTCGTCGGTACGCCCCTGCAGCTTGGCGCGCAGGATGTAAGCGAGCACGAGGGTCAAGGCGCCTATACGGGCGAGGTGAGTGCCGCGATGCTGGCGGAAGCCGGCGTGGACTATGTGCTGGTGGGTCATTCGGAGCGCCGCCGCTACCATGGCGAAAGCAATGAATGCGTCGCGCGGAAATTTGCGGCTGCCAGGGCAGGGGGGCTCACCCCCATCCTTTGCGTAGGTGAAACACGCGAGCAGCGTGACAGTGGCGAAACGGAAAACGTCATCGGCCAGCAACTCGAGGCCGTCCTGAAACTCAACGGCATCGCGAGTTTCGACACGGCGCTGGTCGGGTACGAACCGGTGTGGGCGATCGGGTCCGGCGAGACGGCGACGCCGCAGCAGGCGCAAGACGTCCACGCGTTCATTCGTAGCAAACTCGAAAAAGAAGATGTTACAATCGCCCGTCTGACTAGGCTGCTTTATGGCGGCAGCGTCACCGCGGTCAACGCCGCAAAGTTGTTTGCGCAAGCGGACGTCGACGGCGGTTTGGTCGGCGGCGCGGCCTTGACGGCAACCGACTTCCTTGACATCTGCGCCGCGGCGCATCAAGCGCCATAGGTTCCGGAAAATCATGTTCGTCATTTTCAGCGTCTTCTACATTCTGGTCGCAGCGGCAATGACCGTGTTGATCCTGTTGCAGAACGGGCAGGGCGCCAGTGCGGGCTCCGGTTTCGGGGGCGGCGCGTCGGCCACCGTGTTCGGTGCGCGCGGCTCGGCCAACTTCCTGACCCGCGCCACTGGCGTGCTCGCGGCGGTGTTTTTCGCGCTCAGCCTGGGCATGGGTATTTACCTGAACTACAACGGCAACGCCCATCCGGATGCCGTCGATCTCGGCGTGATGTCCGGCGTGTCCACCAAACCCGCTGAAGCGCCAGCAGCCAAGGCAGCCGTGAACTCGGAAGTGCCGCAAGCCACTTCGCCGGCCGCTGGCGTGCCGGAGGCAACAACGGCTCCGTCCGACAACCAAGGCGAAGTACCGGCCGCACCCCAGCCGAAGCCTGCGACAAAACCCTGAAGAGGGCGCGGTAAGAAACACACCTGCCCAGGTGGCGGAATTGGTAGACGCACTACCTTGAGGTGGTAGCGACGAGAGTCGTAGGGGTTCGAGTCCCCTCTTGGGCACCATTTGATACTTTCGTGGCAGTTCTGCCGCGGAATGGAAAACCCGCCACCCGGCGGGTTTTTTTGTTGCAGCCGTCCGGATGATTCCGGACGCCACCGCGGTTGATCGGTCAGACGTTCCGCACGGCAGGCCAAGGCGTGCGCTGACATAAGCCGTGGGGCGGGCATGGCAAATTTTGCTGATCGGCTTGCAGCCACGATGATCCGGCGGGGATGCCAGATCATGATGCGTGACGACGCTGCATCGCTTCGCCAAAGGTGCTGCCTGCTTTTTGCCGGCAGCACCCGCATGGCTTGCAATGAGTTGTTCAGCAGCCTACTTTCACTAGGCCTAACCAAGGAGGGCACGCGGTGATCAATGTCATATTGGTGGACGATCATGAGCTGGTGCGTACCGGCTTCCGGATGATTTTGCAGCAGCAACCGGACATCTGCATCCGGGGCGAAGCAGGTAACGCGGAAGAAGGCTTGCGATTGATCCGTACATTGAAGCCCGATATCGCGCTGGTGGATGTCCACATGCAGGGCATGAGCGGCATCGAACTTACCGAACGCGTCAACCGCGCAAAGATGTCGACCCGCATCGTGGTGGTCACCGTGGTTGACGATGCACGCTTTCCGAAGCGGCTGCTGGACGCGGGGGCGTTGGGCTATCTCACGAAGGGATGCAAGGCCGAGGAGTTGGTCACTGCCATCCGCCAGGTATCGACCGGCAGACGCTATCTGGCCCCCGCCGTGGCCCAACAGCTGGCGTTGGCGACCCTCGATGGCAGCACCTCGCCGTTCGACGTGTTGTCCAGTCGTGAGCTCGAGGTGGCGATGATGCTGGTGTGCGGAAAGCCGCTGACCTTGATTGGCGAGCAGCTCAACCTGAGCCCGAAAACCGTGTCGACGTACAAGCAGCGTCTGATGGAGAAACTGCGGGTGGACCACGTGCTCAACCTTGCGCAGCTGATGACGGTGCATGGGTTGATCGACAATCCGGGTCACGCCATCGGCGGCTGATCGCAGGGGACATGGCAAAAAGAAGCCGGGCATTGCCCGGCTTCTTTTCGTTTTCGTTGTCGGCTGCCGCAGGCTTCAGTCAGCCTGCGTCCGCCGGTCGGATGATTGACCCTCGGTCGCGCCGACGTCGTGGCTGACGGAAACCGGGCGATTGGCGGCGAGCAGATCGCCCTGTTCCGGGGCGGGGATCGCGGCTGGCGGCTGCTCCGCTTTCGGCGCGGATTCGTCGGTCGCGATCGCTGCAGCCGGCTTTGGTGCGGATACCGGCGCGGAGATGGTGGCGAAGGCGGCTTCCTCACGACGCGGTCCGTTGATCGCCGCGGCCACGGCGGCTACCAGTGGCGTGTGCGCCCCGGGCGTCGTGGTGGCGCCTGGCTTTTCGCTTGCGACCGGCTCGTGCGAGGACTGCTTCGCTGCCTGCGCCGGTACCTCGGTCGATGCGGGCGGAGCCGAGACGGCGGCCACGGGAGGCGCCACCGGCGATACGGCAGGCGATGGTTTGACCACGATATCGGCGGCGTCCGGCTCGTCCACCGAATCCGCAATCGCGGCGGGAAGGGGCGGGAGCGGCGGCAACTCGAATTCGGTGACGGCCGCGGTGGCGGTGGCTGCGGGTGCTGGTGCTGGTGCGGGGCGATCCTGCTGCGCTGCGTTTTCAGGCGCCTTGGCGATGTCATCCGCTTCCGTCGTCGTGGCCGTGACCGTCTCCGGCTTGGCGGCGGGCGTCACGGCGGCGTCGGACGATTCCACAACGAGCCGAGGTGCGGGTCGTGCATCGGCGCCAAGCGGTGCGGCGTTTGCCTCCGACACGTTCTGGTCGAGTGTCACAGGCTTCTCTGCAGGGTTGTTCGCAGCGCCCTGGTCCACTGTATCGAGCGACGGCGCCTGAGTTTCCGCGCTGTCGACGGCGACAGCTGCCTCATCGTGCCGGCGCCGGCGACGGCCGCCGCGGCGACCACGACGACGGCGGGAAGGGCTGCCATCGGCGTCGAGTGTTTCTTCGGCTTCCGGTGCGACAGGGGGCACTGCCGGTGCGAGCTGCTTCGCTTCCAGCGCGGCGTCGGCGAGCGGTGCGGCTTCCAGCGATTCGCTGACGGAAGGACGCGGCTGGCGTTCGGGCTTGGCCTGGGAATTCTGGCGCGGCGTGGCCGCGGCGCTTTCCGTGGCGGACGGACGCGGTGGGCGCGGCTGCCGCGGCGGAACACCATTCTGGGCCGATTGCGATGGCCGCGGTTGGCCGGGTTCGCCGGTGCGCTGGCGGTTGCTTTTGGCTGGTTGGGGCGAAGAGGGTTTGGCGGTGGCCGGCTGCGCACCGTCACGGCGTGGTTGGCGCCCCTGGGCTGCGTTCTGCGCCGGTTGCCCCGAGCGGCCGCGTCCGGAACGCTCGTCGCGACGGTTGTTGCGGCTGGCGCCGTTGGCCTGGGATTTTTCGGCGGACTTTTCCACCGGCGCCGCTTCGATGCTGCTGCGGAACCAGCCCAGCATGCGCGCGATCACCCCGCCTGTGGGCGCGGGCGTGGATGGTTTGGTGCGCGCCGGCGATTTGGCCGATGGGGCGGCCGCAGCCACCGCGGCGGGCGTGACTTCTTCGCGGACCGGCGCAGGGCTGGCAGGCATGATGCCGCTCACCGCCGGCTGTTCACCGCTGCCCAGGGTCTGGCCCATCTTCGGGACTTCGGTGGCGGTGACCGGGGTGAGGCGCTCGTAGCTGGGCTTGCTGTGCTCGCCCATCTCCGCTTCCTTGATGCGCATGATCTCGATGTGCGGCGTTTCCAGCTTGTCGTCGGCGACGTCGACCACATGCACCTTGTGACGCAGCTCGATCTCCACCACGCTGGCGCGTTTCT
>JBIQMK010000035.1:0-18875 GCA_044463365.1 Rhodanobacter sp. | reverse complement strand
GAATTCGGCCGCCTGAGCTTCGTGCTGGTGTGGAGCGCGCTGCTCTCGATGGTGCTGACCAACGACGTGAGCCTGTTCCTGGTGGTGCCGCTGACGCTGGCGATCGGCACGATGTCGAACCTGCCCGTGCTGCGCATGGTGGTGCTGGAGGCGCTGGCGGTGAATGCGGGCTCTGCGCTGAGCCCGATCGGCAACCCGCAAAACCTGCTTTTGTGGCAGCACTCGGCGCTGGGCTTCGGGCAATTCATTGCGGCGATGCTGCCGGCCGCCGCCGTGATGCTGGGCATGGTGGCCTTGCTGACCGTGCTCTGGCTGCCACGCGGCCGTGTGGCGCTGACCACCGACCGGCTCGACCGCACCCGGATTTCCGTCCGCCTCGGCGTGTGTTCCGCGCTGGCGCTGGCCGGCACGGTGGTGCTGATGGAACACGGCCACGCGCCGCTGGGCGCCGCCCTTCTGTTGGTCTTGTTTGCGTTGGGCGCGCGCGCAAGCCTGCGGCGGATGGACTGGTTGCTGCTGCTGACGTTCGCGGCCATTTTCCTGGGGCTGGGGCATTTCGCCGAGTTGCCGTGGGTACGCGGCGCCCTGCAAACCATGGATTTCAACCAGCCGTTGACGGTCTACCTCGGCGCCATCGTGGCCTCCCAGGCGATCAGCAACGTGCCGGCCACCGTCCTGCTGCTCGATCGCGCGCCGGATGCCGCGGCCTTGGCGGTGGCGGTCAACGTGGGCGGCTTCGGCCTGGTGACCGGCTCGCTGGCCAACCTGATCGCGCTGCGCCTGGCGCGACAGCCGCACGGCCTGCGGCTGCTGCATGCGGTATCGATTCCGTTCCTGCTGATCGCCGCGCCATTGGTGTATCTGGTGTGGTGCTGGCTGGCCTAGCCATTCGCGTCAATCGTCGTCGCTGCGCGGTACGTCGATCCTGCCCTTGACGCCGTGATGATCGACGTCGCCGCTGCCCTTGGCGCCCAGCGTGAAATCGCCCGCCACGTCGCTCACCGTCAGATCGCCGGAACCGAGTGTGTCGGCACGTACCGAGCCGCCGACCTGGCTCAAGCTGACGTCGCCCGAACCGATGCTGCCGATGCGCACGTCGCCCTTGATCGCCTTCGCCCCGACGTCGCCCGAACCCACCGAGCCCAGATTCAAACGACCGATGTCGGTCGCGTCGATATCGCCGGAGGCCACGCTGGCATCGAGAACCCCGGTGACGCGGCTGACCCGCAGGTCACCGGAGCCCACGCTGCCTTGCAACCGGCTTACGTCCTGCGCGTCCGCATCGCCAGAGCTCACGTCCAGCCGAACCGGCAGGTTGGCGGGCAACCGCACCGTAGCCTCCAGATTGCGGTAGGCGTTGCCCGATCGATCGAAAGCGGTATCGCTGTCGCCGCCCATGTCCAGGACGAGTTGATCGCCGTCCCGCCGATGGGTGACCTGCAGCGCGGCCAGCGACGCCTCATCCGATGTGCAGGCCCGCCCCTCCAGCGTGAGGTTGCCGGTACTGCCGCCGAGCAGGTGCAGCGTGTGGCTGTTCACCTCGATCTGTATGCCGTGCACGCCAGCGAGATCCAGCTGCAGATGACGCGGCGCCTGGTACTTGCACGGCGTGGTGGCCATGGCGGTCATGGGTGCGAAAAGCAGCACGGCCAAGGGCAGAAGACGCATGGGCGATTCCTCGGAAATGAGCGGTGAACCTCCGATGCGGCGCGCGCCGAAAGGGTTGCAAAGCTGAGCGGTGCTTGAACGCGCCTGTCAACCCGCCTGCCAGGCGCACGTTTTTCCCACCACCTACCGACGGAGATCCACCATGCATCGCAAGACCTTGCTCGCTTCCGCGCTGACCGTGCTGATGGCCGGCACTGCTTCGTTTGCCATTGCGCAGAACACGGCCGCGCCGGCACCCGCTGCCGTCCCGCAAGCCGCCGGCAAAATGCACGACGCTCGCGGCATGCACCACCACGGCATGCGCGGCCACGGCATGCATCGGCACGGCGGCTTCGATCGCGATCGCGGCGGCGTGATCGGCGACCTGCGCCAGTTGGAGCGCTTGTACCTGGAGTCCGGCCGCAGCAAGGAACTGACCGCGCTGTACAACGATGTGCTGGCCAAGTCGCAAAACCCGCGCGTGCGCAATTACGCCTATCACCATCTAGCGCGGTTGCAAGCGCGTCCCGCGAATGTGGACCAGGCGATCGCCACCCTGCGCAAGGGGCTGGATGAAAGCCTGGCCAATGAAGCGAGGATGCAGGCGGCCAAGGACAAGATGCGCGCCGAATGGCAATCGCGCCATGCCCAGGGCGCTACACCGACCACTGCCAAATAAACGTAAGCCGACAGTGGAACGAAACGCGCGAAGGATAGCCTTCGCGCGTTTTTTCACGGCTGCCATTCGGCGGACTTCGCCCGTTGCCACAGCCGCTCCTGCTCGGCCAGGCTGCATTTCGCAAACTCGACGCCGTCTTCGCTGGCAAGCTGTTCCATCCGCCGAAACCGGCGTTCGAACTTGGCGTTGGCGTGGCGCAGCGCGCGCGGGAAATCCACACCGGCGTGGCGTGCCAGGTTCACCATCACGAACAGCACGTCGCCAATCTCGTCTTCCAGCCGCGCCGGGTTGGCACCGGCGGCGAACTCGGCGCGCACTTCCCCGACCTCTTCGAGCAGCTTGTCCAGCACCGGTTGCGGGTCGGTCCACTCGAAGCCGGTGGCGGCCGCGCGCTGCTGCAGCCGCAGCGCGCGTTTCCACGCGGGCAGGCCGTGCGGTACGCCGGCCAGCGCGCTCGGATCGGCGGCACGCGTGTTCGTCACATCAATCCCGCGTGGCGGCTTGCAGGCGCGCCTGCCAGTCGAGCGAGCCATCGCCGACCGCCAGGAATTCCGGATTCAGCAACGATTCCCCACGGTTGTAGCGAAACGGCGCACCGGCCAGATCGAGCACCGCACCACCGGCCTCCTCCAGCACGCATTGCGCCGCGGCGGTGTCCCACTCACTGGTGAGCCCCAGCCGCAAATAGACGTCCGCGGCGCCACGTGCGATCAGACAGAACTTCAGCGACGAGCCCATCGGCAACCGCTCGTAATCGCCGCCCACCAGCTGGCTCAACAAGGTGTGTTCCGGACCGCCATGCGAGCGGCTGCCGGCAGCGGTAGCCGGTTGCGCCAAGCGGCGGGCGTGAATCGATTGCCACGGTCCATCGACCTTCGGCTGCAACCAGGCACCCACGCCTCGCGCGGCAACGTAGAGATCACCCGTGACCGGCGCCAGCACCGCGCCCAGCACGCTCCGGTGATCGTCGATCAAGGCGATGTTGACGGTGAATTCGCCATTGCGCTTGACGAACTCGCGCGTGCCATCGAGCGGATCGACCAGCCAGTAGCGCGACCATTGCCGGCGCTGCGACCAATCCGCCGCGCGGGCTTCCTCGGACACGATGGGAAGTTGCGGGTCGAGTCCGGCCAGCGCCGCGGCAATCACCTGTTGGGCGGCCAGATCGGCAGTGGTGAGCGGCGACGCATCGGCCTTGGTCTGCACGGCGAAGTCACCGCTGTAAATCGCCATGATGGCGTCACCAGCGGCGCGGGCGATGGCGCCGACCTCTTGCGCAAACGAAAGATCGATCATGACCGCTTGAACCGGCCGGCCAGGTATTCGTGCGCCATGTACAGCGCGGCGATCGAACGGCCCTCGGTGACGTCGTCGCGACCGAGCAGCGTGTGCAGCTGGGACATTTTCCAGGGCACCACTTCCGGCGGCTCCGGCTCGTCGCCAAGCAGCCGCTCGGGGTAGAGATCCTGCGCCAGCACCACGTGCGCCATGTGCGTCATGTACGAGGGGGACAACGACAGGTTGTGCAGAATTTTCAGCTGCCGCGCGCCGTAACCGATCTCTTCCTTCAGTTCGCGGTTGGCGCCCTGCTCGGCGGTCTCGTCCTGGTCGAGGCGGCCCTTCGGCAAACCCAGTTCGTAACGGCCCACACCGCCACCGTATTCGCGTATCAACAGCACGGTGTCGTCGTCCAGCATCGGCACGATGATCACCGCACCCAGGCCGCTGCCCTTCAGCCGCTCGTAGGTGCGTCGCACGCCGTTGGAAAACTCCAGGTCGACTTGTTCGACCTGCAGGAAGCGACTGTCGGTGACGTCGCGGGTGGCGTGGATGATCGGCAGTTTGGGCATCCGTCCATTCTAGAAGCCCGCACCGCAGAAATCGAACGCCGTGCGACGTCAATGCCGCTCAGAGCCGCAGCCGCTGCAACGCCTGCGCATGGATGGCCGGCGTGCCCGCCAGCACGCTGCGCGTGTCGAGCGTCAACGGTGCGCCGTCCAGTTCGGTGAACACACCGCCGGCCTCGCGCACGATCACCGCCAGCGCCGCGATGTCCAGGATGTTCACGTCCGACTCGATCACCAGATCCAGCCCGCCGCGTGCCAGCAGGTGGTAATGGCAGAAATCGCCGTAGCCGCGGATGCGGTTGCTGTCGCGGATCAGCGCGCCCAGTGCATCCCAGCGCGCGTCGCTCGTCAGCGTCTTGACGTTGCCGGTGGACACGGATGCCTGTGCCATCGCCGACGTGGCCGCCACCTGCACCCGCTCACCATCCATCCACGCGCCAGCGCCGGCACTGGCCCACATCACCTCGCCGTAGATCGGCGCGCTGGACACGCCGAGGATGAGCTCGTTGCCTTCCATCAGCGCGATCTGGGTGGAGAAGAACGGCGTGCGCCGCACGAAGCTCTTGGTGCCGTCCAGCGGATCGACCAGCCACATCAGGCCGCCACGCTCGCCGTCCAAGCCGTATTCCTCGCCGTAGATGGACGCCTGCGGCAACGCCGCCTGCAGGATCTTGCGGATCGCCTGCTCCGCTTCGCGGTCGGCGATCGTGACGGGGGTGGCGTCGTCTTTCAGTTCCACCGCCACGCCCTGTTGCCAGTAGTGGCGAATGACCTCACCGGCGGCGGCGGCAGCTTCCCTGGCGGCGGCAAGGGCCTGAGCGAGTGTTGCGGAATCCATGTTGTTTCCTGTTCGTGGAAAAGCTTTTGTCAGATGGCCAGGCCACCGCGGCGATCGACATGCACGGTACCGTCGGCATCGACGGTTCCCCATCGTTGCAGCCACTGGCGCAGCGCGCGATCGGGGCCATGCGGCTGCAATGTCGCCTGCAGCCGCCAACCGAGCAGATTTCCCTGCAGCTGGCCGTGACCGCGCAGCGGCCCGTCGGCCTCGTTGTGGAATTGTGCCTCGATCCACCCGTTGCGCGCCTGTGCCTGCAGCTGCCAATCGCCCAACGCGATCTCGCCGCTGGCGCCTCGAATCGAGCCGTCGCGCCAATGCGCCGTGCCCCGCAAATCCATGGGCCAGCCGTTTTGCAGCAGCGCACGGTCGACCGACAGGCGTACTTCGCCGCGCGGCTGGCCGATGGCGGCCAGCCAGCTTTGCCAAGGTGCGCCCAATGCCACGCGTGCCCGCACGTTCCGCCAATCGTAGGTGTCCGATGAAACCCTGCGCACATGGCCGCTGAAATCCAGCTGCGGCCCGGCGATGTCGATTTGCACGCGCACATCGCCCCACAGCGCGCGGCGCGACAGTTGCCACTGCACACGACCCAGATCGTGGCCTTCGCGATCCCGCCACTGCCCCGCGCGGCCCTGCCATACCGAACCGGTAACCTGCCGCAATTGCATGCCATGCAGTTGCGGCGCAATCAGCGCCACCGCCCACCGCGCCGGGAAAAACCACAGCAGGACCGCCACGGCCAGCAGCACGACGCCGAAGCCAAGCAGGATTTTCCGCAGATACGTCAAGGCGCTTCCAGAAGAAAAGCCGCGACACTTGAGCGATCGCGGTGCAAGGCCGATGATAACCGGATGACTCACCCCGCAAGCAGCAACGCCGCGCTGGCCACGCGCGACCTGAAACATGTGTGGCACCCCTGCACCCAGATGCAAGATCACGAAAGCGTACCGATGGTGCCGATCGTGCGCGGCGAAGGCGCCTGGTTGATCGACGCGGATGGCCGCCGTTATCTCGATGGCATCAGTTCGTGGTGGACCAATATTTTTGGCCACGCCAATCCCCGCATCGCCGCAGCGCTTGCCGATCAGGCAAGCAGGCTGGAGCACGTCATCTTCGCCGGCTTCACCCACGAACCGGCGATCGATCTGGCCGAGAAACTGGTGGCCATTACGCCGCCCGGGCTGGACAAGGTGTTCTTCGCGGACAATGGCTCATCGGCGGTCGAAGTCGCGCTGAAAATGAGCTTCCACTACTGGCTCAACCAGGGCCATGGCGAGAAGACCCGCTTCGTTGCGCTCAGCGGCAGCTACCACGGCGAAACACTGGGTGCGCTGTCGGTAAGCGATGTGGCGCTATACCGCAAAACCTACGCGCCGCTGCTGCTGACGCCGTTCCTGACGCCTTCGCCGGATGCCTACGAAGGTGAACCGGGCGAAGGCCCCCAGCAGACGGCCGCCCGCCGATTGCGCGATCTGCGCACGCTGCTGGAACGCCACGGGCAGGAAACCTGCGCGGTGATCGTCGAGCCCCTGGTGCAATGCGCCGGCGGCATGCGCATGTATCACCCCGATTATCTGGTGGGCCTGCGTGCGCTGTGCGATGAATTTTCCGTGCATTTCATTGCCGACGAAATCGCCGTGGGCTTCGGCCGCACCGGCAGCCTGTTCGCCTGCGAGCAGGCCGGCGTGTCGCCGGACTTCATGTGCCTGTCGAAAGGACTCACCGCCGGCTTCCTGCCGCTCTCGGTGACACTCACCACCAACGACGTCTACGACGCGTTCTATGCCGAATACAACGCCGGCAAGGCGTTCCTGCATTCGCACAGCTACACCGGCAACCCGCTGGCCTGCCGCGTGGCGCTGGAAACCCTGGCGATCTTCCGCGACGAGCCCGTGCTCGATCGCAACCGGAACCTGGCCGCCCATCTGGCGCAACGACTGGCACCGCTGCGCGATCATCCACACGTGGCCGATGTGCGTCAGACCGGCATGATCGCCGCGGTGGAACTGGTGGCCGACAAGGCCACTCGCCGGCCGTTCGACAGCAAGGAGCGGCGTGGGATGCGCGTCTATCTGCACGGCCTGGAGCACGGCGTGTTGCTGCGGCCGCTGGGCAACGTGGTGTATTTCATGCCTCCCTACGTCGTGACCGGGCAGGAAATCGACTTGCTGGTCGATACCGCGATCGCCGGAATCGAACGCGCCGTGGCAGGCTGATTCTCTCGATCGCGGACCAGACCCATGCGTACCATTCGTATCCACGTCGATGTGCCGCTGCGAGCCGGCGATGAACTGGCCTTGCCGGCGCAGGCTGGCGAGCACGTCGCCCGCGTCCTGCGTCTGGTCGCCGGCGATCCGTTGATCCTGTTCAACGGCGACGGCAACGATTACCCGGCAACCATCGAACGCACGGGCAAGCGCGAGGTCGTGGTGGGTGTGGGTGGCGGACAACCGGCGGGAACGGAATCACCGCTGCGGCTGACGCTGGCGCAGGCCGTGGCGCGCGGCGAGAAGATGGACCTGATCATGCAAAAGGCCACCGAGCTGGGCGCGGTGCGGATCGTGCCGCTGCTGACGGAGCGTTCGGAAGTGAAGCTCGACGCCGCGCGCGCCGAGAAGCGTCTGGCCCACTGGCGTTCGGTGGTGGCCAGTGCCTGCGAGCAGAGCGGTCGGGCGCAGTTGCCGGAGATCCTTGGCGCACAGCCGCTGCAAACCTGGCTGGATCAGCTGGCCGACGACGGCGCGCTGCGCCTGGCGCTGTTGCCGGACGGCACCAGGAACGCGCGCGATCTTCGTTTCGGCCCGGCCGGCGGCTACCTGGTGATCGGCCCCGAAGGCGGCCTCGGCGAACGCGATGTACAGGCGTTGACCGCCAGCGGCTTTGCCGGCCTGCGCCTGGGGCCGCGCATCCTGCGCACGGAAACCGCGGGGATGGCGGCACTTGCCGCATTGCAGGCGCTGCACGGCGACGCCTGAAACGCTCAGCCCTCGGAAGCGCCCCACGACGAGCCGGCAGCGGAGTCCACCCGTTCAAGGTCGACATCGTCCGCCGTCCCGTCCAGTTCGGTCTGCCGTTCCAGCAAGGTCAGCAGTTCCGCCTCGATGCCTTCCATGTCCGGGATCACCGCGACGTCGTCGCGGACCAGCACCCGGGCGCGGATCCCCGGCGGCAATTCGGTGCCGTCGTGGGTGGGGATGATGAGCTCGGCGTTGAGCGTGGTGAGACGCGGAAAGCCCTGCGTGACCAGCGCCATGAACGGCATTTGCGCATTGCCGCCCAGCGTTTTCAGCACGGCCACACGGGAGCTGAGCTCGGCGTCGCCCTCTTCCGCGCCGCAAAGGCGGGTAAACGACACCAGCGGCACTCGCCAGCCGCGCCAGGCGATGCGCCCCAGCAACCAGGGCGGCGCGCCAGCGACCGGCTCCGCGTCGGGCAGGGTGATCACCTCGGCCACGGTGGCGTTGGGCAACAACAGGCGCATGTTGCCCACCGGCACCAGGATGCAGCGGATTTCGCGCGGCAACGGATCACTCATGGATACACCTCGATCAAGTGCGCCGCCAGCTCATGCGGGGCACCGGAAAAACTGACCAGTCGCTCGGCAAAAATGCTGCCGACCATATCGGAATACTGCACATCCGGCGCGGCTTCCACCCAGACCTCGCCCCCGAGATCGTGCACGGCCTGGGCGCCCGCGACCGCATCGGTGGAACGTCCGGCAAACACGATCGACACCACGTCGCGGCCGAAAACGTTGGCTATCGTGCTGAAGTTGGCGTCGATCGAGGACTCGCTGCCGGCATCGGGTTCGTTGCCTTGCACCGTCAACGCGCCATCGCGCCGCAACGAAACCTGGGACGCCGCCGGCACCACCAGCAGTTCGCCCGGCACGGCATGGTCACCGTCGGTCGCGACGCGAACGGGCAGCGGACCGCCGCATACCGACAACAGCTCCATCAGCCCCGCCATCGACTGCGCCCCCAGATGCTGGACGAGCAGGAAGGTCGACTGCGTGCGTTCCGGCAACGCCGAAAGAAACTCGCACACCGAATCCAGCCCGTCGGCCGCTGCGCCCAGCAATACGACCCGATGCAGGGGGCGGCCGTTCTCGTCCAGGTGCATTTCATGCGAATAGGGTTGCGGCGCCACCGCCTCTTCCATCGTCAGCAATTGCAGGTTCATCACCGGCTCGGTCGACGGCGCCGCGTCTTGGACCTCCGGTGAAAGAAACTCGGCGGCACTCTGCTTGACCACGCCGAAATCCGCGGCGGACACCCGCACGGGTTCGACGGGGGCATCATCGTCCAGCAGAGCCCAGCTGTCGGGGGCGCTCACCACGGTGGGTGCCGGTGTCTTCTCGGGTTCGTGTGCCGCATCGCCCGCCAGGGACAGATCGGATGGCAGGTGATCGAAGGCGAAATCCGTGGCCGCGGCGGCGAACGGTTCGACGCCAGGGCAGGCGGTATCTGCGCTTTCATCGCCGGAGCGCTCATCCACGGTGTCGGTGACACCGGCCGATTCGCCAAATTCACCGTCGTGCAACTCGGGCGCGTTCTCGAAATAACGCAGACCCGTGCCGAATTCGTCTTCGCTGGTCGACAAGGCGTCGGAAGCCAGCATGGCCTCGAGTTCGGCTTCCAGGCTGCCAGAGTCGGCGTCCTCGACGACGCCCTGCTCCTGCCCGATCGACGCAGGATCGTCGGCGACGTCGACTTCCGGCGCGCTGGATGCAGCCGTCGTGGTTGACTGGTCTTGTTCGGCGGGAAGACTGTCGGCCGCGGGCCCGGTGCGTTCGATCGCCGACGTGTCGGCCAGGGCCAAGGGCGTGACCAGGCTGGGCGCGGTCCGCGGACGCGGCGGGTCGACGTCGGCGGAGGCCATGACCTTGGCCGCCAGGTGCCGTGCCCAGCGGGCGCGATCCCAGCCGCCGAGCGCGCGGCTGGCCTGGCCGTCATTGAAAACCACTCGCGGCGTATCGCCATCGATCACGTCATACAGGCGATCGAGCGCGTCGTCATCCTCGTCCTCGAGGTTCACCACCACGACCTCGGCCCCGCTTTCCATCAACAGGTCCCGGCTGAGGCTGCCCACATGGCCTTCGTGCACGATCCGCGCGCCATGCTCCTGCAGCGCAAGGCGCAACTGGTTGCCCAGTTCGCCATCGCCGAAAAGCAACGCGATCCCCGGACCGGAGTCACTCATGGGCCGACTCCGAGGCATGCTGTTCCAGGACCTCGCCGATCTGCGTCAGCAGGTCCGCCTCCTGATAGGGCTTGCCGAGATAACGCTCCACACCGATGTCGAGTGCCCGCTGGCGATGCTTGTCGCCGCTGCGCGAGGTGATCATGATGATCGGTACGCCACTGAGTCGCGGATCGGCCTTCATCAGCGTCGCCAACTCGTAGCCGTCCATGCGCGGCATCTCGATATCCAGCAGCATCAGGTCGGGGACCCGCTCGTGCAGCTTCTCGACCGCATCGACACCGTCCTTGGCGGTGCTCACTTCGTATTCGTGGCGCTCGAGCACGCGGCTGGTGACCTTGCGCATGGTGATGGAATCGTCCACCACCATGACCAGCGGCCGCACCCTGACTTCCTCGATGACCGGTGTCTGCAAGGCACTGAGCCCGTCCGCCAGGCGCTGCTCGCGACGGATGATGCCGTGGCGGACCAGTGGCGCCAGATCCAGAATGATCAATACCGAGCCGTCGCCCATGATGGTGGCGCCGAGCAGGCCGGGCACCGAGCTGATCTGCGGACCCACCGACTTGACCACGATTTCGTGGGAGCCGAGAACGGCGTCGATCCGGATGGCCGCACGCAAATCGCCCGCGCGGGTCAGCAGCAGGGGCTGCTGTTCGCCTTCCGGCGGCATACCGGGCGGCAGGCCCAGCAGTTCGGCCAGGTCATGGATGGCGTAGGACTCGTTGCCGTGGGAGAACGTGGGTTCGCCCTGCTCCAGCAGCGCCGCCATTTCCTCAGCGTCAATTCGCGCGACGCCCTGGACCGATGTCATCGGGATGGCAAACGTGGCTTCGCCAATGCGTACCAGGATCGCCTGCGTCACCGCCAGGGTGAACGGCAGGCGCAGTACGAACGTGGTGCCCTTGCCCGCGGTCGATTCGATCGACAGCGAGCCGCCCAGTTGCTTGATCTCGTTGGCCACCACGTCCATGCCCACGCCGCGGCCGGCCAGCTGGGTGATCTTGCCGGCGGTGGAGAAGCCGGCCTGGGTGATCAACCCCAGCAACTGATCGTCGCTGGGGTTGCTGTCGGCGCGAAGCAGGCCACGCTCGATCCCGCGGCTGCGGATGGCCTCGCGATCGAGGCCGCGGCCATCGTCGCTGACACGCACCACCACCTCGGTCGCCTCGCGCGCCACCTGGATGTGCACCGCGCCTTCGGCCGGCTTGCCCACCTTGCGCCGTTCGGCCGGCGTTTCGATACCGTGCGCGATGGCGTTGCGCAGCATGTGCTCGAACGGCGCCTTGATGCGGTCGAGCAGGTTGCGATCCATTTCGCCGTGCGCACCGTCCACATAGAGTTGGGCGTGCTTGCCTTCCTCCTGGGCGGCCTGGCGCAGGGTGCGGCGCAGGTTGGGCACCATGGTGTCGAACGGCAGCATGCGGGTACGCAGCAGACCGTCCTGCAGGTCGGTGCTGACACGCGACTGCTGGATCAGCAGGGTTTCGGCCTGGCGCGTCAGTTCGTCCAGCGTGCTCTGGATGGAGACCAGGTCGGACACCGACTCGGCCAGCGCACGGGAGTACTGCTGCAGCTGCGAATAGCGATCGAGCTCGAGCGGATCGAACACGGTGGTGAGGCCTGCCTCGCGATGCTCGCGCTGGAAGCGCGCGATGATCTGCGCCTCGGTCTCGATCTCCAGCATGCGCAGCTGGCTGCGCAGGCGGGCCACGGTCTGTTCCAGCTCGACCAGGTTGAAACGGTAACCGGCGACCTGCTGCTCCAGCCGCGAACGGTAGATGGCCACTTCACCGGCGTGGTTGACGAGACTGTCGAGCAGATCGGCGCGGACGCGGATCTGTTCCTGCGTCGAGCGAACCTCTTCTTCCGCCTCCGGCAGCAGCTCCGGCAGATCGCCGGTTGGCGCACGATCTCCGGATGGCATCGCCTTCGACGCCGGTGCCACTGTTTCGGGCATCGCAATGGCGGCCAGAACGTCGTCGTTGGTGAAGCCTTCTTCGCCGGCCAGCGCCAGCAGCCGGTCGATTGCCGCCTGCGGGTACTCGATCGTCTGGCGGTGCGCCACCTGCTGCACCATCGTGTTGAGCTGGTCGAAGCTGGATTCCAGCGCGGCGATCAACGACGCCGTTCCCGCCGGTTCGACCGGCTTCTCCAGCAGGGTCTCGATGGCGTGGGCCAGGTCGCCGATCGATGCCAGGCCCGAGATGCGCGCGCCGCCCTTGAGGGTATGCAGGTCGCGCTGGAGTTCCCCCACGTAGCTGAGTTCCGTCGGCTCGGCACGCCATTGCGCCAGCACGCCATCGGCATGATCCAGTATTTCGTGCGCCTCATCGAGGAACACTTCGAGCAAGTCGTCATCGAGGGCGCTGGCGGCGGGCGCCTCTTCGGCAACCTCTTCCGGCGTTGTCGGGGTGACCTCGGCATGCGCCTCGGGATCGGCCGCATGCGTCGACGAAGCTGCCTGCAACGCCTCTTGCTCGGCGAGCTCGCGCGCACGGCGTTCGGCCGCTTCGCGTTCGGCGGACGCACGCGCTTCAGCCTCGCGTTCCGCGGCTTCACGTTCCGCGGCAGCTTCACGCTCCGCTGCGTCGCGCTCGGCGGCTTCGCGCGCAGCCGCTTCACGCTCGACGGCCTCCAGCTCCGCGGCAAGCTCCTGCGCCAACGCGGCGTCATCCGGGCCGTCTTGTTGCGCATCGACGACGGCGTTCTCGTCGTCCTCGGTGATGGCATCGCCGACCGGGACGTTCTCGGCGTCGCTACCGCGCGGCTCGCCGGGCTCGAATGCGTCCAGCGCCGCCATCAGCTCGTTGGCGAACGTTTCGTGTTGCGCATCATGGGCGTCGGTGTCGGTTGCTGGCTGCGCATCGTCTGTGTCGGTCGAGGGCTCTTCCGGCGCTTCCTCGTCGGCGGTCGCCGGTGCCTCGTCGCCATCGCCGAGTACCGGCTCCGGTTCACGCGATGGACTCCAGGCGTCCAGGTCCTGTTCCGCGCCCTCTATCGCACCATCTTCCAGGTCGTACGGACGGGATTCGTACACCACGTGGGCAACCTGCGACTCGGAATACAAGTCGCGCATGGCCACGATTTGGTCGACCAGCGCATCCACGATGGGCAATTGCGGATCGGCCGAGTCGAATTGCTCCATCACGGTGTCGACCACGTCGGCCGCCTCGCCCAGTAGACGGATGCCTTCACTGGACAACGGCACATCGGCGGCGCGCAGGCGCTTGAGCAAGCCTTCCAGCGGCGACAACACCTGCATCAGCAGGGCGATGTCGACCATCGCGATGGCCCCGTGCAAGGTATGCACGGCGCGAAGCAGTTCCTCCCCCACCGGCAGATCGCTGCCCGCACGGAGTATGGCTCCGCGTATCGTCTGCAGGTACTGGCCCACCTCGCTGCGCAGGATCTCCAGCAAGACCGGGTCCACCGAGGGCATCACCGGCAACGGCAAGGCTTCGAGCGGTTCGCTGTGATCGTCCGTGGCGCCCACGAGCGTGTGGGCGTCGGTCACGCTGGCCTGCGGAATCGCCGCCGCATCCGCATCGATGCGCGGCACGCGGCGACGGACCACCCGGCGGACGGTTTCGGTAACGACCGACGGATGCCCCTCGACACGCGCGTCCTCGCCCGCTGCCAGGCGCTCGGCCACATCCATGATGGCGCCGAGCGGCGCCTTCAGCGTGCCTTCGCCCTTGAGCGCGGCCAACAGCTGCGGCAATGCGTCGATGGCGTGGCGCACCATCGCCTGCACACCTTCATGCGGTTCGATGCTGTTGTCGAGCACGCGATTGAGCGCACTCTCGACTTTCCATGCGAATTCGCCGAGCACGCTGGCGCCAACCAGCCGGCCCGAGCCTTTCAACGTGTGGAACGAACGGCGGATGGCCGCCAGCGAGGACAATTGCGACGGATCGGCCAACCAGACCTTCTCGGCCTCGGCGAGGTTGTCGATCTCCTCCTGCATCTCCTCGAGGAAGATTTCGCGGATGTCGTCGTCGATGCCTTCGGCGTTGGCGTTGAAGCCTGCGGTGGCCGCCAGCGCATCGGCAACCGGCACCTGCTCGACGATCTCCTCTTCGATTTCGACCCAATCCCCGTCCGCTGCACCTTCTTCGGACGGTTCCGGTGTCGGGGATCCGGTTTCGGCCAGGCGCAGGCCATCGATGTCCTGCGTGAGGCGCGGCGAGGATTCATCCTCACCGATCATCAGCTCCTCGATGCTGTCGCCGGGATGCACGCTGACGGATTCGGACAAGTCGACATGTTCGTCGCCCGCCGGCGATGCGTCGGCAGCCGCCAGCAGCGAGGTTTCGGACGATTCGCGCACGGCAGGCGGCGGCCAGTAGCCCAGCAGGCCCAGACTGTGTTCGGCCACGTCCAGGATATGTTCCAGGCCTCCGCGGTGTTCGCGGGCAGCCTCGAGGTAATACTCCAGCGCGGCCAGCGCGTCGGCCAGGTGATCCATCTGCACGCCATCGGGCACGCGCCGATCGAGCAGCAACTCATTGCCGATGAAACGGCTGACGCCCTCGGCCAGCTCGGCCGGGCGTACCGTGGACAACATGCGCAGCGCGCCGGCCACTTCATCCATCAGGGCCGGGCTGCCGGCGAGATGCTCGTGCTGCCAGCCGGATTCGCTGAACGCGACGATCGCCTCCTTCACCTTACCGGTGTTGCTGATCGCCTCCTGCATCAACGCCACGACGATGCCCATGGCCTCGCTGCGGGGAACGCCGACCTCGCCTTCGTCGCCTTCGGCCACGCCCTCGGCGCCCAGGCTTTCGATGTGGTCGTCCAGCGATGCCTCGACATAGAGCAGCGCACCGGCGACGTCGAGCAGTGCGGCCTCGTCGGCACTGCGCATGTGATTGGCGATCTCGTCGAGAATCTGCCGTTGCTCGACGACCATCCGCCGCGGCACCGCGAGAGCCAGCATGCCGAGCGTGTCGCCGACACGCTCCAGCACCTCGCCCTGGGCGGCCAATTGCGCCGGGTCGCCGTCCGCCTGGCGCAGGAACAGGTCCAACGCTTCCTTTACTCGCAGCAGATCGTCTTTCAGCGCGCGCGATACGGAGTCGAGCAAGGCGCGGTTGTGACCGGCCATCGATCCGCGCGCATGCTCCAGTTCGCCGGCGTCGGGCACCTGACGATCGAGTGCATATGTCGATTGCAGCAGCTCCATCTGCGGGCTGCGCTGAGGCGATTGCGCCACCAGATAGAGCAACTGGCACGCCAGTTCGTCGGCATCGCCACCCCGCAAACTGCCTTCGCCGTGTTCGATCAGCTCGCGGATATTGCGATCGACCTTGCCGATCAGCTGGCGGATTTCGGTCGTGCGGTTCTTGAACATGCCCTGTTCAAGACCCTCCAGCACGCCCGCCGCGATCCACCACAACCGGCGGCCATGCACGTGATAGCAGCGCGCGGCGATTTCCAGCAGCGTGGTGCGCATGCCGGCCAATTGGCGTGCGGGATCCTCGCCACGGAACCAGCCCAGCAATTGCCGCTGGAAACGAAGCCGCAACCCGTTCAGCTCGCCACGACGCGCCTCGGCGTGGGACTCGCTCATGGCCGCGGGCGCCTGCTCCGGCAGGAACGCGTCGAGGTTGGGATGGAACAAGGCCGACTCGGAGAGCGGCGGCTTTTCGATGACTCCACGCAGATCGTTGAGCAGCGGCAGCAATACCACCGGCACGTCGCGATGTCCGCCGGACAGGCGTTCGAGATAGTCCGGCAACTGCATCAGGCCACGCATCAATACGGCGTAGGCTTCCTCGCGGTTGGCCACCTGGTCGTCGAGCAGCGCGCGGGAAACCGTTTCCATCTCGGCGGCAGCCATGGCGGCGCCATGCAGTTCCACCATTTGCAGGGTGCCACGCACCTGATGCAACTGATCCATGCACGACCGCATGACGCTGCGATCGCCGGGGTTTTCGACATGCGTGGCCAGCGCGTCGCGGGCGCTGGACAGTGCCTCGTCCAGCTGGGGCTTGACCCACTGCAGCGTGGTGAAATCGATGTGGTCTTGAAGTCTCATGCGCCTCTCTCAGCGGTTGCGCAACGATGCATTACGCCACCAGCGAGAATGCCCCCCTTCAAAATTCTCATGTCAGGCCGGCTCACGTCAGTCCGGCAGCTTGAAATGCGCCACCGAGCGGCGAAGGTCGCTCGCCAGCTGCGCCAGCGTACCGATGGAGTCCGCCGTCTGGCTGGCACCTTGCGACGTCTGCGAGGTGATCTCCTGGATCGCATTCATCGACACCGAAATATCGGTGGCTGCGGCCGACTGCTCCCGGGCTGCCGTGGAAATGTTCTGAATCAGTGCGGACAGATCGTGCGAAACGCGCTCGATGTCGCCCAGCGCGCTGCCCGCGTCCTCCGCCAGCCGTGCACCGGCAACCACCTCGGCGGTGGTCTGCTCCATCGAGTTCACCGCTTCGTTGGTATCGGACTGAATCGTCTGCACCAGGGTCTCGATACGCTTGGTGGCGCTGGTGGAGCGTTCGGCCAGTCGCTGCACTTCGTCCGCCACCACCGCGAAACCGCGACCGGCCTCACCGGCCGATGCGGCCTGGATGGCGGCGTTCAAGGCCAGGATGTTGGTCTGCTCGGCGATGTCATTGATCAGTTCCACGATCGAGCCGATCTCCTGCGAGGATTCGCCCAGCCGCTTGATGCGCTTGGATGTCTCCTGGATCTGGTCGCGGATGGAGTCCATGCCGGAGATGGTTTCGCGCACCACTTCGGCGCCGTGCGAGGCGATTTTCACCGAGCGCTCGGCCACGTCGGCCGACTCGGCCGAATCGCGCGACACGTTGTCCATCGAACTCACGATCTGGTTGATCGCGGAGGTGGCGGTGCTGATCTGCTGCGCCTGCTGCTCGGCCGCGTTGGCCAGCTGGCGGGCGGTGGTCTGGGTTTCCTGCGCCGATGACGACACCTGTTCGGACGTCTCGTTGATGGTGGTAACGAGTGAACGCAGCTCGTCGATGGCGTAGTTGACCGAGTCGGCGATCGCGCCGGTGATGTCCTCGGAAACGGTGGTCTTGACGGTGAGGTCGCCTTCGGCGAGCGAGCCCATCTCGTCCAGCAGGCGCATGATCGCCTCCTGGTTGCGCTGGTTCAGCTCGGTACTCTCGGCGAAGCGGCGGCGCTGGTCGCGCACCAGGCTGACCACCAGCAACAGCGCGAAAGCCACCGCGCCGATCGCCGCCAGCAAGCCCCACCACACGTTCGGGAACAGCCGGCGCAGCGGCAGCTTGCCGATCTGCTCGGAAAGGTCGTTGGCGCGCAGCAATACGGTCTGCGAATCCAGCGATGCCTGGTTGCCGGCATGTTTCACGTCCGCGATGTTGCTGGCGGCGGCGACCAGGCGCGACAGCGGATCGGCCAGTTTTTCCCAGCTGGCATCCATGTCGGCAAGAATCTTGCGCGCGTTGGCGTCGCTGACCGGCTTCACGCCGCTGGCGCTGTTGCCATCGAGCAGTCCCTTCAACACGGTGCCGTAGAGCTGTGCGTCACGGGCGAGTCCATCGGCCGCGGATTGGGCGGTGGAACCGCCCTGCAGCACTTCCTGCACGCGGCGGATGATGCGGTCGGCCGAGAGCATCTGGCGCGACGTGCCCAGCATCTGCTCGGAGCTGCCGTTGCGCTGCTGCAGGATGTTGACCACCTGCTCCATGCTCGAGTTGAGCAGCGGTATCTCGCGCGCCAGCGTGGCGGCGCGCTGGGCCGAATCGAGCACCACGGACTTGTTGGACAGGATCTTGCCGATATCGGCGTCGAGCTGGTTCCAGGAATGGGTCAACGCCGTCACGGCGCGACCGGTAGGCGTGGTGTCGTTGTTGCCGTAGGCGCGCATGCCGCCGGCGACGTCGCCCTTGTTCAACCGCTGCACCGCCGAATCGATGGCGTTGCGCGTGCTCTCCAGTTCCTTGAACGAATCGACGTTGCCGTCGGCCGATTCCAACGCGAATTTCGCGGTCTGCTGCGACAGCACCTGGATCTGTGTGGTCAGCGCTATCGCCTGCCGATCCTCGCCGTTGCGCTGGTTGAGCAGGAAAAAGTCCACCGCCGCAAAACCGATCGCCGCCAGCAGCATGACGATAAGGAGGGTGTAACCCCGTTCCCTGCTAACGCCCCCTGTAGTGCTCATGTTCACCTCACCCGTCTACGCTTCTGGCGGCCCGCATCGTGGCGGCGCTCAGCGGGGCCGCTGCCCCTGATTCCGGTCCCAACCGATCCCGGTCCTTCTTGTATCCGATGTGATGCGTCAGGCCGCGGCCTGCCGGAAATCCGGTGCGCGCACCAGCCGGTTCATGCTGAAAACCGCCAGTTGCTGCTCACCCACGCGGCCATCGACGAAACGAACCAGCCGCGGATCGTCCTCGTTCATCGCCTGCGTCCGTTGCTCCTGATCGACCGTACGCTGGCCGAAGACCTCATCCACCAGCAGCGCCACGTTGCCGCCGTTCTGGCGCACGATCAGCAGGCGCGTGCGGTCGGTATGCATCGTGCGCTCGCCGAACAGGAAGCGGGCGAAGTCGATCACCGGCACCAGGTTGCCGCGCACGTTGGCCACGCCAAGCAACCACGGCTGCGTGCCAGGCACCGGCGTCAGCGACGGTACCGCCAGCAATTCGCTGATCTCGTC
>JBIQMK010000034.1:0-19195 GCA_044463365.1 Rhodanobacter sp. | reverse complement strand
CGTCAGTCCGACATTGCCCAGTAGCAGGTCGGTATCGACGCCGGCCCGCTGGGCAAGCTGCGCGACGGCGACGTGATCCGGCTCGACGCCATCGCTGGTACGCTGGAGGCGAAGGTCGACGCCGCCGAGTGGGCCGCCCGCCCGCAGGCCGTGGCCGACCTCAGCGCCCATCACAGCGGCATGGGCCGCGAGCTGTTCGCGATGATGCGCAATGCCGTGGGTGGCGCCGATACGGGCGTTACCGTGTTCGGCACGCAAGACCGCCACCACGCGGCCGATCTCTAGGAGCCTGGACGGTAGAAACTTCCGAGGCGAAAAAGTGGCTGCGGGAGGACAGATTTTCGTCCTTTTGCCGGCCCATGGTGGTTCCATGGGCCAAGAAAGGGCGGAATTATGGACCCCGCAGCCGCTTTTGCAGCCCGGAACGTTTTTACCGTCCAGGCTCCTGGACCCCGCGCCGGCGCACCGCGCCGGCACCACCGATACAAACGGATGCCATCGACCATGACATTGCAGGAAACGCGACAACAGAAGCTGGCCACGATTCTCAAGCTTGCCCCGGTGGTGCCAGTGGTGATCATCGACGACGTCAGCCATGCGGTGCCGATGGCGCGCGCGCTGGTGGCCGGGGGCATCCGCACGATCGAGGTCACCCTGCGCACGCCGGCCGCGATGGATGCGGTTCGCGCCATCGTTGCCGAGGTCAAGGAAGCCGTGGTCGGCGTGGGCACGGTGCTGCGCGGTGGCCAGCTGGAAACTGCCCGCCTTGCCGGCGCGCATTTCGCCGTCTCTCCCGGCACCTCGCCACGCCTGCTCGACGCGGCCGACGACAACGAACTGCCGCTGCTGCCCGGCGTGGCCACCGCCACCGAGGCGATGAGCCTGCTCGAGCGCGGCTACGAACACCTGAAGCTGTTCCCCGCCGTGCCGGTCGGTGGCGCCAAGCTGCTGGCCGCCTGGGCCAGCCCGCTGCCGCAGATCCACTTCTGCCCCACCGGCGGCATCAACCTCACCAACGCGATCGATTTCCTGAAGCTGACCAACGTGGTCTGCGTGGGTGGCTCCTGGCTGACGCCGGCGGACAAGATGGCACGCGGCGACTGGGCCGGCATCGAGCAACTCGCGCGCGAAGCCGCCGCACTGAAGTAAGCCGTATCGCAGGAACCTGTAGGAGCGACTTCAGTCGCAACGCTCTTGTTTGTGGCCTTGGAAACCTCAGGCCAAAAGCGTCGCGACTGAAGTCGCTCCTGCATGCGCTTTCGTCTGTGCCGTCGGGACATGCCCTTGATCGACGTCTTTCTCGCCATCGCATGCAGCGTGCTGGTCTCGGTGCTGCTCAAGCTTGCCCGCCGTTTCGAAGTGGATGTGGGACAGGCGATCGCGTGGAACTACGCCGTCGCCAGCGTACTCGTGGCGTTGATGCTGCAACCGGACACTGCCGTCCTGCGCAACGTGGCGGTGCCGTGGCTGGCGCTGATCGGCCTGGGCCTGCTGCTGCCGACCATCTTCCTGGCCCTGGGCGCGTCGGTGCGCCACGCCGGCATCGTGCGCAGCGATGCGGCGCAGCGCCTGTCCCTGCTGTTGTCGTTGCCGGCGGCCTTCGTGTTCTTCGGCGAATCGCTGCGCCCGGCCGCCGCGGTGGGCATCGTGTTGGGGTTGCTGGCGCTGGCGGCCATGCTGTGGCGGACGTCGCCATCGCCCTCCACACGCGCGACTGCCAACGCCGAGCGCTGGCTTTACCCGCTGCTGGTGCTGGCCGGTTTCGGCCTCATCGACATCCTGTTCAAGCGCGTGGCGCAAGCCGGCGTGCCGTTGGCCACCTCGCTGCAGGCGATGTTCGCGCTGGCCCTGCCCGTGGCGTTTGCCCTGGCGCTGTGGCGTCGATGGCGGGAAGGTACCCGTTTCACCGCGCGCAACCTGCTCGGCGGCGTGCTGCTGGGGTTGTTCAACTTCGGCAATATCCTGTTCTACCTGCGCGGCCATCGCGCGCTGCCGCAGCACCCGGCGCTGGTCTTCGCCAGCATGAACATCGGCGTGGTGGCGTTGGGCGCCGTGGTCGGTATGGCGCTGTTCCACGAGCGCCTGAGCCGGCTCAATCTGGCCGGTGTCGTGCTCGCCGTGCTGGCGATCGGCTGGATCGCCTGGCCGTAGCGCCCGCGCTTCGACCGCTGTTGTAGGAGCGACTTCAGTCGCGATGCCCTTTGGCCTTGCTGAATCCGAATCCCGTAAAAGCATCGCGACTGAAGTCGCTCCTACAGAGGGCATGGGGCATCATGGGCGCTGGCTTCCGCGAGCGTTACATGAGCGATCCTGTCCGCAACACCGTGTTGGTCGTGGGTTCGGCCAATCTGGATTTCGTGATACGCGTGGCGCACGTGCCGGCGCCGGGCGAAACCGTGCTGGGTCGCGACGCGCGTGCGTTTCCGGGCGGCAAGGGCGCCAACCAGGCGGTGGCCAGTGCTCGTGCCGGCGGCGCGCCGACGCGCATGCTGCTGGCGTTGGGTGACGACGCCAATGCGGCGCCGATCGAGGCTTCGCTGCGCGCAGCGGGAGTGCAGCCGCAGGTCGTGCGCCTGCGTGGCGAGCCCACCGGCATGGCGTTCATTTGCGTGGCGGACGATGGCGAGAACGCCATCACCGTCGCGGCTGGTGCCAACGGCCGGTTGAGTGCTGACGCGTTGCCCGTGCTGGATGACGTCGACTCGCTTTTGCTGCAGTTGGAGATTCCGCTCGACACCGTGCTCGATTGCGCCCACGCGGCACGCAGCGCCGGCTGCCGCGTGATCCTGAATGCGGCACCTGCCCGCGCGCTGCCCGATGAACTGCTGGCGCTGGTGGACGTGCTGGTGGTCAACGAAGGCGAGCTGATCGCGCTGGGCGGCCATCCCGGCGACCTTCGCCGTTCGCTGGACGCCATCGCGGTGCCCTGCGTGGTGGTGACCCTGGGCGCGCGCGGCTGCGTGGCGCGCATCGACGGCGAATTCCTGCTGCAGCCGGCGTTCGCCATCGAGCCATTGGATACCACGGCCGCGGGCGACACGTTCTGCGGCGTGCTGGCGGCGGCGCTGGCACAAGACCAGCCTTGGCCGCTGACCCTGCGCCGCGCCAGCGCCGCCGCCGCGCTGGCCTGCACCCGCCTTGGCGCGCAGGCGAGCATTCCCGCCGCGGCCGAGGTGGAGGCGTTCCTCGGTCGGCAGGATGCCGATCAGACAGCCGCACACACGGCGCTGGTGGACTATCTCGCGCAAGGTTGACCTGACTTCCCCGCGAGGTGCGACCCCCTCCCAACCTCCCCCTGCAGGCAGGGGAGGCTGGGAGGGGCCGGCCTGGCTCCCTCCCCTGTGCAGCAGGGGAGGGCTGGGGAGGGGTGCTTTTGACGTTTGCTCGGTTGACCTCAGCGCTTGCGCTTCGGCGCGCTGCGCAGCGGCCCGGTGGAGCCGCGCACCACCAACTCCGGGCTGAAGCCCTGGTTCACGAGGTCGGCCGGTTTGCCGTGGGCGTCGCCCTCGATGCCGGCGATCAACCGCTGCGCGGCGTGGCGGCCGATTTCCTCGGTGGCCTGGCGCGCGGTGGTCAGCGCGGGCCACGACTGCTTGGAGAACGGGCTGTCCTCGAAGCCGGTGATCGACAACTCCCACGGCACGCTGATGCCGCCCGAATGTGCCGCGGCCAGCACGCCCGCGGCGATCTCGTCGTTGGAGCCGAAGATGGCAGTGGGCCGATCCTTCAGCGCCAGCAGCTTGCGTGCGCCGCGGAAGCCGTCGTCGAACGAATAATCGCCGGCCACGATCAGCTTGCGATCCAGCGCGATGCCGTAATCCTTCAGCGCATCCTCGTAGCCCTGGTAGCGCTCGCCGCTGGAGCGATGCTCGCGCCCGCCCCACAGGAAACCGATGCGCTGGTGACCCAGCTGGATCAGGTGCTCGGTGATCGCGTACGCCGCGTCGCGATCGTCCACGTACACGCAGGGGTAGCCGTCCTTCGGGTCGCTGCGCGCGGAGATGATGCGCATGAACGCGATGCCGGCGTCGGCCAGGGTCTTGATCAGCTCGGGCTGCTCGGACATCGGCGGCGCCAGCACCAGCCCGGCCAGGCGCGAATGCTGCACCAGCGCGCACAGCTCCTCGGCCAGCTTCGGCGAGGAGGAATCGCAGGGGTGGATCTGCAGGCCGTAGCCGCTCTCGCGGCAGACCGACAGCACGCCGCGCTGCATGCTGATGATGTAGTGCGCGTTGGGGTTGTCGTAGACCAGGCCCAGCAGGTGCGCCCGCGTGCTGCGCAGGCTGCGGGCGGACGGGTCAGGCCGGTAGCCCAGCGTGTCGATCGCGCGCTGCACTTTCTCGCGCGTGCGCTCGTGCACCGATGCCTCGTGGTTGATCACCCGCGAAACCGTTTTCAGCGACACGCCCGCCAGTTCGGCTACATGCTTGATGGTGGCGTTGCGCAATGACGGATCCTTCAGGCGATCGGGCGGCGCGTTGGCGACGCCAGCGCGGCGGCACGCGCGCACAGCGCGTGCCGAGGCATGCATTCTAGCGAGGCTTGCGCCCGGACGGCCAAACGCATCACGCCGTGTCCTGCCCCACGCGGTGCCCGGCCAGCCCGAAATACAGGATGTACAGGTAGCACGGCACCATCAGCAGCAGGAACGCCAGCTGGAAATCGATGTGCTGCTTCAGGTGCACGAACAGCTGCGGCACGATCGCACCGCCGGCGATGCCCATGATCAGCAGCGCCGAGGCGAATTCCGTGAAGCGGCCCAGGCCCTTGATCGCCAGCGGGAAAATAGCCGGCCACATCATCGCGTTGGCAAAACCCAGCGCCGCCACGAAACCCACCGACACGTAGCCGTGGGTAAGGAACGCACCGAGGGTGAACAGCACGCCCAGCACCGCCGACACCGCCAGGTAGCGCTGCTGCGACATCACCCGCGGAATCAGCAGCAGGCCGGCGATGTAGCCCAGCAGCATCGAGCCCAGGGTGAACGCGGTGAAGAACTTCGTCTCGTCCAGCGGCAGGCCGAAACCGGCGCCATAGGTGCCGATGGCGTCGCCCGCCATCACCTCCACGCCCACGTACAGAAACAGGCACAGCACGCCCAGCCACAGGTGCGGGTAGGCGAGGATGCTGTGCCGCGACGCCGCACCGCCGGCGCTGTTGGCGGTCGAGGCCTGCACCTCCGGCAGCGACGAGCGCACCACCCAGATCGCCAGCAGCACCAGCACGCCGGCCATCACCATGTAGGGCGTGTGGATCTTCGCGGCGAAGGTGTTCAGCAGCACTTCGCGCGTGGCCGGATCGGCGGCCTTCACCTGCTGGTCGATGTCGCCGATGCCGTGCAGCACCAGCGCGCCGATCAGCAGCGGCGCCAGGATGCCCGCGCACTTGTTGCAGATGCCCATCACCGCGATGCGCTGCGCCGCGCTCTCGATCGGCCCAAGGATGCTGATGTACGGGTTGGATGCGGTCTGCAGCAGCGACAGTCCTGCGCCGATCACGAACAGGCCGAACAGCGCGCCGGGGAAAATCCGCATCGTGGCGAACTGGCCGAACAGCACAGCGCCGATCGCCATCACGAACAAGCCCAGCGCCATGCCGCGCTTCATGCCGGTGACTTTCAGGATGGCCGAGGCCGGCAGCGACAGGAAGAAGTACGACAGATAGAAGGCCATCGGCACCAGGAAGGCATTCACGTCGTTGAGGTCGAACGCCAGCTTGACGAAGGTGATCAGCGGCCCGTTGAGCCAGGTCACGAAACCGAAGATGAAGAACAGGACGCCGATGATGACGATCGGTCCGATGTTCGAGCGTTCCGACGCCGTCGCGCCCAGTGTGGTTGCCATGCGTATTTTCCCCGATGCCGCCATCGACGATGGCGTTGATGATCGCCCCGGACGGCGGCGCTGAGGCCGGTGATCGCTCCGGCTGACGGAATGTCTCGCAATTGGACAGAAAGTGCAACGTTGTCAACTTTTGACCGATCAAGACATGCCACGTGGCCGGAAAGACGGCCATCGCCATGCCGCCCTGCGTCCAGGCGTGCCGCACTGCGGCATCCATGTGGCTGCCCAAGGAATGAAGCAGAACTACCTTAAAAGAGGCCATTTTTACGATGTAACCTTACCTCGATCGCGGCGACGATCCGGAATTGCTGCCCTGCGTCATGCGCCTGTGAAAATTTCGGAAGGAAAAAGATTGACAACGTTGTCATTTCCATCCCATGCTCCGCCCCACGATCAACGCCCGACCGCGTCCGCGGCGCCACGCGCCGGACGCCGGGATCGGGTTGCAAGGGAGAAACGGGGTGGGGGAAGTGGTCAACCAGCGTCATGTCACGACACCGTCGGTGACGGCTTCCCATGCGATGCCGCCCTTCCTGGCGGCCGATGTCGGTGGCACCCACGCGCGCATCGGACTGGTCGCGGCCACGGACGATCGCCGGCATCCGGTGCGCGTGCTGCATTACCAGCGCTACCAATGCGCGGCCTGGCCCAGCCTTACCGACGTGCTCCGCGATTTCGTGGCGCAGCTGCCCGACGTCGTTCCCGCGCAGGCGCAAGCGCCCGCTGCCTGCGCGGTGGCCTGCGCCGGCTACGTGCTGGGCGACGCCATCGTCAATGAGAACCTGCCCTGGGCGGTTTCCATCGGCGACATCCGCCAGACCCTGGGCATCGATCGGCTGGCGGTGATCAACGACTTCGAGGCCGTCGCCTACGCCACGCAATTCATCGTCCCGGCCGATACGCGACCGATCATCGAAACCGCGCAGCCGGCGGCGGATGGCCCGGTGCTGGTGGCCGGCCCCGGTACGGGCCTGGGTTCGGCCGTGCTGATGCCTGGCGAGCCGCGCGCCCACGTGCTGGCCACCGAGGCGGGGCAGATCTCGCTGGCGCCGGGCACCGAGCGCGAACGCCAGGTGTTGCAGCTGCTGGCGAGCGGGCGCGATTACGTCTCTTACGAGGACGCCTTGTCCGGCCCCGGCCTGCTGAATCTCTATCGCGCGCTGTGCGCCCTGAATCATGCATCGCCGACGCTCGCGGCCCCGGCCGACGTCACCGCCGCGGCCCTGGCGCGCAGCGATGCCAATGCGCTCGAAGCGCTGGACATGTTCTGCGGCCTGCTGGGCAGCTTCGTCGGCGACCTGGTGATGCTGTACGGCGCACGCGGCGGCGTGTACCTGGCCGGCGGCATCCTGCCGCAGATCCATGCCTTCCTGAAATCCAGCACGTTCGCCGCGCGTTACTTCAACAAGGGCGTGATGCGCGCCTACCTGGAACAGGTACCGGTTCGATTGATTGAGCACGGCCAGCTTGGCGTCATGGGTGCCGCGGGCTGGTTTCTCGAAAAGCGGGAGGAGACATGACACGCCAGCGCCACAAGGCATCCAGCCTGAAAACCTGCGATCCACGAAAGAGAGCGGCCGTCGGCATTCCGCTGATCGGTCCACAAACCAGCCACCTCTGAGGGGAGGAGACACCATGAACTACCGTAAGACCTTGCTCGCCGCGAGCATCATCACCGGCTTGTGCCTGTCGGGTGCGGTATTTGCCCAGGACAGCGCCAGCCAGAACACCGACGGCACGACTGCTTCCACCGCGCAGAAGAAGGCTGAACAGATCAAGGACTTGAGCACCGTTACCGTGACCGGTATCCGCGCCAGCCAGGAGAACGCGCTCAACCTGAAGCAGTTTGCCGATTCGCATCTCGAAGTGGTCACCGCCGAGGACGTCGGCAAGCTGCCGGCCCACAACGTGGCTGATGCCCTGCAAGGCCTGCCCGGTGTGAACATCAGCTCGTCCAGCTCGGACGAAGGCGGCTTCGACGAGGCCGACCGTGTCAGCCTGCGCGGCACCAGCCCGAGCCTGACCCAGACCCTGATCGACGGCCATTCGGTGGGGTCGGCCGACTGGTTCGTGCTCAGCCAGATGCAAACCGTCGGCCGCAGCGTCAGCTATACCTTGCTGCCGTCCGAACTGGTCAGCCGCGTGGAAGTGCACAAGTCGTCCGAAGCCAAGCTGGTGGACGGCGGTACCTCCGGCAACATCAACATCATCACCCGCAAGCCGCTGGACTTCGACAAGCCGGTCACCATCAACGCCTCGGTCGGCGCGGTCCGTTCCGACGCAGCCGGAGCCAACGATCCGCAGCTGTCCGCCCTGTTCAATTACAAGACCGACACGTTCGGCGTGCTGGTGCAGGCGTTCAAGCAGAAGCGGCACCTGCAGCGCGAGGCGCAGGAATTGCCGTCCGGCTTCCTCACCATCGCCGATGACGCGCCGGTGACGGCCACCAATCCGGATCTCGCTGGTGTCCTGGCACCGAGCCTGCTGGGCTCGACCCTGTTCACCCAGGTGCGTGATCGCAAGGGCGGCCTGCTGTCGCTGCAGTTCCGTCCCAGTGACGACCTGACGTTGGGACTGAATGGCTTCTATTCGGATCTCAAGGCGAACAACTACAACCGCAACTTCATGCTGTGGGGCGGCAACTTCATCACCAGCCAGGCGCCCGAGCCCGGCTACACCGTCAGCAACGGCGTGCTGACCGACGCCAGCTACGCCGGTGTTCCCGGTACCGCGTACGGCATCTACGACATGATTGCCCGCACGTCCTCGGCCAAGTCCAACTACGTCACCCTCGACGCGGACTGGCAGATCACCGACAGCCTGTCGAGCAAGTTCGAGCTGGGCACCAGCAAGGGCACCGGCCTCACCGCCAAGCAGTACATCGCCGAGGTGACCACGGCCATCGGCGGCGGTGCCGACTACCAGACGCACGGCATCGGTTCGCCGGTGGACTGGAGCCTGGGCGGGTTCACCGGCCCGGCCGCCACCGGTTTCGGTACCTGGGGCAACCAGATGTACAAGACCGTGGACGAGGAAAAGTTCGGCACCGCCGATTTCACCCAGTACTTCGACGCCGGCGCGCTGTCCTCGATCGACTTCGGTGTGCGCTATGCCAACCACACCCGGCAGGTGTTCTCGCCGGAGGGCGCCAGCCCCGGTGCCATCGGCCCCGCGCTGGAGGCCAACGGCGTCACCGGCATGTATCCGAGCGATTTCGGCAGTGGCATCGGCGGCAACTTCCCCACCGATATCTGGTACTACACCGTGGGCTCCTTGAAGGACGCCATCGAACAGAATTCGACGTGGTTGTCGGACAATGATGGCCCGACCGGCCGCCACAACTACGGCGCCGAGTTCAAGGTCAACGAGAAGAACCTGGCCGGCTACCTGCAGGCCAACTTCACCGGCGACGGCTGGAGCGGCAACTTCGGCCTGCGCTATTCGCACATCCGGCAGAACGTCGACAGCTACGTGGTCAACGCCAACGCCGCCACCGCGGATGTCAGCAGCCTGTTTGGCGCATGGGATGCGAAGCAGCAGGAGAACACGATCAACCGCGTACTGCCCAGCGCCAACCTGAAGTTCAATCTTGCCGACGACCTGCTGTTCCGCTTCGCCGCCTCGCAAACGCAGACGCTGCCGGACTACTCCGCGCTCGGTGCGGCATCCAGCGGCTCGGATCTCAGCAAGACCGGCAGCGGCGGCAACCCGATGCTGAAGCCGGTGTTGTCGACCAACTTCGACGCCGCCCTCGAGTGGTACTTCATGCCGCGTGGCCTGTTGTCCGCTGGCGCGTACTCGATGCACCTGAAGGATTACGTCGCTTACGGCGTGTCCAAGCAGATGCTGTTCAGCGAGCTGACCCACAAGCTCGAGCAGTACGACATCTCGTCGCCGGTCAACGCCGACGGTGACGTGCAGGGCGTGGAACTGGCCTACCAGCAGCCGATCGGCGACCACTTCGGCGTGACCGCGAACTACACCTACGCCGATGGCAGCACCGATCACACCTGGGCCGACGGCAGCAACCACTTGCTGGGTACCTCGAAGAACACCTACAACGTGGGCGCCTACTTCGAGAACGACAAGTTTGCCGCGCGCGTCAACTACACCTCGCGGTCGTCCTTCCTGATCGGCCTGAAGGGCGCAAACCCCTACTACCAGGACAAGTTCGCCACCTTGTCGGCGTCGGTCAGCTACAGCCCCACCGAATGGATGAGCGTCAGCCTGGATGCACTGAACCTCAACGATCCGACGATCACCTACTACCAGACCAACACGGTACCCACCGCGTTCTACTCCAACGGCCGCCAGTACTACCTCAACTTCCGCTTCAAGTACTGATCCGCCGCACCCGGGGCCATGGACGGCCCGGCATGAAATCCCCCTTCCGGGCCCGTCAGGCACACTGTACGGGCCCTTTTTTTCAAACGTATCGCGCGGTTTCGCGACTCACGAATGGAGATGGACCATGACGCGTCGTCTGCCCACCTTTCTGCACGCCTTGGCCTGGCTCTGCGCCGGCGTGATGGCGGCCCTGCCCGCGGCTGCGCATGCCCGCGACGGGTCGGTTTCGGTGATCCCGCAGCCGGCAACAGTCGTTGTTGCCGAGGGGCGCTTCACCGTTGGCGCCGATACGCCCATCGTGATCGCCGATGACGAGAAAGCGACCGCGGACACCGCCGCCTACCTGTCGGACCTGCTCGGCCGCACGCGTGGTCTGCGACTGCGCGTGCAGCATGGCGCGGCGCCCGCGCACGCCATCGTCCTGCGGCGCGATCCGCACGCCGCGGTGGCGCAGGCCGAGGGTTACGCGCTGGATGTCACGCCCGATGGCGTACGCATCAGCGCACGTGACGACGCCGGCCTGTTCCATGGCGCCATCACGCTGTGGCAGCTGCTGACGCCCGACGCGCAGCACGGCCCGGTGACGCTGGCGGCCATGCAGATCCGCGACCAGCCGCGTTTCGCCTGGCGCGGCCTGATGCTGGATTCGGTGCGCCATTTCCAGAGCGTGGCCGAGGTGGAAACGCTGATCGACCAGATGGCGCAGCACAAGATGAACACGTTGCACTGGCACCTCACGGACGACCAGGGCTGGCGCATCCAGATCAAGCGCTACCCCGAACTCACCCGCATCGGCGCATGGCGCACGCCGCCGGATGCCGGCAAGAACGGCGAGCCGAAACGCTACGGCGGTTTCTACACCCAGGATGAGATCCGCCAGGTGGTGGCCTACGCCGCCGCGCGCCACATCACCATCGTGCCGGAGATCGACATGCCCGGCCATGCGCAGGCCGCGGTAGCCGCCTATCCGCAGCTGGGCGTTACCGGCAAGCGGCCCGAGGTTTCGATCGACTGGGGCGTGAACCCCTGGCTCTACAATGTCGACGATGCCACGTTCGCCTTCATCGACAACGTGCTCGACGAGGTGATGGCGCTGTTCCCGTCGACGTACATCCACGTGGGCGGCGACGAGGCGATCAAGGATCAGTGGGAGGCTTCGCCCGCCGTGCAGGCGAAGATGCGCGAGCTGGGCATCACCAGCGAGAACGCGCTGCAGGGGTGGTTCATCGGCCGCATCGGCCAGTACCTGGAAAAGCACGGCCGCAAGCTGATCGGCTGGGACGAGATCCTCGAGGGCGACAACCTGCCGGCCGACGCCACCGTGATGTCCTGGCGTGGCATCGACGGCGCGATCAAGGCTGCGCTG
The DNA here is from genome assembly GCA_044463365.1 of Rhodanobacter sp. Taxonomy (GTDB): domain Bacteria; phylum Pseudomonadota; class Gammaproteobacteria; order Xanthomonadales; family Rhodanobacteraceae; genus Rhodanobacter. Next base: position 7,639 of record JBIQMK010000034.1, on the reverse strand, counting down.
CTGGGCCACGACGTAGTGCTGTCGCCTTCGCCCGATCTCTACTTCGACCACGTGCAAAGCGATCTTCCCGACGAGTACGCCGGCCGCCTCGGCGTGAAGTCGCTGAGCGACGTGTACGGCTTCCTGCCCGTGCCCGCCGTACTGAGCGCCGACCAGGCGAAACACGTGCTGGGCGTGCAGGCCAACATCTGGACCGAGCACATCCCCACGTTCGCCCATGTGGAACACGCGGCGTTTCCGCGGCTGGATGCGCTCAGCGAGGTGACTTGGTCGCCGCCGGCCAGCCACAACTGGCAGGGCTTCCTGGCACGCCTGCCGGCGCAGTTCGCCCGCTACCGCGCGCAGCACATCAACGTGGCCGACAGTGCCTATGCGGTCGCCATCGGCGCCGACCGCAACCTGGCGCTGGCCACCGGCAAGACCACGGTGACGCTGTCGAACCAGGTTGGCCGGGAGGCCATCCACTACACGCTGGACGGCAGCGCGCCCACGCCGGCCTCGCCGCGCTACGACGCTCCGTTCAACGTGACGTTGCCGAAAACCGTGCGTGCCGCCAGCTTCGCCGCCGACGGCAGCCCGCTCGCCGCGCCGCGCGAACGCGTGCTGGATCGCGCCGCGCTGCTCAGCTTCTCAGGGGAGCTGCTGCAAAACTGCAGGGGCGCCGATTTCCGTCTGCGCCTGCAGCCCCTGCCCGACGCGAAAAGCGCACAGCCGGTGTACATGGTGAACGTGTTCGACGCCTGCCAGGAGCTTCCCGCCACGTGGATGGATGGCGTGGCCGGGATTCGCGTCGACGCGGCCCGCCTGCCGCGCAACTTCGCGCTGGCGCACGAGCAGAAGCTGGTGATCTCGCGCCCCCACGCCACCGCGTTCGGCGAACTGGTGGTGCATGCCGACCGGTGCGATGGCCCGGTGCTGGCCACCCTGCCGCTGCCCGACCCCGCGCACAGCGCCCGCAACTTCACCCTTGATGCGGCGCTGCCGGCGCAGCAGGGCGAACACGCGCTGTGCCTGATCTATACCGCGCCGATCGACGGACCGTTGTATGCGATCGGGCGGCTGACACTGACGCCGTGAATTCCGCCATCCCATTCTCCCCGGTGCAGGGCCGAAGTGCCATGCTCCGGGAGGGCTGGGGTGGGGTGCTCTTGTCGCCGACGCCGTGAAACCGCCCAGGGAAGTCCTTCGCGGCGGCGTGGCGCCCGCCAGGTTTCAGCGTCGTCCGCGCAGCGCCTTCACGAACAGGACCATCGCCAGCACACCCAGCAGCAGGCCCGCGCCCGCGCCCCACAGGCCACCGACGTTGCCGCCTGCCAGGTAGCCGATGCCGAAGCCCAGCGGAAACAGCAGCAGAATCGGCAGGCAGCCCATCAACCCGCTGCCGGCACGGTGTCGGGAAGGGACGGCGGGAGGCGCAGCAGCACCTGCCGCGCCAGCTGCGCGTCGGCCTGCGGGAGCTCGATCAGCGCCGCCACCTTGCCGCCCACCAGCGCCGCGATCGGCGCACCGTCGCGATACAGCACGCGCGTGCCGGCCAGCGCCGCCACCTTGTCGCCCGCCAGCACGGTGCCCACCAGGTTCAGCGGATCGCTGCCGCTGACCGACACCAGCTCGCCGTCATCGGCGCGCCTGCGCACCGTGCGCAACGGCGCTATGGCCTCGGGCAGGGCGAACTGCTCGCCCACCAGCCCCTCCACGAAACGCCCGCCGCGAATCTCGCCGCGCGCCTCCAGTCGATGGTAGACGCGCAGAAGGTCGCGCCACGGCGGCAGCCATGGCGCCTCGCGTTCCAGCAGCTTCCAGAACACCACGCCGTAGCGGCGCAGCAAGGCACGCGCCGCGTGTTCTGCCTCCGCCTCAATGGAATCCGATCGGCGCGCAGCGCCACCATCGCCTCCTCTCCCCTCCGGTGAAAGGATTGAGGTGAGGGGCGGTGTTTGCCTCGAACCCTCACCCGACGTTCGCGCAGGCTCCCCCATCGGGCGGAGCGGACCGCGCACCAGCGACCACCGCCCTGCATCCTCGATCCCGCCCAGCAGATGCCGTCGCACCCGCCGATGCCGGCCGCCATCGCGTTTGGCCGCCGGCAGCAGCAGCGCGCGCAGGCCGGCAAAGCTGTCGGCGCGAACCTGGCCCGCCGCCACCAGCTCGCCGAGCGCGTTCTCCAGCTCGGTGCGCAGCAAACGCGTGGCATCCATCAACTCGTCGAAAAACAACGCGCCGCGCTCGCCCAGTGCATCGGCGACGGCCTGGGCGCGCGACGACAAGGTGGCGGTGGCGGGCTCGCGTTCGGCGATGGACGTCCAGACGGCCATTTCGCGGCGCGGCAGCAACACGATCGGCGTGCTTCGCACCGGGCCGCCACTGCCGCCGCCGCCGCGCAGCCGCGCCCAGCCAATGCGCCCGGCGCGACACAACTCGTCCAGCCAGCCGATCGAGTAGTCGGCCACGCGCGCAGGCAGGATCTCCGATTCCCAGGCGCTGGCTGCCGCCTCATAGCCTTCCAGCTGCACCAGCGTGGCCGCCAGCGCCTCCGGCCCGTTGAGCCGCGTGGCGGCTGACACGTGCTGCCAGTCGAACAGGAAACGCATCAGGTCGCGCCGGCTGACCGGTTCGATCTCGCGCCGGAGGCGGCCGATCGTGTAGCGGTGGATGCGCGCCAGCAGGTGGCGCTCGCACCATTCGGTGGCGCTGGCATCGGCGGTGAAGCGGCCCTGCATCACGAAGCCTTCGGTTTGCAGGCGCAGCAGCGCCTGTTCGACCTCGCCAGGTTCCACCGCCATCGATCCGGCCAGCGCGGCCACGGTGACCGGGCCGAGTCCGCCCAGGCGACGGCGCACCAGTTCCAGCAGCGCGTCGTCGCGTGCCCAGGTTTGCGTGGCGTATTCGGCGGGGGCCTCGATCGGCGGCTGCATCACCGCGTCGGGATGCACTGCCTGCCACAGCGGCAACTGCTCGGCGGACGTCCATACCCCTGTAGGAGCGGCTTCAGCCGCGATGCTCTTACCTTCGGTTTTCGGCGCAAAAGGCATCGCGGCTGAAGCCGCTCCTACAGGTGGCATCGCGAACAGGGTGGCGCGCCCTGCCTTGGCCAACACCTGCAACTGCTCGCTCCAGCCCAGGTTTGCTGCCACTTCCCTGGTAGTGACAAAACCCAGCAGCGTCAGCGCCTCGTGCATCTCGTCGGCATCGCGCACCTGCGGCCAGGCCTCCTCGCGCACGGCGGCGATCGCGTCGGGGTCGAGCCGGCCCAGGTCGTCGGCATCGTCGGCGCTCCAGCGCCGCGTCTGTACCGCCTGGGTGCGGCGCTCTTCCAGCGGCGCGTCATCGAGAAACGCATAAGGCGCCGCGTTCAATACCTCGGCCGCCAGCGGGCTGGGGCCGGTGAGATCGCGCGCCACGATGGCGATCTCGCCCGCTTCCAGCGAACGCAGGATGCGCAGCAGGCCGTCCACGTCCATCGCCTCGCGCAGGCAGTCGTGCAAGGTCTGGTTGACCAGCGGATGATCGGGCACCTCGCGCTCGCCCACGATGTTTTCCAGGCAGGCCACCTGGTCGGGGAACACCGCGGCCAGCAGGTCCTCGCTTTTCATGCGCTGCAACGGCGGCGGCGTGCGCTTGCCGCCGGTGAAGCGCGGCAGCGCCAATGCGGTCACGGCATTCCAGCGCCAGCGCGCGGGGAACAGCGGCGCATCCAGCAGCGCCTGCACCAACACATGCTCGGCGGTGTTCGAGTGCAGGTAGTGCGCCACCTCCTCCAGTGGAAAGCTGTGGCTGGTGGAGAGCGACAGCACGATCGCATCCTCGGTCGCGGCCGCCTGCAGCTCGAAGTTGAACTGGCGACAGAAACGCTTGCGCAGCGCCAGCCCCCACGCGCGGTTGATGCGGCTGCCCCAAGGCGTGTGGATCACCAGCTGGGTGGCACCGGATTCGTCGAAGAAGCGCTCCAGCACCAGCGTGTGCTGGCTGGGCAGGACGCCCAGTGCGGCCTTGGCGCGAGCGAGGTAGTCGACGAGTTGCTGCGCGGCGGCGTCGGCAAGGCCGAGCTCGTCGCGCAGCCACGCAAGCGCCCGCGCCTTGCTCCCCTCTCCCGCTTGCGGGAGAGGGGCCGGGGGAGAGGGTTCGGGCGTGTGGGACTGTTCGGCAAGCGCCTTGCCCTCTCCCCAACCCCTCTCCCGCACGCGGGAGAGGGGCTCGAGCAAGGCGGCAATTTCTTCGCGCAGCCGCGACACGCCAAACGACAATTCATCACTGCGCCCGGGCGCCTCGCCCAGCCAGAACGGAATGCTGGGCGGCGCGCCGCGCGCGTCTTCCACGCGTAGCCGGTCACGTTCCACGCGCTGGATGCGGTAGCTGGTATTGCCCAGCTGGAAGATGTCGCCGGCCATGCTCTCGACCGCGAAATCCTCGTTCACCGAACCCACGATGATCGCCTGCGGCTCCAGCACCACCTTGTAGTCGGCGGTATCGGGAATGGTGCCGCCGGAGGTGAGCGCGACCAGCCGCGCGCTGCGCCGCGCCCGCAGCTGGCCGTGCACCGCATCGCGATGGATGTACGCCGCGCGCGGCCCCTGGCGGGTGGTGAAGCCCTCGGCCAGCATGCGCACCACAGCATCGAAATCGGCGCGCGAAAGATCGCGGTACGGATACGCGCGGCGCACCAGCGCGTACAGCGCGTCCTCGCTCCATTCCTGGCAGGCCACTTCGGCCACGATCTGCTGGGCCAGCACGTCGATCGGTTGCGGCGGCAGGACCAGCGCATCGAGTTCGCCGCGACGCACGCAGTCGAGCAGGGCGGTGCATTCCACCAGATCGTCGCGGGTGGCCGGGAACAGCCGCGCCTTCGGCGTGCCGTCGATGCTGTGGCCGGAGCGGCCGGCCCGCTGCAGGAACGCGGCGATCGAGCGCGGCGAACCGAGCTGGCAGACCAGGTCCACCTCGCCGATGTCGATGCCCAGCTCCAGCGAGGCGGTGGCCACCAGCACCGACAACTCGCCGCGCTTCAGCCGCTGCTCCGCGTCCAGCCGCTGCTCCTTCGCCAGGCTGCCGTGATGCGCGGCCACGATTTCCTTGCCCAGCCGCTCCGACAAATGCCGCGCGGCGCGCTCGGCCATGCGCCGCGTGTTGACGAAGATCAGCGTGGTGCGATGCTCCTGCACCAGCTGCGCCAGCCGGTTGTAGACCAACTCCCAGCTGTCGTTGGACATCACCGCTTCCAGCGGCACCGGCGGCACTTCGATGGCGAGGTCACGGGCGCGGGTGTGGCCCGTATTTATGATGGTGACGTTGCTTCTCGCGTTCACCTCCTCTCCCCTGCGGGGAGGGGATTGAGGAGAGGGGCGGGTGCTCGCGGGGAAGCTGTTATCGACAGCCGCTTCGTTGTTGCTTTCCCGCGACCCCGCCCCCTCTCCCTGGCCCTCTCCCCGCAGGGGAGAGGGAGAAATGCCGCCGACCAAAAAGTCGGCGACCTTTTCTATGGGCTTCTGCGTCGCCGACAACCCGATCCGCAACAACGGCCGCTGGCACAACGCCTGCAACCGCTCCAGCGACAACGCCAGGTGCGAGCCGCGCTTGCTGCCGGCGATGGCGTGGATCTCGTCCACGATCACCGAGCGCACACCCGCCAACATGGCGCGGCCCGAGGCCGAGCCCAGCAGCACGTACAGCGATTCGGGCGTGGTCACCAGGATGTGCGGCGGCTGCTTGCGCAGCGCGTTGCGCTCGGCCTGCGGCGTGTCGCCGGTGCGCACGGCGGTGCGGATCGCCACGTCGGGCAGACCCAGTGTTTCCAGCTCCGCGCGGATGCCTTCCAGCGGCGCGTCGAGGTTGATATGGATGTCGTTGGACAGCGCCTTCAGCGGCGACACGTAGACCACGCTGGTGGCGTCGGCCAGCACGCCGCCGTGCGCCACGCCCTCGCGCACCAGTTCATCGATGGCGGCCAGGAAGGCGGTCAGCGTCTTGCCCGATCCGGTCGGCGCCGCCACCAGGGTGTGATTGCCGGCGCGGATCGATGGCCACGCCGCCGCCTGTGCCGCCGTGGGCGCCGCAAACGTGCGGCGGAACCAGGCCGCCACCGCCGGGTGGAAATCATCCAGCGGGGAAGGGCTCGGCGACGGACGCTGCTTGTGCACAGGGGAACTCATCGGTCAGATATGGGGGCGGCGTCGGAGTGCTCAATCGGATGCGTGCGGCGCGCCATGCCACTATCGAGGTTTCGCCGCCGCGGGCGTGGGCTTGCGGTGGAAGCTCAGCACGGGAGGATGGAGTGAAGCAACCGCTGCAACCGGTGCCGCGCGAAGGGGGCGCGCAAGCCGTGGAATCGTGGCTGACGATGGCCGATGGCCAGCCGATTTTCATGCGCGACTGGCCGCTGGCCCAGGCGCGCGGTGCGGTGCTGATCGTCCACGGCCTCAGCGAACACGGCGGGCGCTACGCGGAGCTGGCGCAATGGCTGCGTGCGCGGGGCTACGCCGTGCGCAGCTACGACCAGCGCGGCCACGGCAGGACGCCCGGCGGCCGCGGCGCGCTGCGCCACGCCGACGATCTGCTGGATGACCTGACCGCGATCCATCGCGATTACGCCAGCACGCTGGGCTGCGTGCCGCTGGTGCTGGGCCACAGCATGGGCGGCGTGGTGGTGCTGCGCAGCGTGCTGGATGGCCGCATCGCCCCCGGCGCGGTGATACTCAGCTCGCCCGCGCTGCGCAGTTGGGAGCCACGCTGGCGCCGTGCGCTGGCGCGTGTGTTGACCCGGTTGACGCCGAACCTGCCGCTGCGCAGCGGCCTGAGCTTCGGCCGCATCTCGCACGACCGCGCACGGGTCGCCGCGTATCGCGCCGATCCGCTGCGCCACGGCTGGATCACCCCGCGGCTGGCCGATTTCATCTTTCGCGCCGGTGCCTCCAGCATCGCCGATGCCGCGCGGCTGCGCGTTCCCACCCTGCTGCTGGTCGCCGGCAGCGATGCCTTGGTGGATCCCTCCGGCAGCAGCGATTTCTCGCGTGCCGCCACACCCGGCGGCCAGCTCACCACGCGCTTTTTCTCGATGCTGTACCACGAGCTTTTCAACGAGGCCGAGCCGGGTCGCAGCCAGGTGCTGCTGCAACTGGCTGACTGGCTGCAACGGCAGGCGCCCGCGCGTCAGTGAGTGCTGGTGGCGGCCGCCGGCAGGCTGGATGGCGGTGCGTTCAACGGCGTTTCATCGGGGCTGGCCGGCTTGGTCGGCGACTGGTGCGTGGGCGCGCCGTCCATCGCCGCCGCGTGCTTCAGCGCCTGATCGCGCGCGTCGGCAACCGCCGTCAACTGCTTGGCGGATTGCAGATGCGCGCGCAAAGCGGGCAAGGTGGCTTGCGCGAACTGGCGCAACCGACTGTCGCCGGATGCAGCCGCCTCGTCGCTGAAAAGCTTCACCGCCTTCTCGTGGTCGCTCACCATCGTCCTCGCCCACGCCTGATCGAAGGCGCTGCCATCGAGTGCGCGTAGCCGCGCCGCCTGGTCCCGCGCTGCGTCGGTGGGCGCTGGCAGGGCAATCTGCTCGCTGTCGGCAATCGTCTTCAGCTGCGCATTGGCCTCGGTGTGGTCGTCCACGACGAGCACCCGGAGCTGTTGGCGGCCACCCGCCGCCAGGCGGCGACGT
>JBIQMK010000033.1:0-19319 GCA_044463365.1 Rhodanobacter sp. | reverse complement strand
GCCAACGGGGCGCTGATCGACTGGGCGCGGACCGAGGGGCTGGCCTTCGACATGATGGACACCACCTTCTTCCTGTCGCGCGAAAACGTGGTGGCCGACGCCCGCCGCCCCGGCATGGCGCTGTGGCGCGACAAGCTGTTCGTGATCCTGTCGCGCAACGCGCTGCCCGCCACCGCCTTCTTCCAGATTCCCGGCAACCGGCTGATCGAGCTGGGGGCGCAGGTGGAGATCTGAGGGGCAGGGAATGGGGAATAGGGAATGGGGAATCGCAAAAGCGCGGTATCGCTGAGGTATCGTGGGCGGCGCTGAAGTCCCGCTGTTGCTCCCACCATTCCCGATTCCCGATTCCCGATTCCCGATTCCCGGCACGACAATGACCGAAGCCCGCATCATCACCGCTGCCGCCCAGTTCGACGACGAGGCGCTGGAAGCCACGATCCGTCCGAAACGGCTCAACGAGTACCTGGGTCAGCAGGCGGTGCGCGAGCAGTTGTCGATCTATATCGAGGCGGCGAAGAAGCGCAGCGGCGCACTGGACCACGTGCTGATCTTCGGGCCTCCGGGGTTGGGCAAGACCACATTGAGCCACGTCATCGCCAACGAGCTTGGCGTCAACCTGCGCTCCACCTCCGGCCCGGTGCTGGAGCGCGCCGGCGACCTGGCGGCGCTGTTGACCAACCTGGAACCCAACGACGTGCTGTTCGTCGACGAGATCCATCGCCTGTCGCCGCTGGTGGAGGAGGTGCTGTACCCGGCGATGGAGGATTTCCAGATTGACATCATGATCGGCGAAGGCCCCGCCGCGCGCTCGATCAAGCTGGACCTGCCGGCGTTCACCCTGATCGGCGCCACCACCCGCGCCGGCATGCTCACCGCGCCGTTGCGCGACCGCTTCGGCATCGTGCAGCGGCTGGAGTTCTATACCGCCGACGAGCTTACTGCGATCGTGCGCCGCGCCGCGAGGATCCTGGGCATCGCCTGCGCGCCGGAGGGGGCGCAGGAAATCGCCCGCCGCTCGCGCGGCACGCCGCGCATCGCCAACCGCCTGCTGCGCCGCGTGCGCGACTACGCCGAGGTGCGTGCCGACGGCGAGATCACGCTGGCCGCGGCGAGCGCGGCGCTGGACATGCTGAAGATCGACCCGGAAGGCTTCGACGAACTGGACCGCCGCCTGCTGGGGGTGATCATCGAGAATTTCGACGGCGGCCCGGTCGGCGTGGAATCGCTGGCCGCCGCACTGAGCGAGGACCGCGGCACGCTGGAGGACGTGGTCGAGCCGTACCTGATCCAGCAGGGTTATCTGGTCCGCACGGCCCGCGGCCGCATGGCCAGCGCCAAGGGCTGGCGCCACCTGGGGCTGGTGCCGCCACCGCGGCAGGCGATGGCGCCGGATTTGTTCGAACCCCAGGAGTGAGGATGGAGGAGCGAGAAGTGAGAGAATCGCGCGCTGGCTTTCCTCGCTTCCCACGTCTCCTCACTTACTCTGCCTCGCGCCGGTTCCGCCATGTCCCCCGTTGCAACCCAAACCGTTCCTTTCGCCTGGCCCATCCGCGTCTACTGGGAAGACACCGATGCGGGCGGCGTGGTGTATCACGCCAGCTACCTGCGCTTCATGGAGCGCGCCCGCAGCGAGTGGCTGCGCGCGCTGGGCGTGGACCAGTTCGCGCTGAAACAGGCCACCGGGCTGGCCTTCATGGTGCGCGGCATGCAGATCGATTTCCTCAAGCCGGCCCTGCTGGATGATGAACTGCAGGCAACGGTCGCCGTCATGGAGCGCCGTTCAGCCAGTATCCTGTTCGACCAGACGATCACGCGCGCGGACGGCACCTGCCTGATCCGCGCCAGCGTGCGCGTGGCCTGCGTGGACATTCACCAGATGCGACCGGCGCCGATTCCTGCGGAAGTGGCGAGGCTGATCTGATGGCGCCCGCCAGCGTTTGACGACGACAACCTGTTTCCACAACCCAGCCGACGGGCGGAGAACCTTCAAGCAATGAACGGTGGACTGAATATTTTCACGCTGGTCTCGCAATCGAGCCTGCCGGTGCAACTGGTGCTGCTGATTCTGCTGGTGTTCTCGTTCCTGTCGTGGGTGATCATCATCCGCAAGTATTCGCAGACCAAGACGGCGATGGAAAACGCCGAGCGCTTCGAGGAGCGTTTCTGGTCCGGCGGCGACCTGGCGCAACTGTTTCGCGAGGTGAGCAATCGCGGTGGCGATGGCGGCATCGAGAACATCTTCGAATCCGGATTCCGTGAATTCGCCCGCCAGCGCCAGCGCAAGACGCACGACACGCGCAGCGTGGTCGAAGGCGCCGAGCGCGCGATGCAGGTCACCACCACCCGGGAGATCGGCCTGCTGGAACGCAATCTGGAATTCCTGGCCAACGTGGGTTCGATCAGCCCGTACGTGGGCCTGTTCGGCACGGTCTGGGGCATCATGGGGGCGTTCCAGGGCCTGGGCGAAATGAAGGACGTGACCATCGCGGTGGTCGCCCCGCACATTTCCGAAGCGCTGATCGCCACCGCCATGGGCCTGTTCGCCGCCATTCCGGCGCAGTGGGCGTACAACCGCTACGCCAACAAGGTCGAACGCATCGCCTCGCGTTACGACGTGTTCCAGGAGGAGTTCTCCTCCGTGCTGCAGCGGCAGATCCAGACCGACGACGCGGCCTGAGCGGAGCAGCAGCCATGCGAAATCCGCGGCGCCCCAAGCGCAAGCTCAAATCCGAAATCAACGTGGTGCCCTACATCGACGTGATGCTGGTGCTGCTGATCATCTTCATGGTCACCACGCCGATGCTCAATTCCAACGTCGACGTGCAGCTGCCGCAATCCGACGCCAAGTCGATGCAAGACAAGAAGGATCCGATCGTGGTCTCGGTCGCCCAGGACGGTTCCCTGTATCTCACCATGAGCGGCGCCAAGCAGGAGCCGATCGACGAGGACGGCCTCAAGCTGAAGGTGGGCGCGTTCGTGCGCGAGAACCCCCAGGTCAGCGTGCTGGTGGCCGGCGACACGCGCGGCAACTACGGCGGCGTGTTCAAGGTGCTTACCGACCTGCAGCAGGCCGGCGTGGCCAAGGTGGGCCTGATGGGGCAGCCCGCCGGTACGGAAGGCCAGGGCAAGAGCAACTCCGATGGACGAAAGTAAGGCGACGCCGAAGGCGGTCGTACTTTCCGCCATCCTGCATATCGGCATCGTGGGGTTTCTGTTCCTCGCGGTGCTGCCGTGCGCCAGCTACGAGAATTTCTTCAACGCCCTGGGCCTGCCGGCCTGGATGAACCCGATCGCCTGCTCCAAGCCGCTGCAGCTGCAGGGCCCGGTGATCGAGGCCACCCTGATCGGTCCCACCGGCAGCCCGCCGCCCAAGTCGGTCAAGACCAAACCCGTGCCCAATACGGTGCCGCCACCGCCCGCCACGCCGCCGCCGAAGCCGCAGGTGGAAGCGCCGCAAATGAAAACCCTGCCGCCGCCGCCCGAGCATCCGGACGTCAAGGATCAGGAGCGGATCGTGGCCGACGCCGCGCGGAAGGCGGAAGACGCCAAGAAGCTGCAGGAAGAGAAGCAGCGCCAGCGCCAGGCCGAGCTGGACGCCAAGATGGCCAAACAGAAGGAAGAGAAGCAGAAGCAGATCGACGAGATGTTCGCCAAGATGGACGCGGCCGCCAACCGTACCAAACAGCTGGACAACAGGGCGAAGCAGGCTCGCCAGCAATTGGAGGACCTGAAGAACGCCAGGGACGACGGCCAGTCCGATCTGCCTGCGGCGGCCCAGCGGCAGACGGGCAACAACGCCGACCACAGCGACCTCAGCGATGCGTACGCTGCGGCCATTCAGAATGCGGTCACACCCAATTGGTTAAGGCCGGATAACATGCCCGCTGTTCCATGCCAGGTTCATATCGTGCAGCTGCCAGGGGGAGACGTGATGAGCGCCACGGTCGATCCGAGCTGCCCGTATGACGAGGCTGGCCGTCGTTCGGTCGAAAATGCGGTGCTGCGAACCAAGACCCTGCCGTACGCGGGTTTTGAGAGCGTGTTCCGTCGCAACCTAACTTTCACCTTCAGGCCGCAATGATCAAGCCCATGCGCAAATTCAGTTCACGTCTCGCTCTCGCCTTGGTGGCCGCCGCAGCGCTGTTTGCCGGCCCGGCGGCGGCGCAGTCGCTCAACGTCGATATCGTCGGCGGCGTCAAGACCGCCACGCCGATCGTGGTGGTGCCCTTTGCCCAGGCGGGCGGCGCTCCGCTGCCCACCGACGTGGCCGACGTGATCCGCAACGACTTCAACCGGTCGGGCAAATTCCGCTCGTTGGCCAAGAGCGACATCGTGGAATTCCCCTCGCGCGGGGCGGACATCAAGTTCCCGACCTGGCGGTTGATGAAGCAGGATTACATCACCGTGGGCCGCATCAGCGACGCGGGCAACGGCGCGGTGCGGATCGAGTACGAACTGTGGGACGTGAACAAGCAGCAGAGCCTGCTGGCGCAGGCGTTCACGGCGCCCACCGGCGACCTGCGTGGCGTGGCCCACCAGATCGCCGACCAGATCTACCAGAAGATCACCGGCGTGCGGGGCGCGTTCTGGACCCGCATTGCCTACATCACCGCCGTGGGCCTGGGAAACAACACTACCTATTCGCTGATCGTGGCCGATTCGGATGGCTACAACCCGCAGGTCGTGGCGCGTTCCAAGGAATCACTGCTGTCGCCGGCGTGGTCGCCGGATGGCAGGAAGATCGCCTACGTTTCGTTCGAAAGCGGCAACTCGTCGATCTATGTGCAGGACATCACCACCGGCTCGCGCCAGCTGATCGCGGCGCATCCTCGCGGCATCAACGGCGCGCCGGCGTGGTCGCCCGACGGCAGCAAGCTGGCAGTGGCCCTGTCCTACGTGGGCAACCTGGAGCTGTTCTCGCTGGACGTGGCCAGCCGGCATGAAACCCGCTTGACCAACAACCTGGCGATCGACACGGAACCGGTCTGGGCGCCGGATGGCCAGAGTATCTATTTCACGTCCGATCGCTCCGGCCGGCCGCAGATTTATCAGGTGTCCGCGGGCGGCGGCAATGCCGAGCGCGTGACCTTCCAGGGCCAGAACAACGCCGACCCCGCGGTCAGCTATGACGGCAAGCAGATCGCCATGGTGCAAGGCAACGGGAACGTGTATCGTATCGCTGTCATGGATCGCAGCCTGGGTGGTCAAGTGCGCTTCCTTTCTCCCGGTTCGCTGGACTTCTCGCCGAGTTGGGCACCCAACGCAAGCATGCTGCTGTACGGCGCCACCGAGGGGCCGCGCAGCGTGCTCTACGCGGTTTCGGCCGACGGCATGGTTCGCCAGCGCCTGGCCCTGGCCGATGGCGACGTGAGCGACCCGGCCTGGGGACCCTATCGGCAACAATGATTAACAATGGTTATTGAGCCGGTGCGCGTGAGCGTGCCGGCATGATGTCCATGGAAGGGCCCGCAGACGCACCGAAGAGGCGCCGTCTCGGTTTTCGACAGTGGCGCTGTTGGTGCTATCGCCAGCAAATCGACGAAGAAGCATCACGCGGTGTCGATCTATCGAGTGTAACAATAACAGCCGGGCTCACCGGCGATCGCTGTCCCGTTACCGTAGTCGTAATCATCGTCGTATGTTTGGAACCTAACCCGTTTGAAGGAACGTCAACCATGAATAAGACCGTTCGCGTCGCTTTGGTCGCCCTGCTCTGTGTCGGCGCGGCCGCTTGCAGCAAGAAGCAGGAAGTCAAACCGCAGGCCCCCGCACCGGAACCCGTTGCCCAGACCCAGGCCCCTGAGTCCGATGGCAAGTACACCCCCGCCGACCTCGATACCGATGCCTGCCTGCGTCAGCGCGTCGTGTATTTCGATTTCGACAAGACCGAGATCAAGCCGGAGTTCCAGCAGATCATGGCGTGCCACGCCAAGTACCTGCAGGATCGTCCGAGCGCGCATATCCGCCTCGAAGGCAACACCGACGAGCGTGGTACCCGCGAGTACAACCTCGGCCTTGGTGAGCGTCGTGCCAATGCGGTTTCCAGTGCGCTGCAGGCCAACGGTGGCTCGGCCAGCCAGCTTGAAGTCATCAGCTACGGCAAGGAGAAGCCCGTTTGCCGCGAGCACAATGAGGATTGCTGGAGCAAGAACCGTCGCGCCGAGATCGTCTACACGGCGCAGTAAGCATGAAGCAACTGGCTAACCGTTTCACAGCCAGGTTCGGCATGGCGGGTGCGATTGCATCCGCCATGCTGTTTGCGTTTCCCGCTTTTTCGCAGGATTCGCGCCTGAGCCTCGCCGACCGTGTGTCCCGCCTCGAGCAGCAAGCGCAGAAGGACCAGGGTGGCGTCGGCATGGTCAACCAGATGCAGCAACTGCAGGAGCAGGTGCGCCAGCAGCAGGGCCGCATCGAGGAACTGCAGCATCAGCTGCAACAGCTGGAAGACAGGAACAAGGCCCAATACGTCGATCTGGATTCGCGTATCGGGCGACTGGAAGGCGGCAACGCAGGCGCCGGGGCTGGTGCTGCGCCGACGGCTTCCCAAGGCGCAGGTACGCCGGCAGCTGCGTCTACCGCAGCGGCAGGCAACCCGACCCAGGCCCAGGGCGGCAACGCCGATCCGGCTACGGTCCAGGCGGCGTACGATGTTGCGTTCAAGGCCTTGCGGGCCGGCGATTACGCCGCCGCTTCGCGCGATTTCCGCTCGTTCGTGCAGCAGTATCCGAACGAGTCTCTTACGCCCAATGCCTATTACTGGCTGGGTGAATCCTATTACGTCACCATGAATTACCCGGTGGCGCTGGAAGCTTTCCAGCAGCTGCTGAAGCAGTTCCCGCAGAGCGAGAAGGCGCCCGATGCGCTGCTCAAGGTGGGTTACAGCCAGTATGAGCTCAAGCAGGTCGATGCGGCCAAGGCCACGTTGACCGAGGTGGGCACGAAGTATCCGGGCACCAATGCGGCCAACCTCGCCAAAGAACGGCTGCAACGCATCCAGTCGGTCAACTGAGGTTTTGTTGTGGTAACGGGCACAGACGCGCGCGTGGAAACCGCCACGCAAGGGCCGGCTGGCGCCGAGCGATTGCGCATCACGGAGATCTTCCACTCGCTGCAAGGCGAGGCCGATGCCATCGGCTGGCGCACCGTGTTCGTGCGTCTTACCGGCTGTCCACTGCGTTGTGTGTGGTGCGACACCGAGTATTCGTTCCACGGCGGGCAATGGCAGGATATCGACGCGATCCTTGCCGAGGTGGCGAAGCACGATGTCGGCCACGTCTGCGTCACGGGTGGCGAACCGCTGGCGCAGAAGCGTTGCCTGATCCTGCTGCGGAAGCTGTGCGACGCGGGGTATGAGGTGTCGCTGGAGACGTCCGGCGCGCTGGACGTTTCGACGGTCGACCCGCGCGTGCGCAAGGTCATGGATCTGAAAGCCCCCGGTTCCGGCGAAAGCGCGCGCAACCTGTGGTCCAACCTGGCCTTCCTGCATCAGCGCGACCAGATCAAGATTGTCATCGCCAGCCGCGCCGATTACGACTGGGCCTGCAACGTGCTTGTCGAGCACGCGCTGGCGACCCGATGCATGGTGCTTTTCTCGCCCGTTCACGGCGCGATATCGCCGCGCCAGCTCGCCGACTGGATCATCGAGGACAGGTTGCCCGTGCGGTTCCAGTTGCAGCTGCACAAATTGCTGTGGAACGACGCCGCCGGCCACTAGCCGAGAGGTTGGACGGGCGAAAAAGCGGGAGCAATGCCCTCGTCCTCGACCGCCCCTGTTTCATGCGCTTCGGCCTGTGCCGCCGCAGGTGCTTTTTCCGGCCGGTGACCGGCCGTATCGATGGATGCAAAACCCATGTCCGACAAACTTCCCCGCAAGGCCGTCGTGCTCGTTTCCGGCGGCATGGATTCGGCGGTCACCATCGCCATCGCCCGCGAGCAGGGTTATCAGGTGCATGCGCTGAGCGTGGCCTACGGCCAGCGGCACAACTCCGAGCTGGCCGCCTCCGACCGCGTATCGCGGATGCTCGGCGCGGTCGAGCACAAGACGGTCGCGGTCGATCTTCGCAGCATAGGTGGCTCGGCGCTCACCGCCGATATCGACGTGCCGCTGGATGCTGCCGGTGGCGACGCCATTCCGGTGACCTACGTGCCGGCCCGCAACACCATCATGCTGTCGATCGCGCTGGGTTGGGCCGAGGTGCTGGGCGCCCGCGACATCTGGTGCGGCGTGAACGCCGTCGACTACTCGGGCTATCCGGACTGCCGGCCCGCGTTCATTGCGGCGTTCGAGTCGCTGGCCAATGTCGCCACCAAGGCCGGCGTGGAGGGCGCGGGGCTTCGTATCCACGCGCCGTTGATGAAGATGAGCAAGGCCGACATCGCGCGCGAAGGCAAGCGCCTGGGCATCGACTTTTCCGCTACCGTCAGCTGCTACCAGGCCGACGACGACGGTCGCGCCTGTGGCCACTGCGATGCCTGCCGGCTGCGGGCGCAAGGCTTCCGCGAGGCGGGTTTGCCCGATCCCACACGCTACGTTTGAACGGCGCTTGCTTGTGCCACCCGCGCCCAGCCCGTAAAATTGTCGGCTTGAGTTTTGCGTGGTCCCGTACAACGGGTCGTTAGCTCAGTTGGTAGAGCAGTAGACTTTTAATCTATTGGTCCCGGGTTCGAGTCCCGGACGACCCACCAATGCCACCCGCCGGCGCGAGCCGAGCGGGTTTTTTTGCGGCCCGTCTGCCGACGGGCGCGCGGCTTCCGGTGATGCCCCGCGCGGCGCCCTAGGGCTTGCCCGCGCGCAGTTGCTGCAGCAATTGCCGGTGATCGTTCGCGATCTTTCGCAGGCGCGCCTGCAAGGCCGCCGGGCTCACCCATTGGGCGCTGAGTGCGCGGCGACGATCCAGCTGGTAGTCGATGTCGGCAAAGGGCGCCAGCGCGCTGTTGCCGGCGGCCGCGAAACCGCTGATGTCGTGAATCCGTTTGAGCTTTTCCAGTTCGGCGGCGACATGGGGACCGGTGCGGGCATAGCGGGTCACGAAACTGACGATGGCCTGGCGTACCGCGGGATCGAGATCGCGACGCACCACGATGACCGCGTGGGGAATCAGGGTGGAGGTCCACAGGACGCGCAGGCGGGCAAACTGCTCGGGGAAGTGCTGCGCGAAGCGCTCCATGTCGGCGGTATTGTTGGTGGCCACGTCGACTTCGCCATTGGCCACGGCCAGCGCGTTGTTCTGGTGGTTGTCGATCGCGACGGTGGCGAAAAACGTGTCCGAATCCAGGTTGCGGCTGGCGAATATCTGGGTCTCGGGAACCAGATAGCCGGAGACCGACAGCGCTTCGCCGCGCGCGTAGCGCCAGTGGCCGGGCCTGCGCAGCAGGTCGGCCACGCTGTGCAGCGGCGAGTCGCGGCGAACCAGCAGGACGGCGTGGTATCCGTGCGAACCGTCGCCGCGGGTCAACTGGGCGATCACCTGCA
Source organism: Rhodanobacter sp. (assembly GCA_044463365.1). Classification (GTDB taxonomy): domain Bacteria; phylum Pseudomonadota; class Gammaproteobacteria; order Xanthomonadales; family Rhodanobacteraceae; genus Rhodanobacter. Next base: position 9,847 of record JBIQMK010000033.1, on the reverse strand, counting down.
TGCGATCCAGCGTGACCGCTTGCAGGGCGAGGCGGCCGGAAACGAACGCGACATCCACCCGCTCCTCGTTCAGGGCCTGTGCCAGGCCTTCGTAGGTGCTTACGGAAATGCTGCGGACCGGTTGCCGCAAGGCGTGGCTCATGTCGTCCAGCATGGGGCGCCATGCGGTCAGCGATTCGGCCGGGCCGCCAATGGGCAGAATGCCGAACGTGAGCGGCGCCGGGACGGGTACGGGTTGCGCGGGCGGCGCCGCCATTGCCGGTACGACGCCGGTCAGCGTGAGCAGCAACAGGGCCTTGGCAAGCGGTCCCGATCGGCGGGTCGGCACCCTGCGGTGCGTCGCCCGGATGGATGTCGTGCGGTGGATGTCCTGCACCTTTCGTCCCCTGCCATCCGTGTCCCCCCGCGGTCGAGTCTGCGGGCTGGCGGGGCGAAAATACAAGCGGTTGGGCGTTACGGCGAGGACTTCGATGGGGCTTTCCCGTGGCGTGTCCCTCTCTCCCTGCCCTCCTCCACCCACAAGGGGACTCCCTTCGGTCGCCGCAGGGGAGAGGGGATTACGGCTTGTTCCGGCTTTGCGGTTTGGCGGGCGGCACGGTTTGTGCCTCGTCGATAAACGGAGAGGCCTGATGGCACCTTGACCTCCTCTCCCTCGGGGAGAGGACAGAGGGGAGGGGCCGGTGCTCGCGGGAAAGCCACCGACCGCCTCGTCAAACCTCGCCGATGCGGCGCGAGGCGACCACCGCCTCCACCCGGTTGCGCACGTTGAGCGCGCGGAAGATCGCGGCCAGATGGATCTTCACCGTGCCCTCGCTGATGCCCAGATCGCTGGCGATGACCTTGTTCGGCTTGCCCTTGGACAGCAGCCGCAGCACGTCGAGCTGGCGTTCGGTCAACAACTGATGCAGGCGTTCCTCCAGCCGCGCGGCGGCGCCTTCCGTCGTCGTGGACGGCGACGGTGGCACCAGCGGCTCGTCGGCCTGCAGCATCATCGGCGGGATGTAGACGCCGCCGGAAAGCACCAGCCGCACCGCCGACAGCATGACGTCGGCCGAGTAGGCCTTGGGGATGAAACCCTGCACGCCCATGGCCAGCAATTCGCGGATCAGTGCCGGGCTTTCGGCGCCCGACAGGACGATCACCGGTACGCCGGGCCAGGCGGCGATCACTTCGGCCAGATGTTCGCGCCGGTGCACGCCGGGCATGGTCAGGTCGATCAGCGCCAGTGCCGGCGGCGATTCCTGGCGCAGTGCCTGGCGCAACTCGTCGATATCCAGCGCAATCGTGAACTCGGTGCCGGGGCCGAGTTCGGCCAGCTTGAGCTTGGCTCCCTCGACAATCAGCTGGTGGTCGTCCGCAATCAATATGCGCATGTCGTCTGTTCCGAAAGTGGAGGCGGTTGCCGCGTGCAAGCAGGGCCGGGAGTGGTTGCCAACCGCTGTGGCGTGGAAGCGGGTTTCATGTCCCCTCGCGTATGGACGCCCAGACGGCCATCATGCTTTCGCGCAGTTGCGCGGGCGATACGGGCTTGTAGAGCAGGGGAATGTTCGCCGTCAAGATCGGCTGCAGGCGGTCACGGCGGGTTTCGCCGGTGATCAGCAGGCGGGCGAACGGTTGGCCGCCCTCGCGCTTGTAGTAGGCATCGAGCAGGGCGAGCACTTCGAGACCGCTCTCGCCTTCGCGCAGGTGCAGGTCGGAAATCACCAGGTCCGGCGCGGTTCGCCAGTTTTCCACTGCCTCCAGCGCCTGTGCGCCGTCTTCGGCGGTGACCACTTCGCAGCCCCAACTGCGCAGCAGGTAGCGGATGCCCGACAAGATCGCCGGCTCGTCGTCCACCACCAGCACGCGCATGCCCGAGACATCCAGCGGCATGTCCACCAGCATGTCGGCGTGCGATTGCGGCGCCACTTCCGGCAGGACGAAGCTGAAAACGCTGCCACGGCGGGGCCGCGAGCGCAGTTGCACATCGCTGCCGATCAGTTCCGCCAGCCGCTGTACGGTCGAGAGGCCAAGGCCCAGACCGCGCCGCGGACCGTCGCCCGGGGCCGGGTCGAAATGGTTTTCGACACGGTAGAACTCGTCGAACACGCGCGCCTGGTGCTCCGCCGCGATGCCGATGCCGGTATCCCACACATCCACCCGAACCTGGTTGCCCGGCCGCCGACGCGCGGCCACCAGCACGCCGCCCTCGGGCGTGTAGCGCAGCGCGTTGCTGACCAGGTTGTTGAGGATGCGGCCCAGCATGGTGCGGTCGCTGCGCACCCACACGTCCGTGGTGCGCATCACCAGCCGCAGATTGTGCTGTTCGGCGATCATGCGGAAATTGCGGCTGACTTCGTCGAAAACCTCGTCCAGCGGAAACTCGCTGATCTCCACTTCCATCGTGCCGGTTTCCAGCCGCGACAGATCGAGCAGCTCGCTGAACAGGTGGTCGAGCGCCTGTACGCACTCCTGGATATGCGCGATGCGGTCCAGCCGGATGACGTCGTCCTCGTCCACGGCCAGCGCGGAGGAAAACAGGGTGAGCGCGTACAGCGGCTGGCGCAGGTCGTGCGAGGCCGCGGCCAGGAAGCGCGCCTTGGCGATGCTGGCCGCCTCCAGCGCGGCGTTCTTGTCCTCCAGTGCGCGGGTGGCCTGGTCGATCTCGCGCTCCATGTCGCGGTGCATGTCGAACAGCGCCGCCGAGGCGGCATTGAAGCCGCGCTGCAGCTGGCCGATCTCGGTGCGATCGGTGATCTCCACCGCCACCGGCGCATCGCCATGCCCGAGTTGCTGCACGGCGGCGACCAGCCGGCGCAGCGGCGCGCTCAACCAGCGCGCGACCTGCCAGCCGATGATGCCGGCCACCAGCAGGCTTATCGCCAGCGTGATCAGCGCGTTGTGCAGGCTCGACCGCTGCGCGGCGATCGCGTCCGCCAGGCTGACACGCACCATCACCGAGCCGAGCGACGGGCCGAGCGGCCGGCGCGGGTCGATCACCTCGCGGATCACGGTGAGGCCGCCGGCGGTGTCGTCGGCCTGCGCGTCATGGTGGTCGGCCAGGATTTCCCCGTCGACCGAACGGATCTGTACCCGCGCCACATGCGGCAGTTCGCCTGTCGCCTGCGCAATGCGCACCAGCTCGCGGCGGTGCAACTGGCGCAATGGTTCGGCGGAGACGGCCGCCGCCTGGATCGCGATGGCGTTGGCGGTGTCCTGCGCCATTACGCGCACCGTGGCGAGCTGGTGGCGCGTCAGCGTGGTGACCAGCAGCACGGCGGTGACCAGGGTGGGCACCAGCGCGACAAAACCCAGCCGCTGCATCAGCGACGTGCGTCGCCACAGGCGCACCGCGAAGTTGCCGCTCCCCATATCCGTCACCGTCAGCTGGTTTCCTGGCCCGCCAGGCCGCGCCGATGCCGCCGCCGCCACGTTCCGACGCGGGGGCGCTGTTGTCCGCGCAGCCTAACGCGAAAGGCGGCGATGGACAGTACGGCTTCCGGCGGCGGGTCAGGCCATCGGTTCTAGTCCGAATGGCCGGTGCGGCGGCTAGTTCGGATTCCGGTGCAGTTTTTCGCGCAGGTCCTTCACGTCGTTGCTCGAGACCGCGCCCGCGCGGTTGCCCCAAGCCTGGCGAATATAGGTTGTGAGGGCGGCGATGTCGTTGTCGTCCAGCCGTTTGTCGAACGCGGGCATGGCCAGGCCGGTGGGGTCGGCGTCGGTGGCCGGTACGGCGTCGCCGCGCAGGATGGTGGCGATCAAGGTGTCCGGTTGTTCGGCCTGTATCGCCGAACTGTCGCGCAGTCGCGGGAACGCGCCGGTTTCGCCGGTGCCGCCACGCAGGTGGCAGCCTTCGCAGTTGTCGAGGTAGAGCGCGGCACCGTGCCGCATCACCGCGGCGTCGGCGTCGGCGATGTCCTCCTGCGGCGGGGCCGGCAGGCTTTTCAGGTACACGGCAACGGCGCGCAGATCGGGTTCGCTGAGGTAGCGGGTCGACTGGCTGACCACTTCGGCCATCGGCCCGGCGGCGGTGGTGATGGCGTTGCGGCCGGTGCCCAGGTAGTCGACGATGTCCTGTTCGCTCCACTGGCCCAGCCCGTCGCGCTTGCCGCCGGTGAGCGCGGGCGCGAACACGTGTTCGGCGAAACCGCCGCCGAGCGGGTGGTCGGCATCCACCGCGCCGGCAAAATTCTTGTCGCCGTGGCAGGCGCTGCAATGGCCCACGCCGCGCACCAGGTAGGCGCCGCGGTTCCATTGCGCCGATTTTTCGGGATCGGCCTGGTAGGTACCGGCATCGAAGTACATCGCATCCCATGCGGCCATCGCGCTGCGCATGCTGAGCGGCCAGGGCAGCTTCGGCGCGATGTTGCGCTGGCGCACCGGTGCGCGGGTGTCGAGATAGGCCTTGATGTCGCGCACGTCGTCGCGGCTGAGCTTGGTGAACCAGGGGTAGGGAAACGCCGGGTACAGCCGATGGCCGTCGCGCGCGATGCCCTGGTGCATGGCACGGTAGAAATCGTCGCCATCCCAGCGGCCGATGCCGGTGTCCGGGTCGGGCGTGATGTTGGTCGAGTAGATGGTGCCGAACGGCGTGGGCACGGCGCGGCCGCCGGCGTAGGGCGCGCCGTTGCTGGCGGTGTGGCAGGCCATGCAATCGCCGGCGCGCACGAGGTAGCGCCCGTGCGCAACCGAGGCATGCGGGCCCGGGCTGGTGCGCGCGCTGGTCGATGCGTTGGCGGCCACGGCGCCCGCGGCGCAAAGCCCGGCGACACCCAGCGCCAGCGTGATGGCGATGCCGAGACGCGCGTTCATGCCGTCACCAGCGGGCCGGGGTTTTTCAGATAGCGCTTCATCGCGTCGGCCGCCCAGTACGTCAAGGCGCCCACCGTGCCGGTGGGGTTGTAGCCGGCGTTCTGCGGAAACACGCTGGCGCCCATCACGAACAGGTTGGGCACATCCCACGATTGCAGGTAGCGGTTGACCACGCTGGTCGTCGGGTCGGTGCCCATCGCGGCGCCGCCGGTGTTGTGGGTGGTCTGGTAAGGCACGATGGAGTAGTGGCCATCGCGCTTCTTCACGTGGTGGGTGGCGCCGGGAATGGCCTGGGCGATCTTCGTCGCCTGGTCGGTGAGGTAGTCCGACATCGCGTGTTCGTTGGGCTGGAAATCGAAGGTGAGACGCAGCAGCGGGTTGCCGTAGTCGTCGCGCCAGGTGGGGTCGAGATCGAGGTAGTTGCCGCGGTAGCTCATCACGCTGCCGTGGGTGGCGATGGAGGTGGCGGTGAGGTAGTTGTCGTGCATCGCCTTCTTCCAGCCGCTGCCCCAGCTTGGCGCATCCTTGGGCAGGTAGTGCTGCAGGATCGGCCGGCCGCCGGTGTTCCACAGCGCGATGTAGCCGCCGCCAATGAAACCCAGCGGGCCGTGGTCGAAATTGTCGCCGTTGAAGTTGTCCACGCCCTGGCCCAGCGCGCCGGCGCCCATGAACGGGTTGAGGATCTCCTTCTGGAACACGTCCACCGACGAGGTGATCTGGTAGGCGTAATTGCGACCGACCACGCCGCGCCCCGTCGTCGGGTCATAAGGCATGCCGATTTTCGACAACAGCAGCAGATGCACGTTGTGCTGGGCGAACGCGCACAGCACCACCATGCCGGCGGGTTGTTCGACCTCGTTGCCATCCACATCCACATAGGTGACGCCGGTGGCGCGCTTGCCGGTGTTGTCGGTGTTGACCCGGGTGACGTTGCAGCGGGTGCGGTAGCTGAAATTGTCCTTCTTCAGCAGCACCGGCAGGATCGTGGTCTGCGGACTGGCCTTGGAATAGTTGCCGCAGCCGAACCACTCGCAGTAACCGCAATACGTGCATTGGCCCATCTGCACGCCCAGCGGGTTGCGATACGGTTTCGACGCATTGGCCGCCGGGCAGGGAAACGGGTCGAAGCCCACCTCGCGCGCGGCCTTGTCGAACAGCACGGTCGACGCGCTGCGCTTCAATGGCGGCAGCGGATAGCCGCGCTTGCGCGCACCCTCGAACGGATTGCCGCCGGGTTGCTTCACGCCGCCGATATTGCCGGCGGTGCCGGAAACGCCGCACAGGTATTCGAAGCGGTCGTAGTGCGGCTCCAGCTCGTCGTATGTCACGCCCCAGTCCTGCAGGTTCATCGATTCGGGGATGAACTTCCTGCCGTAGCGTTGCTCGGTATGCGTGCGGATCTCGAAGTCCTGCGGCAGGAAGCGCCAGCACTGACCGTTCCAGTGCACGCCCGCGCCACCGACGCCGGCGGCGGGAAGAAAAGAGCCCAGATGCCGCATCGGCAGCGCGGTCTGGTCGGCGCTGTTGCGGAACGTGAGCGTCTCGCGCTCGGGCGATTCGAAAATCTGCTTGCGCACGGCGTAGCGCAATTCATCCTGGATGGTGTCGGTGGCGAAGTCCGGCACGGTGTCGCGAAACTCCCCGCGTTCCAACGCCAGCACCTGCACGCCGGCATCGGTCAGTTCCTGCGCGATGATCGCGGCGGTCCAGCCAAAACCTACCAGCACCACGTCGACCGGTCGTTCCCGCCTGGCCATCACGATTCTCCCCGCAGGTAGGCGGAGGGATCGCGCCCGACCAGGCTTACGAACGGCGCCTGGTACGGCTTGCCGAAGTTCTCGATGTCCTCGATGTAGTTGTAGCGCGGGCCGGGGAAGCCGATGAGTTTCCAGCCGGCGAAATCACGGTTGCCGCTATAGGCCGGGTCCGCCAGGTAGCCCTCCTGGGTGTTCTGCCACAGCATGGTGAAGAAGGTTTTGGCGGGAATGTCGCCCAGGTCGATCTTGCCCTTTTCCAGCGCGTGAAGCAGGTCGTCCTGCCGGGCCGGGTCCAGTTGCGCGAAGGGCTTGCCGTGTTGCTGCCGGCAATGCGCCTCCACGCGTCCGATCGCGTCGCGATAGATCTGCGCCGGCGTGTATTTCAGCTGGAATCCCTGCTGGTCGATGCCGCGCGGCCACGGCCCCTGCATGTACCAGCGCTCGGCACGGCCATAGGCGCCGGCCAACTGCAGGTCGATGAACGCGGTGATGCCCGCCTCGTTTGCCCCGCCGCCCAGGTCATCGGCAGGGATCAGCCGTTGCGTGGCCGCGTCGATGAACGCGGCTTCCTCCGGCGTGAAATACACGGGCGCCCACGCCTGCGCCGCGCCATGGTGCGAACCACAGCCAAGCAGGCCCAGTGCGGGCGTTGCAGCCACAACGCTTTTGAGGAAGGTTCGGCGCGACTTTCGGGGAGGTGCATCGCCGGGTGCGTGATCCTTGTTGCGTTCCGAATCCCGCATCGACATGGCGACCACCCGCAGCTCAAAAGCGGAGCGTAGGGAGGCGGCGGTGAAGCGCGGGTGCCAGCACGAGGCGGTTTTCTTCAGGCGGCGATATCAAAGGCGAAGACCGCGTGAAGGCGCAAGGTAGGGTCGCGACGCGTCTCCCGACGTGTCAGCGCGATCGGTCGCGCGACCGTCGGCGCCGGGTAAAACGCTCCAGCGCCAGCGGCAGCAACGCCAGCAAGGCGATGGCCGCCAGCGGCAGCAGCACCTCGCGGTGCATGAAGAGGCCGAAGCCCACGGAGTCGCTTCGACTCAGCGCATCGCCCAGGCCGGCACCGATGGAGGTTTCGAAGATCAGCGTCACCGTGCCGCCCAGCCAGCTGGCGCCCAGGAACAGCCACAACGGGCAGCGCAGCCAGGCCAGCGCCACGGTGACCGCGCCGAATGGCACCACCGGCACGAAACGCAGGAACAGGGTGTAGCTGGCCGGATGGCGCTCGAACCCGTGCCGCAAGCGCGCCACGATGGCGGGCGGCTGACGCGTGCCGGTGCCGAACGCGAAGCGGCTGGCCAGGTACAGGATCAGCGAGCCCAGCGTCAGCCCGATCGACGAACACAGCGTGGCGTCGACCACGCCGAACGCGAAGCCACCGGCCAGGATCACCACGATGGTGCCGGGGATGCCGGTGGCCATGGTGAGCGTCAGCAGGCCGATGTAGGCCAGCCGACTCAACCAGGGATGGTCGGCGATCTGTGCGTGCAATTCGGCCTGGTGCGTCACCAGTTGCTGCGGGCTGAGTCGATCCAGCGAGCCGGACGCGAACAACACGATACCCGCCAGCACCAGCAGGATCAGCGGCAGCGCGGCACGCCAGCGGCTCAATACGAGGGGCCGTTGCGGCCGTAATCGGCCAGGACGTCACACGCCGCGTCGCGCAGGATGTCGCGCCGCACCGCCATGCCGCGGCGCTGCAATTCGCCGACCCAGTCGGCCGGCAGCGGGCCTTCGTCGAATTCGGTGAGGCTCTCGACATCCTCGGTGCGGGCGCCGATCAGCAAGGTGTCGATGCCGGCCCACACGGTGGCGCCGTAGCACTGGCAGCACGGTTGCGCGCTGGTGGCCAGCACGTAATGGCCGCCGTCCTCGTTGATGCGATGCCGGCCCAACCGCTGCTGGGCGATCATCAACGCCATGGTCTCCGCATGCGCCAGCGAGCAGTGCTGCGGCACCACGCGGTTCACGCCCACCGCTACCAGACGTCCGCTGTGGTTGTTGAACACCGCCGCGCCGAACGGCCCGCCGCCGCCGCGATCCACGTTCTCGCGCGCCAGCGCCACCGCCACGCCCATGCGTTCTTCGTCGGTGGCGTAGCGCCGGTTGACGTCGGCCACGTCGCCGATCCACGGCGGCAGGGTCAGATGGATCTGCAGCGGCAGCATGCGGACGACCTCAGTTGCCGGCCTGCCGGGCCCAGGTGTCGCGCAACGTCACGGTGCGGTTGAACACGGGCGCGTCGGCGCGGTGGTCGACGCGGTCGGCCACGAAATAACCCAGCCGCTCGAACTGGAAACGCTGCTCCGGCGCCACGTCCGCCGCCGCCGGCTCCAGCCAGCCGCGCAGCACGCGCTTGGCCTCGGGATTGACGTGGTCGAGCCAGCTCTTGCCGTCGTCCTCGCTGTCCGGCGCGGCCACGCTGAACAGCCGGTCGTAGACACGCACCTCGGCGGCCACCGCGTGTTTCGCGCTGACCCAGTGGATGGTGCCCTTCACCTTGCGGTCGGCGCCCGGCAGGCCGGAGCGGGTTTCCGGATCCAGCGTGCCGTGCAGTTCGACCACGTTGCCGTCGGCGTCCTTGATGACCTCATCGCACTTCACGATGCCCACGCCGCGCAGGCGCACTTCGCCCTCGGGCTTGAGCCGGTGGAAGCCCTTCGGCGGCACCTCGGCAAAGTCCTCGCGCTCGATCCAGAGCTCGCGCGAGAACGGCACCCGGCGCGTGCCGAAGCTTTCGTCCTTCGGGTGGTTGGGGAAGCTCAGCGTTTCCTCATGGTCTTCGGGCAGGTTGGTCAGCACCAGCTTCAGCGGCTCCAGCACGGCCATGCGGCGCGCGGCGGTGGCGTCCAGATCCTCGCGGATGCAGCCTTCGAGCACGGCGTAGTCGATCACGCTGTTCTGCTTGGAAACACCTACGCGGTCGATCAGCAGGCGCAGGCCGGCCGCGGTGAAGCCGCGCCGGCGCAGGCCGCGCAGCGTGTTCATGCGCGGGTCGTCCCAGCCGTCCACGTAACGGTCGGCTACCAGCTGCGCCAGCTTGCGCTTGCTGGTGATGCAGTAGCTCAAGTTGAGCCGGGAGAATTCGATCTGCCGCGGCTTGGCCGGCTGCGTGGGCAGGCCCGCATCCAGCAGCGGCTGCCACAGCTCGGGATGGTTGGGCAGGTCCACCTTGCCCGGCGTGAAGACGCCGTGGCCGATGAAGTCGGCCACGAAGCGGGTGGCCGGCTTGTGGTACAGGTTGTAGGCGCTGTCCCATTGGTCGATCCGGCTTTCCAGCATGACGCCGACCTGGTCGG
>JBIQMK010000032.1:0-19679 GCA_044463365.1 Rhodanobacter sp. | reverse complement strand
AAGCGGAACTTGCCATCGGCATCGCGGAAACTGGCGAAGCGCGGCGCCTTGCCCGCCACGGCCACTTTCTTCGCCGCGCCCACTGCGCCCGGCGCCGCACCGGAGCGCAAACCCAGGGTTTCGCGCAACGCGGCGAGCTTGGGCGTGGCGATGGCACGCGCCTTGGCGGCGCCACGCAGCAGGATCGCCTCGATGCCGGCCGGGTCGGCCATCAGCGCCTCGTAGCGCTCGCGCATCGGCGCCACGTCGGTCTCGATGCGCTCGTACAGGATCTGCTTGGCCTCGCCCCAGCCAAGGCCTTCCTCCAGCGCCTGCCGGTAGGCGGCCGATTCGGGTTCGCTGGCGAACGCGCGAAACAGCGTGAACAAGGCGCTGCCCTCCGCGTCCTTCGGCTCGCCCGGCGCGCGCGAGTCGGTGACGATGCGCATGATGGTGTCGCGCAACGCCTTCTTGCCGCCGGCGAACAGGGGAATGGTGTTGTCGTAGCTCTTGGACATCTTGCGGCCGTCGAGGCCGGGCAAGGTGGCCACCTGCTCGTCGATCTGCACCTGCGGCAGCACGAAGAACTCGCCGCCATGCAGGTGGTTGAAGCGCTGTGCGATGTCGCGCGCCATCTCGATGTGCTGGATCTGGTCGCGTCCCACCGGCACCTGGTTGGCGTCGAACGCCAGGATGTCGGCGGCCATCAATACCGGGTACATGTACAGCCCGGCGGTGATGCCCGCGTCGGCGTCCTCACCGGTTTCCGCATTGCGATCCACCGCCGCCTTGTACGCATGCGCGCGGTTGAGCATGCCCTTGCTGGTGATGCAGGTGAGGAACCAGGTGAGCTCGGGAATCTCGGGGATGTCCGACTGCCGGTAGAACGTGGCTTTTTCCGGGTCCAGCCCCGCCGCCAGCCAGGTGGCGGCGATCTCCAGCCGCGAACGTTCGATCCGCGCCGCGTCGCCGCTCTTGATCAGCGCGTGGTAATCGGCCATGAAGAAAAACGCATCCACGCCCGGCTCGCGGCTGGCCGCGATGGCCGGGCGGATCGCCCCCACGTAGTTGCCCAGGTGTGGGGTGCCGGTGGTGGTGATGCCGGTGAGGACTCGTGTGTTCATGCCGTGCTGCGCGGGGAAAACACCAGTTTACGACATACCCTCAACCGCGCAGCAGGGTGGACTTGCCGAACATCGACTCCACCAGATCCACCGCCACTTTCGCCGTCTGGTTGCGCTTGTCGTAGGCAGGGTTCAACTCGACGATATCGAGCGACGCCAGAGCGCCGGTGTCGGCGATCATTTCCATGCACAACTGCGCCTCACGGTAATTGGGCCCGCCGCGCACGGTGGTGCCCACGCCGGGCGCAATGCTTGGATCGAGGAAATCGACGTCGAAGCTGACGTGCAGGTGGGTGTTTCCATCCATGCCATCGAGCGCCTGCTCCATCACCCGGCGCATGCCGATCTCGTCGATCTGGCGCATGTCATGGATCGCCACGCGCGCCTCGCGCACCAGCTTCTTCTCGCCCTCGTCCACCGAGCGGATGCCGACCTGGCGAAACACGTCGGGGGTCACCGCGGGCGTGGTGCCGCCGATGCCGGTCAACACGTCCGGCCCGTAGCCGCACAGGCAAGCCACCGGCATCCCATGGATATTGCCCGACGGCGTGGCCTGGGCGGTGTTGAAATCGGTGTGCGCATCCAGCCACAGCACGCGCAACGACTTGCCCTGCTCGCGGCAATGACGCGCCACGGCGCTGATCGAGCCGATGCCCAGGCAATGGTCGCCGCCCAGCATGATCGGCAAGTGGCCGTGCGCAAGCTCGTCATGAATAGCCGTATGGACGGCTGTGTTCCACGCCACCACTTCGGCCAGGTGACGATACCCGTCCACCGGCGGCAACCACGGATTGAACGGCCCCTGCAGATTGCCGCGATCGACGACCAGCAAGCCGAGTTTGGTCAATTTTTCCGCAAGCTGCGCTACGCGCAAGGCCTCGGGCCCCATCGACGCGCCGCGATGACCGGCACCAATGTCGGTCGGCACACCGATCAGAGAGATGGTTTTGCTGTTCATGCCAGCATTTCCTGATAGCTGAGTCGATGACGCAGTCTAATAGCCCGACGTGGACAGGTTGGTGACGAATCCGACGACTGCCCTTTCAGCAAACCCGAAAAAGACGCGCCCTATGGCGATAAGGGTCATCGATGCAGAGACAAGCCCTTTGTGGCTTTCTCCACGGCCTTCTTCGGGCCGCGCAACGCCAATCCGACCAGGCCCAGGTTGCTGGGGTCTTCGGCAAGAAATACCTGGCGGTTGGCCTCGTCATGCCCGGTCGAGAACATGGCGAACACATACGGCAGCACCGTGATTGCCCGCTCAAGTCCCACGCGATGCGCCGCCTGGAGGCCGGCCAGATCGGCCTCGAAAATCATCATCGGCTGTCCCAGCATGTTTCCGTAGGGATGGCCGTTCGCATCAACGTAAGGTTCGCCCATGGCTTCGGGGGCGGCTGATGCAATGCCGGTCGCAAGGAACGCGGCCACGTTCAACCGTTGCCAGGTCGCCAGGTCATTGCGGACGATGAGGGCCACTTTGGTATCGAACACGTCGAAACTCCATTCTTTCAGGACAGAGTGGTCATGGTCCAAGTCGCCGGCGTCTCAATCTAGAACATTCGTGCATTGTCGCTGGTAGGCGGCGGGCGTGAGCCGGTAGGCACGCTGGAACCAGCGCCCCAGATGGCTTTGATCGGCAAAGCCAACCTTGGTCGCCACTTGCGCCGGTCCCTGCCCATTCGCCAATAGGGCGCGGGCTGTGCGCAGCCGCAGTCGCACAAGATAGGCATGTGGCGATAAGCCGTAAGTCCGCTGGAACTGCCGAGTGAGGCGAAATCGATCCATGCCGGAGTAGCTGGCAAGTTCATCGAGGCCGATGTCACGATCCATCTGGGCGTGAAGAAAGTCCTTGGCTCGCTCCATCTTGGCGACCGAATCACGCTGGTTTCGTGGCGTCTCCACGGACAGGTGCCGTGAAAGGACGCCCATCATCCGATCCAGACTCTGGTCACGCGCCAGCCGTCTGCTCGTGTGAAGCGAACGATGGCAGCGGAACTGTTGAACACCCTGTTGGGTCACGCCGACCAATATCTCGTCGTGATCATGGGGATCGTAGGCGTGGCCGCGAAAATGCGCGTGCACCGTCTCGATGCCGGTTTCCTGATCTCGGTGAATCCTGATCCAATCGTTGCTGGTGGTCGTTCGGGTTCTTGAACTCATATCAGCCGTCCTGAAAGAACATCGCAGGGAATTCCTGCAAATCGAATCAGGCGGCGAATTGGGCGACCGCACTTCCCTGACGGTAAAAACAACCCCATGCCTGCGCCTACCAGGCGACACCGACGGGACAGATCACCCCCGGGCGTAGGCCTACAGCACCGATGTCGTTCTCCGAAAAGGAAGGGCGCCGGAACTCGCCAAATTCGATGGAGAACGATGCTCTGGAGCGGGACCCGCTCGTCTATGTAACCTTTACCCACGACTCCGCGGTTAAAGTCACGTACATCAGCTCTTTCGAAAGCCGGGAGAATCCAGGGGAGCCATCACCCAAGTATTCGAGTACATCAACGGGAATGCAGGGGGAATGGGTCTCTGCACGCTGACCAGACTCATGTGGTCCTGGCTGGTGAGGTATCTGGACAGCTATCTGATTTCTTGCTCTTTAATGGTGCCGGCACCAGGAGTCGAACCCGGGACCTACTGATTACAAATCAGTTGCTCTACCAACTGAGCTATGCCGGCGCGCTGGCGGCGGATTCTAGCAGGCGAGGCTATTCACGGCCATGTGCGGGCGGTGCTTCAGAAGCAGGGGATGCGGCGGGAATCGACGCCACGTGGCACGTGGTTGCGCCAGCGGGTGCCGACATCACCGGGCAGGACCAGATCCAGCCAGTATTCGGCCACGGTCTCGCTGCGCTCGGTGACCTGGGCCGGGAAGCCGGCGGCAATCACCTCAGCGAGGCGCTTGCGCGCGTTGCCCTGGTCCTTGAACAGGCCCAGCGAAATCGTGTTGGGCTGCTCGCCGGAGCTGACCACGAAGTAATCGTCGATGTGATGCTCGGCCAGCTCGCGTGCCCGCGCCAGCGCCTGGGCGCGGGTTGCCATGGCGGGCAGATAGACCCACCAGCCATGCGATTGATTGACCTGCTCCTGGCGCGAACGCATGCGCCGGGCCTGGCCCGACAGGGCCTCACGCGCCCGGCGCACATCTTCGGGCGTGGTGAACGGGCCCAGCGCCACGCACGATGGGGCCGGTGCCGGGCTTTCGATTTTCGCCGTGGCCACCGGCTTGGGCGCGGAAGCGGGCGGCGCGGTCGGAACCGGATCGGGCGCGGCGGACGCGACCGGTTCGGGCAGTTCGGACAGCAGGCGCAATGCGGGCACGCCCGGATCGGTGGCCATGCCGGTGCGCGAATAAGGCTGGCCCAGCAACAGCCATGCGCCCACCGCAATGTTGAGGGCGATCAGTAAGACGAACATCAAACGCAGAAACATCGAACCCCCGTACCCGTGTCTAGCGCATTCACCGGATGCTACTCGTCCGCATCGGCCCACAACGCCAGGCCGCGCAACACCGCATTGTGGGTGACCTGCGCCGGCAGCGACAGCAGCGGCACCAGTTGCTGCGCGTCGCCGCCGCTGAGGCACAGCGTGGGGCGCGCCCCAAGGTCATCGGTCGACTGCCCGACGAAACGCTCGATCAACGCCACCGCCGCCAGCCAGCAACCGGACACCACCGCATCGGTGGTGTTGTCCGCCCGCTCCCGGACCCGGCCCGCCGCGTCCATCCGCACCTGCGCGGTGGCATTGAGCAGGGTCTGCTGCATCAGCATCGGTCCGGGTGCGATCAAGCCGCCCAGGTGACGGCCGTCGCTCGCCAGCGCATCCAGGGTCAACGCCGTGCCCACGCCAACCAGCACGTGCGGCCCGCCACCGTGCGCGTGCGCCGCGACCATCGCCAGGAACCGGTCCACACCCAGTCGCTGCGGCTCGGCATATGCGTTGCGCACGCCGCAGGCGGCGGCTGGCGAGCGTCGCCAGTCGACCGGCAGCGCACACCGCTGCATGACGATCGCGGCGACGAGGGTTTCACGACTGGCGTCCGCCACGGAGGCCGCCAGCACGATGTCCGGACGCGGCCAGGGCGCCAGCCCCTCGGCCAGCGCCGCATCGAGGTCCTCGTTCCAGGCCACGGCGCCATGCGCCAGCCAGCGATCCGACGTCAGCGCCCATTTCAGGCGGGTATTGCCCAGGTCCAGCAACAGCTTCATGCGCGGCGCACCGAGACGTCGGCGCTGTCGACCTTGCGCGTTTCGCCGCCCGGCACGCGCACCTGCAGGGCGCCGCGGCAGTCCACGCCGTCACCGATGCCCTCGAAGTCCCCCTGGCCGCCGCTGATGGTGAGCGGCTGCCCGTGCAACAGGTCGTAGCGCGCGAAATCCGCGGCGAAGGCGCCAAAGCCATGGCGCTCGAACGCCCGCAGGCCTTCGATCAAGGCGCCAACCAGCGCAGCGGCCACGCGATTGCGGTCCGGTGCCGTGCCGCCGGCCAATGTCGCCAGATCGCCCACCGGCTGCCCAGCCTGTTCGCGCAATTGCGGGGTCAGGCGCACGTTGAGGCCCACCCCGATCACCGCCGCGCATGGCCCCTGATATTCGCCGCTCAGTTCCACCAGCACGCCGGCCAGCTTGCCCTCGGCAGCGAGCACGTCGTTGGGCCATTTCAGGCCGGCGCCCGCGATGCCGAGCTGCTCCAGTGCGCGCAGCACCATCACGCCGATCGCAAGGGAAAGGCCGGAAAGGGCTGCGAAACCGGCATCGAAGCGCTTCAGGCAGGACAAATGGATGTTGAGCCCGGGCGGCGACAGCCATGGGCGGCCGCGACGACCGCGTCCGGCGCTCTGGGTTTCGGCGAGCACCATGCTGAGGTCCGCCGCGGTGGCGCTGCGTCGCTGCAATTCGCTGGAGGTGGAATCGAGTTGCCAATGCACCTCGAGCCCGCCGAGGGCGGCGGCGTGATCCGCGCCCAGGGCGGCACGAATCCGCGCGGGGTCCAGCAACTGAAGCGGCCAAGGCACCCTGTATCCGGCGCCGCTCGATGCCACCGGCAGGCCGAGCGCGCGCAGCGTTTCGATCTGCTTCCAGATCGCCGCACGGGTCAAGCCGGCCCGCGCCGCCAGTTCCACGCCAGACACCGTCTCCCCGCTGGCCAACAACGGCAGCAGGGTTTCGAGCGCCATCAGCAAGCGCCGCCCGTGGCGGCGCGAGGACGGAGGCATCGACGAGGCGCGGAGAGAGAACGATACATTCCGCAGATAGTAACGGGACAGTTCGGAGAGCGGCAGATCCGATTGTTAAAACCAAGTTATTCAAGGCACTGGCACTGTCCGAACATTTCTGACACGATCCCGGACCTTCGCATGCGGATCAAGGATTTGAGTCGCCATGAATGTAAAACATTGGTTCATTGGCTGTGTTGTCGGGTTGGCGGGCGTCAGCGCCACGCTGACCGTGCGCGCCGATCAGGCGGATCCCGCCGCCAGCACGCACATGTCGCCCGACCGCGGTGCGCGCATCGTGGCGGATGCGGATGGCGCCTGCCCCGCGCGCGAATGCCCAGCGACGGACCAGGCCACCGGCAACGAAGCAAGCCGCACGGACACGCGCAGCAACCGCTCGGGCGGCGGCTCGGCCACGCCGCCTACACCGGGCCGTCGTTCACACCTGGGCTGGCAGTCGCTGCTGCCAGGCTCGATCCAGTAAGCCGATACCGCGCCTGCGCTCAGGCGTGAGTCAATTTCACGCAGAACCGGGCGCCACCGAATTCCGGCGAGCGATCCACCCCCAGCTCGCCGCGATACGCCCGCACGATGTCCTGCACGATGGACAGCCCGATGCCGTGGCCCTGCACCCGCTCGTCGCCGCGCACGCCGCGCTGCAGGACCTTGTCGATCTTGTCCTCATCGATGCCGGGACCGTCGTCTTCCACGCTCAACCACAGGTTCGGGCGCAGGCGACCGGGCTGTGATTGCGACTTCACCACCAGCAGGACGTGGTGGTTCGCCCACTTGAACGCGTTCTCCAGCAGGTTGCCGAGCAGCTCCAGCAAGTCGCCTTGTTCGCCGTAGAAGACGGCGCCCTCGTCGATGTCGAATTCGCACAGGACGTTCTTGGCGGCATAGACCTTTTCCAGGCTCTGCACCAGATCCTCGGCATGGCCGGCGATGGGCACCGCACTGGCGAAGGTCTGCCGGCCGGAGGTGGCCGCGCGCGACAGCTGGTAGGCCACCAGTTCGTCCATCCTGCGCACCTGGTCGAGCACGGCGCTGCGGCGCTCCGCCTCTTCGCCGGCGGTTTCCAGTTGCGAACGGATCACCGCCAGCGGCGTCTTCAGGCTGTGCGCCAGGTCGGCCAGGGTGTGACGGTAGCGCGTGCGCTGCTCGCGCTCGTTGTCGATGAAGGCGTTGATGCGATCGGTGAGGCCGGTGAGTTCCAGCGGATACTGGCTGTCGAGGTGCTCGCTGTCGCCGCGCTCGACGCGACTCATGTCGTTGGCCACCTTGCGCAGCGGGGTGAGGCTCCAGCGCAGCAGCAGCATCTGCAGCACGATCAGCATCACGCCCAAAATCGCCAGCCACATCACCAGGGTGCGTCGGTACACCGCGTTCTCGCCTTCGAACTGATCCTCGGTCTGCGCCACCATGAAGGTGAGCTTGACCGAGCGGTTGTCCGAACTGTCGAACGCCACGCCGTAGGCGTAGTAGTAGAGCCGGCCCATGCGGGTATCGACGGGGCCCACGAACTGGCTTTCGCCCGGTTGCAGCGGTTTCAGGAAATGAAAATCGCGGCCGATCGCCGACGAGGATTCCCAGTGGTAGCCATGCTCGCCCAGCGCCATCGCGTACAGCCCGGAACCGGGCCGCATGAAATTGGGGTCGGGCGGCGAATCAGGCGGCAACACCTTGCCGTACCGGGTCACCTCGGTGCCGGCCAGGTAGGCGATCACGAAATTCTGCAGCCGATCCTGCAGGCTGCTGCGCGCGGCCCGGTACTGGGCCTGCGACAGGGTCAGCCCGACGATGCCCAGGAACGCCGCCAGCGCGAAGCCGGTGGCGATCGCCGCGCGCGTCGCCAGCGACAGCGGGCGACGCGGCGGAACCGGGTTATTCGTCGTCGCCGTCGGTGCGCGGGATGGCAAAGCGATATCCGCGTCCACGTACCGTCTCGATGGGTTTGAGGGTGCCTTCCGGGTCCAGCTTGCGGCGCAGGCGGCCAATGAACACTTCCAGCACGTTCGAGTCGCGGTCGAAATCCTGCTGGTAGATGTGCTCGGTGAGGTCGGCCTTGGACACCAGCTCGCCCGCATGCAGCATCAGGTATTCCAGCACCTTGTATTCGTAGCTGGTCAGATCCACCAGTTTGCTTTCGACCGACACCGTCTGCGCGGTGGTGTCGAGCTTTATCACGCCGCAGGCCAGCACCGGCTTGGACCAGCCGCTGGCGCGGCGCACCAGCGCGTTGATGCGCGCCAGCAGTTCCTCGACGTGGAACGGCTTGACCAGGTAGTCGTCGGCGCCATGCTTCAGCCCCTCGACCTTGTCCTGCCAGCTGCCCCGCGCCGTGAGAATCAGGATGGGATAACGCTGGCCGTGCTCACGCAAGGCCTTGACCAGCTCCATGCCGGACATCTTGGGCAGGCCCAGGTCGATGATCGCCAGGTCGAACGGCACCTCCCGCCCCAGGTAGATGCCCTCCTCGCCGTCCTGCGCCGCGTCGACCGCAAAACCGTCCCGCTTCAGGCGGGCCGCCAGCGTCTCGCGCAACGGCGCCTCGTCCTCCACCAACAGGATGCGCATCAGTGTTTCTCCTTGCTGCCTCCGGACTTGCCGGAAGAACTTCTGGTTGACCGGGTCGAGCCCGGTGTCTTTCCCGTTTCCGACGATACCGCGACCACCCGCACATGTCCTTCCGGCGTAAGCACCTTGATGCGGTACTCCAGGCGCCGGCCGAGGCGATGCGGCTCGGCCGACAGCACCTTGCCGCCGGTATCGCTCTGCACCTGCCTCACGGCCTGGTCCAGCGTCACCGCCGGGGTCGCCGGCGGTTCGGCCATGGCCGCGAAAGCCCACATCAGCAGCGCCACCAGCGCCACGCTCCTGCCCATGTTCATCTGCGATCGCCCAAACGTTACCTGCCCAATTGTGCAGCCTAGGTAACAGGGCCTGAATAGCGCCCGGCCGGGTGGGCGGACGCCTTCCATCAGCCGACCTGCAGCGCCGCCCGTTCCAGCACGTTCCAGCCGGCTCCCGGCAGGTGCGCGTTCTCGCTGATGGCGCGCCGGAACCCGCGCGCACCCGGCTCACCCTGATAAAGCCCCAGCAGGTGCCGGCTGACGTGCTTCAGGGCGGTTCCACGCGCCAGCTCCGCCTCGACGTAAGGCCGCATGTGCCCGAGGATGTCGCGGCGTTGCGGAAGCGGCTGGCCGTAAAGCACGGATTCGATCTGCGCCAGCAGGTAGGGGTCGTGGTACGCCGCCCGGCCCAGCATCACGCCATCCACCTGGCGCAGGTGCGCCTGGACCTGCTCCACCGTGACGATGCCGCCGTTGATGATGACGATCAGCTGCGGAAACTCGCGCTTCAGCCGATAGACCCGCTCGTGGTCCAGCGGCGGGATGTCGCGATTCTCCTTCGGCGACAGCCCCTGCAGCCAGGCCTTGCGGGCATGCACCGCCAGCACGCCGACGCCCGCTTCCAGCATGGTTTCGGTGAAATGCTGCAGATCGGCGTACTCGTCCTGATCGTCCACGCCGATCCGGCATTTCACGGTGACCGGGATGTCGACCTCCTGCCGCATCGCCCGTACGCAATCGCCCACCAGCGCGGGCTCGCGCATCAGGCAGGCGCCGAAGCGCCCCGACTGCACCCGGTCAGACGGACAGCCCACATTGAGGTTGATCTCGTCATAACCCGCATCGGCGCCCAGCCGCGCCGCCCGCGCCAGTTCGCGCGGATCGCTGCCGCCCAGCTGCAGCGCCAGCGGATGCTCCTGCTGGCTGTGCTCGAGTAGCCGCAACTGCCCGCCACGCACCAGCGCCGCACTGGTCACCATCTCGGTATACAGGCGCGCCCGCGGCGACAGCAGGCGATGGAAATAGCGGCAGTGCCGGTCGGTCCAGTCCATCATCGGGGCGATGCAGACGCGCCAGTTGGCGGCGTCGGGCGAAGACGGAACGGAGCGCGGGAAAGAAGCGGACATTGGCGTATTTTCCCGAAAAACCACGCCACTGTCGTCCCGCGCAGCGGCACGAAGCCGACACCAGCTGCGGCGCGACATCAGTCCAGGGCACCGCCTGCCCGGGGCACCGCCTGCACCAGTAGATTGCCGCGCGGCCCGCTCAGGCGGCCACGGGCTGGCTGGCAATAAAGTTCACATACCAGGGCATGGCCTCGCCCAGACCCTGCTGCAATGTGTGCGTGGGCGCATAGCCCAGACGAGCGTGGGCACGGCCGATGTCGGCCAGCGAGTGGCGTACGTCGCCGGCACGGAAGTCACGATAAACCGGCGACTTGCCGTAGTTGACACCCTGCGCCGCCAGTTGCGTGGTCAAGCTTTCGAAGAGTTCGTTGAGGGTGGCGCGCTGGCCGACGGCGACATTGAACACCGGCTCGCATTCGGGATCGGCAACCAGCGCCGCCAGCAGGTTGGCCTGCACCGCGTTGGCGACGTAGCAGAAGTCGCGGCTGGTTTCGCCGTCGCCATTGATGAACACGTCGTCGCCACGGATCATCGCCGCCAGCCACTGCGGAATCACCGCCGCGTAAGCGCCATCCGGATCCTGGCGGCGACCGAACACGTTGAAGTAGCGCAGCCCGATCGCCTTGAAGTCATAGCAGCGGGCGAAGACCTCGGCATAGAGTTCATTGAACAGCTTGGTGGCGGCATACGGCGACAGCGGTCGGCCGATCCGGTCCTCCACCTTGGGCATCGTCGGCTCGTCACCGTAGGTCGAGCTGGACGCCGCGTACGTGAAACTGGCCACGCCCGCGTCGCGCGCCGCCACCAGCATGTTGAGGAAACCGGTGACATTGGCCGAGTGGGTGTCCACCGGGTCCTCGATCGAACGGGGCACCGAACCCAGCGCCGCCTGGTGCAGGACGTGGCGCACGCCCGCGCATGCCGCTTCGCAATCCTCGGGGCGGCGGATGTCGCCCTTGATGAAGCGGAAGCGCGACCATGCCTCGGGGCCAACCAGCTGCTGCACCTCATCCAGATTGCGCTGATGACCGGTGGCGAAGTTGTCCAGCCCGACCACGCGCTGGCCCAGCCGCAACAGCGTCTCGACCAGGTTGGAACCGATGAACCCGGCTGCACCGGTAACCAGCCAGGGCGCTGTTTCGGCGCGCACCCGTGCCTGCAGTGTGGCCGGCAGCCCGGCTTCGATCGTGTCCATCACAGTCTCCCGTCCACGGCTTCGCGTGGCAGTACGTATTTGACGTCATAAAGCACCATGTCGGCCTTGCCGAGCGCACGGATGCCCGCTTCACCCAGCGCGACAAACTGCTGATGGCCCACCGCCACGACGACGGCATCGTAGATGCCCTGCGATGGCTTGGACACCGGCCGGATGCCATATTCGTGTTCCGCCTCGTCCGCGCTGACCCACGGATCGTACACATCCACCTCGGCGTTGTAGCCGCGCAATGCATGCACGATGTCGACCACGCGCGTATTGCGCAGGTCCGGGCAGTTTTCCTTGAACGCCAGCCCCAGCAGCAGGACGCGCGCACCGACCGGGTTGATCCCCTTGCACACCATCAGCCGCATCACCTCGTTGGCGATGTACGGGCCCATGCTGTCGTTGGTGCGGCGGCCGGCCAGGATCACGTCGGGATGGTGCCCCACTTCCTGCGCCTTGTGGGTGAGGTAGTACGGATCCACGCTGATGCAGTGTCCGCCGACCAGACCCGGCCGGAACGGCAGGAAGTTCCACTTGGTGCCCGCCGCCTGCAGCACCTCCAGCGTGTCGATGCCCAGCTTGTTGAACAGGATCGCCAGATCGTTCACCAGCGCGATGTTGAGATCGCGCTGGGTGTTCTCGATCACCTTGGCCGCTTCGGCGACCTTGATGCAGCTGGCCTTGTGCGTGCCGGCGGTGATGATCGAGCCATACAGCCGGTCGACGAAATCGGCCACCTCCGGCGTCGAGCCCGAGGTGACCTTGAGGATGCTGGTCACCCGATGCTCCTTGTCGCCGGGATTGATGCGCTCGGGACTGTAGCCGGCGAAAAAGTCCTGGTTGAAAACGAGGCCGGAAACCCTGGCCAGGATCGGTACGCACACTTCCTCGGTGCAACCCGGATACACGGTGGATTCGTACACCACGATGTCGCCGCGCTTGAGCACCTTGCCGAGCGTTTCGCTGGCCTTGATCAGCGGCGTGAGGTCGGGGCGCTTGGCCGAATCGATCGGCGTGGGCACGGTGACGATGTAGACATTGCAGTCGCGCAGATCGTCGAGCTGAGCGCTGAACCGCAAATGCGTCGCCGAAGCCAGTTCCTCGGACTCGACCTCCAGGGTGGCATCGTGTCCGGCGCGCAGCGCCTCCACCCGCGCCGCATTGATATCGAAACCCGTCGTCTCGTAACGCTTGCCAAATTCGACCGCCAACGGCAAACCGACGTAGCCGAGCCCGACAATGGCGATCCTGGCTTCTTCAAGATTCCGCATGCATAACTTCCCGTTCTGATGTCCATCGGAAAAGACGCCACGCTCGCCGACACGACCGGGAGCATTGCGGGTGAACGCGGCATGATACCGCGCAGCGTACCGAGTCTCACTTCCTGATTTCCCTTGTCTACCCGGCGTGAACGCGCGGCCGACGACCGACGCGTATGGCAAGGCGCCCGCGCGATTTCACGCCGGCAGCGCCATGCTTTTCTTGAACGGGAGGCCAATTCGCCGCACCTGCCGCGGTGGCGAAACCGTGGTGACGGCCATCGGCATGGCATAATGCGCCGTCACGGTTGCGCGACTGCGCAGCACTCGTCAGGCACGCGGCCATGCCCGCCCTCCCCACGCGAGTTTGTCATCCGGCCCTGGCCGGACGCCGGCCGTATGGCACTCCTCATCGACTGACGGTAAAGATCATGGTGGCAATGGCGACCGAGCACGTGATCGACGTGCACCACTGGAACGACACGCTTTTCAGCTTCCGCACCACGCGCGATCCCGGCTTCCGCTTCGACAGCGGCCATTTCGTGATGATGGGGCTGGAAGTGGAAGGCCGCCCGCTGCTGCGTGCGTATTCGATCGCCAGCGCCAGCTACGAAGAACACCTGGAGTTCTTCAGCATAAAGGTGCCGAATGGGCCGCTCACCTCGCGCCTGCAACACCTGCAGCCGGGCGATCCGGTGATCGTCAGCCGCAAGCCCACCGGTACGCTGGTGCTGAACGATCTCAAGCCCGGCAAGCATCTGTATCTGCTGGGAACCGGCACCGGCCTGGCGCCTTTCCTCAGCCTGATCCGCGACCCCGAAACCTACGAGCGTTTCGACCGCGTCGTGCTGGCGCACGGCGTGCGCAGGGTCAGCGACCTCGCCTATGCCGATTACCTCGAACGCGAACTGCCGCAGCACGAGTATCTGGGCGAACTCATCCGCGAGAAGCTGATTTACTACCCAACGGTTACGCGCGA
Organism: Rhodanobacter sp.; assembly: GCA_044463365.1. GTDB lineage: Bacteria > Pseudomonadota > Gammaproteobacteria > Xanthomonadales > Rhodanobacteraceae > Rhodanobacter. The sequence goes on along the minus strand of JBIQMK010000032.1, from coordinate 5,940 downwards.
GGCCTTCACCAACCGCGGTCGCATTACCGACGCGATCGCCGACGGCGTGATGAGCCGCGTCACCGGCTTGCCTCCGCTGAACCCGGAGACCGATCGCGTGATGCTCTGCGGCAGTGCCGCGATGCTGGAGGATCTGGCTACCTTGCTGGACGGCCGCGGCTTCCAGGCCTCGCCGCGCACGCGTGAGCCGGGCGATTACGTGATCGAGCGCGCGTTCGTCGAGAAATAAGCCGCCCCGCTAGCACGCGGGAGGCGCATGCGAACGGGTCAGTCGCGCACGCGACCCTTCCCTTCATTGTCCCAATAGCCGAAAAGACGCCGCGCAATCAGCTTGTACAGGCGTTTTCCGGTGGCGCGCCATAGACGAGAGTGCGGCGCGGGGGTACCCAGGATCGCGCGCTGGCGAGCGCTCAACGCCTGCGGGCAATACGTGCGCTTGTGCTTGAGCAGGTGGCGCAGGTCTTCCCGCGCCAGCACGCGATAAAGCGCGCCGCGGCGACCGCGCGTCCAGGCAATCTGGAAATCCACCAGCGCGGGGCTGCCGTCGTCGCCCACCAGCCAGTTCGGCTCCTTCGCCAGGTCGTTGTGCACCACGCCGCGGCGGTGCAGTTGCGACAGCAACAACAACGCCTGGCGGTAATAGTCGCGATCGGTCGGGCGTGCCTGCTGCATCGGGGCGCCGGGAAGGTAGCTGCGCAACAACACCGCGCCGTCCCAGCCGAGCAATCGCGGTACACCGGCCACGTCGGCAAGCCGCATCAGCGCCCGCGCTTCCCGCGCCGCCGCGCGACGCGCCAGCGGTCGTGCCCACCAGCGGGCGGCCCGAATGTCGCGCCGTATCACCGGCACCCCGTCGTGCACCGCCATCTCGATACGACCCAGTTCATCGGCCTTGAGTACAGTGGCCTCGGGAATGTTCAAGCTGACCTCGTCGACACGCGCATCGGCCCATGATGGCGCATCGCGGATGAACGTGGCGGCCGCACTGCGTGACTTGGCATGGGGATCTTCGATGGAACTGGCGTTGTACGTTCTGGCCGCCGCATTGATCGTCGGTGGACTGCTCGGCTCGATCCTGCCCGTGCTGCCGGGTATCCCGATGGTGTTCGGTGGCATCTGGCTGGCAGCGGCGGTCGACGACTATAGGCACCTCGGCGTGTGGTGGCTGGTGGTCATCGGCGCGCTGGGCGTGGCCGGCATCGCGATCGATTTCGTCGCCAGCACGCTGGGCGCCAAACGCGTCGGCGCCAGTCGGCGGGCCTTGTGGGGCGCGGCGCTGGGTACGGTCGTCGGCATGTCTTTTGGCATCCCGGGGCTCTTGGTCGGCCCCTTCGCCGGTGCCCTGATCGGCGAACTCGCGTCGGGCAACAGCGTGTTGCGGGCCACGCATGTGGGCGTCGGCACCTGGCTTGGCCTGCTGTTCGGCACCCTGGTCAAGCTGGTGATTTCGTTCGTGATGGTGGGGCTGTTTGGACTGGCCCTGCTGTTCGGTTGAACCGCTCAGGCCGCCGGGTCCGGAATCACGTACAGCACCACCGCCAGAAAATGCAGCACGCTGCCGACCAGCACGAAAACGTGCCACAGGGCGTGGTGATAAGGCAGCCGGCGCCACAGGTAGAACGGCACGCCCAAGGTATAGGCCAGGCCGCCGCCGAACAGCAGCAGCGTGCCACCCAGCTGCAAGTGCTCGCTCAACGGCTTGAAGGCCAGCACGCCGATCCAGCCCATGCCCATGTAAAGAACCACCGCCCAGCGGTGGTAGCGCCTGAACAAGCCCAACTCCAGCACGCTGCCCAGCAACGCCAGCGCCCACACCGCGACGAACAGGCGCCATCCCCAGGGATCGGGCATGGCGATCAGGGTGAACGGCGTGTACGTGCCGGCGATCAGCAGGTAGATCGCCATATGATCGAGCGCCCGCAACGTCGGTTTTGCGGATGCGAGCGGAATCGAGTGATAAAGCGTGGATGCGGTGTACAGCAGCACCAGCGTCGTGCCATAGACCGCGCTTGCCGCGACCACGCGAATATCGCCGTGCAGGGCGGCGAAGGCCACCAGGATGGCCAGCCCCGCAATGCTGAGCACGATGCCCACACCGTGGATGACGCTGGCGGCCAATTCATCGCCGAAGCTGTAGCCGGTGTCGGTAGCGATGCGGGACAAGGTGGACATGGCGGCAAGAATACTGGAGCGGCCGCGAAAGCGGCGGGCGGAGGACGGTGTTCCGGTTCGCGCCTTTTTTCCCTCGGTGGCCGCCGCCACAAGCGGCGGACAACGGGTGGAGTGTGCGCAAAGTCTCAAGATTTTCGCCAATGAACACCGTTTTTACAGCATTTGAACGCTCGTTCGATATTCCAGGGACGACACTAACTGTCGTGGATGCTTCAACCTCCCCGCATCCGCTTTCCCCGCCCCATGCGGGGATTTTTTTGCGCGCCGAAAATCGGTGCGCCCCGTTGCAGTCGCAGCTCGGGTGCCGTCATTTGTCGCGACGAAAATGACCGAGCCCGCCGTGCGGCGATACCAACCACCCCACGGCGATGCCGACTCCCACGCCAACGAACTCGCACAGCACGCGAATGCCGATGCCATCGGGGTCATGCACCATGGCCAACTTGGCCCGGAGCAACTGCAGCGATTGCAATTGGGCGTAATTGAAATAGAACAGGTTCCACAGATCGCCGCTGGCCGTCAGCAGCACCGCCGATAGAAAGGTCCAGCCAATCTGCGGGCCATAGCTCCACCCGTGACGGCGACCCAGCCAGTGGAAAAAGCCAAACAGGAGCGCGGCGGCCAGGGCGGCGATCAATCCGGCCTGCAGGCCGCCCACGATGCCGTAGCCCATCCACGATTGGTCGTACTGCATTTCCGCTCCGTCCCCAGGGAATAGCGCATTATGCCTGCCAGTCGGCGCCGCACGGCCGCGCTAGAATGCCGGCGCTGGCCCCGCTCCCACGAAACGCTCATGTCTCCCGATATCGCATTGATCGTTGTCGATGTGCAGCCGGACTTCATGCCCGGCGGCGCGTTGCCATCGTGCCGGGTATCGATCGGCTGCTGCGTCGTGGCGGCTACCGCCACGTGGTGGCCACACAGGATTGGCACCCGCCGCGGCACGCCTCGTTCGCCAGTTCGCACCCGGGCGCCGAAGCGTTCAGCCAGGTTCTGCTGCACGGACAGCCGCAAACACTGTGGCCGGATCATTGCGTGCAGGGCACGCCAGGCGCGGCCTTGCATCCCGGCATCGACTGGTCGGCGGCCGATGTCGTGATCCGCAAGGGCAGTCGTCGCGAGGTGGACTCCTACAGCGGGTTTCGCGAGAACCACGGGCAAGACGGCGAACGTCCCAGCACCGGGCTGGCCGGCTGGCTGCGCGATCGCGGGGTGGCCGAAGTGCACGTCTGCGGACTGGCGCGCGACGTGTGCGTGCTGTGGACCGTACAGGATGCCGTCACGCTGGGATTTCGTGCCGGCCTGCTGTGGGATCTCAGCCGCCCGGTCACGCCGCAGAGCGATGACGCCACGCGCGCCGCGCTGCATGCCGGCGGCATCGTGGCCATCGACACGACGGACTGAAAGCGGCGCGTTCCGCTCAGACGTCGTTTTCGCCGCTGGCGTGGACGCTTGGCATGCCCTCCTCGTCCATGCTCACGTCCAGCGTGATCGGTCGGCAACAGACCTGGCAATCCTCGATGTAGCGCTGGTGGGGAACCGAGGCGTCGAGAAAAATTTCGATCGATTCGCCGCAATACGGGCAGTCGATGGTGTAGGGAACGAGCATCGACATTCTCTCCTGCAAGCTGTCGTCAAGATACGTGATTGGATGCATGGAACCGCGGCTCGGCCAATGACCAGGCCTGGGGTTGCAGGATCGCAAACCGCCAGACGCGCCAGGTGCGATTGGCCAGCTTCAACAGCTCCCTGTCCTTGCTGAGCAGCCACCTTGCGCCCGTGTCCAGTGCCAGTTCCAGAAACTTCTGGTCGTCGGGATCGGCGCAGCGAGGCAGCGGTGGCACAGCCGCGAGCGCCTGCCGCGCGGGCGCCATGTGGCTGAGGGCATCGAAGGCGGCGATCAGCCTGGGCCGTGCGGCGGCGTCCACCGGCAAGCCCGGATAATGCAGCACGCGTCGCCATTCCTCACGGCAATCCGGCCGGGTCATGGCGCGCACTGCACCGCGCTGCAACGCAGCGTGCAATGGCATGCAGGCGGGATCGCGGAACACCAGCAGATCCAAACACACGTTGGTATCCAGAACGATGCGCGGCACGGAACCTTCGTCTTCAGTCATCCCGGCATGATGACGCACAGGCGGCGCGCTATACACTGCGGGCTTTCCATCCGGATCGGAACCATGGCCGAACGCGAGTTCCCCAACTTCACGGTACGTTCGGGCGCCACGCTGGAGGGCTCGCGCTATACCGCCTACCTCGCGGTGACTCCGCGCAAGAGCGGCTTTCCCGTCTATTACGCGATCTGCGAAAACCGCAGTTTCCGGGCAAGCGACGTGGCGGAAGCCGCCGCCGCCAAGGCCGTTGTGGACATGCTGGGTCTGGAGGATGACGGCACGCCGGTCTTCCCCGAAGGCTATACGGGATTCGATGACGAGTAGCCGATGGCGGGAATCACCCACCTGGACGCCACCGCCGCGGAAGACCGACAGCAAGAGGCCCCGCATGCGGGGCCTCTGCCTTTTCAACCGTGATGCGCCGCGTGCTTACTGTCCGATGTCACGCAGCGGCTTGCCGGCCATCAGGTTGCGCTCGATCTGCTCCAACGTGACGTTCTTGGTCTCCGGGATCAGGAAGAACGTGATCAGGATGAACACCACGTTGAGCGCGCCGTACAGCCAGAACGTGGCCGCGCTGCCAATGCCGTTGAGCAAGGTCAGGAACGTGGCGCCCACGATCATGTTGGCGATCCAGTTGGTGAAGGTCGAGGCGCCGATGCCGAAATCGCGGCCCTTCAGCGGCTGCACTTCCGAGCACAGCGTCCAGATCAGCGGACCGGCCGACATCGCAAAGCCGACGATGAACAGCAGCAACATCGCCACGGTGAACAGCTGCTCGCCATGCGTGGTGATACCCAGATGCATCATCGTGCCGACCAGGCCCAGGCCGATCGCCATCACGCTGAAGCCCGCGTACAGGATCGGCTTGCGGCCGAGACGGTCCACGAAGCCGATCGCGATGAACGTAGCCAGCATGTTGGTGAGGCCCACGGCCGCGGTGAACCACATCTGCGCGGTGGTGGCGTAACCCATGTCCTGGAAAATGCGCGGCGCGTAGTACATCACCACGTTGATGCCGGTCAGCTGCTGGACCACCTGCAAGAGCACGCCGAAAGCCACCGAACGGCGGAAATTGGAGTTCTCCTTGAACAGGTGCCAGCCCTTCTGCGGCGTGCGCAACTGCTCCTCGATATCGGCCACTTCGTGGCTGACATGCTCGGCGTCGCCGCGCAGCTTTTGCAACACCTCGGTCGCCGCCTCCCTGCGCCCCCGCATCATCAGCCAGCGCGGGCTTTCCGGCAGAAAAAACAGGCCAACCAGAAACAGCACGCCGGGGATCGCGATGATGCCCAGCATCCAGCGCCAGTTGCCGGTGTAGCTGAAGGCGGTGTCGGACAGGAACGCCACCAGGATGCCGGTGGTGATCATCAACTGGTACAGCGAGATCATCGAGCCGCGGATGTTCTCCGGCGCCACCTCGGCCAGGTACAGCGGCGCCGTGAAGCTGGCCACGCCGATCGCCAAGCCCAGGAGCACCCGGGCCGCAATCAGGGTTTCCGGCGACCAGGCGCCACCGCTGAGCAGCGAGCCGCCCACGAACAGCACGGCGGCGAGTGTCAGCGACCGCTTGCGCCCCAGCGTGGCGGACAGCCAGCCTGCGCCCAGCGCGCCAATCGCGGCGCCGAGCATCATCGAGCTGACGATCCACTCG
>JBIQMK010000031.1:0-19842 GCA_044463365.1 Rhodanobacter sp. | reverse complement strand
TATACCCAATTCGGGGATACAACGCCAACGTACAAGGAGCGACTTCAGTCGCGACCTGTCCCGGAGCATGCAGTCCGGTCGCGACTGAAGTCGCTCCTACAATTGACGCCCTAGGCCAGGGCGAGGGCCTACACGTCTTTCGTCTGCTGTGCAGCAGGCGTCGCGGTACGCTCCCTGGTTCGACCGCATGGAGCGCAACGTGGCACGAACGGAGGCAATGCCCGCGGCAATCACGGTCACCACAGCATTGCTGTTCGGCGTGCTGTTGGTGCAGTGGCTGCCCGCACTACCGCCGCGCTGGTGCGCGCTGCTGCTGTTGGCGCTCGCCTTGTTGCTGGCGTGGCGATGGCTACCTTGCCGTTGGATCGGCTGCATCCTGATCGGCGTGGCGTGGGCGATGTATCGGGGCGGCGTGGCCATGGATGCGCGCTTGCCCCGTTCGCTGGAAGGTCGCGATCTGGTGGTGACCGGCACCATCGTGGATCTGCCGATGAAGCGCGATTACGCCAGCAGCTTCGAGTTGCGGGTGGATCGCGCCACGCTGGACGGTCGGCTCATTCCGTGGCGCGGGCGGGTTGCGGTGAGCTGGTACGACGATCCGCCAGTACTCCATACCTGCAGTCGCTGGCATCTGCAATTGCGCTTGAAGCGCCCCCGTGGACTGCTCGATCCAGGCAGTACGGACAGCGAACGCACCGCGCTGCAGCGGGGCATCGTGGCGCACGGTTATGTGCGCGACGATGTCGGCAACGCACCGCTCGGCAAGTCCTCCCGGTGCGTCGACGGCATCCGCGATGCGATCGCCCGGGGCATCGCGGCGCGGGTGCGCGACCCGCATGACGCGGCATTGTTGCGCGCGTTTGCCGTAGGCGACACGCGCGGCCTGCAGCAGCATGACTGGGCGGTGGCGCGCGCCAATGGCGTCTCGCACCTGATCGCGATTTCCGGCTTCCATGTGGGCGTGGCGGCGGTGTTCGGGCTGGGCCTGGCGTTGCTGCTGTATCGCCTGTTTCCGCAATTCGGCCACCGCTTGCCGCGGCCACAGGCGCAGGCGGCCGCCGCCTTGCTGGCGGCCACGATCTACAGCGCGCTGGCGGGTTTCGGCCTGCCCACGGTGCGCACCTTGCTGATGATCGCGGTGGTCACGCTGGCACGCTGCGGGCGCCGCGGCAGCACCGGCGCGCAATCGCTGGGCCTGGCCATGCTGGCGATTTTGCTGGTCGATCCGCTGGCCGTGCTGGCGGCGGGGTTCTGGTTGTCGTTCGTGGGCGTGGCGTTCCTGATGCTGTGCCTGCAGGCGCGCGGCCGCGGCCTGCGTGCGTTCCTGCACGAGCTGTCGGCGGGGCAGATGGTGATGACGGTGGGGCTGCTGCCGTTGAGTCTGTGGTTTTTCGGGCAAGCCTCGCTGGTGGGCGCATTGTCCAACCTGGTCGCGGTGCCGCTGGTCAGCTTCGCGATCGTGCCCTGCGCGCTGGGCGGCAGCCTGCTGCTGGGATTGTGTCCGCCCGCGGCCACGCCGGTGCTGTGGGCGGCCGCGAAACTGGCCCATGCGCAATGGTGGCTGCTGGAACAGACGGCCGCGTGGCCTGGTGCGCAGTGGTATCTGCCGTCGGTGCAGCCGCTGGCGTTGTTGCTGGCGCTGGCTGGCGCGGTGTGGCTGTTCATGCCGCGCGGCGTGCCGCTGCGCTGGCTGGGCGCGCTGCTGTTCCTGCCGCTGATTTGCCCCGCGCTTGCGCCGCCACCAGCGGGTGCGTTCCGGGTGTGGGTGCTGGACGTGGGGCAGGGCTTGTCGGTGTTGCTGCGCACGCAACACCACGTGCTGGTGTACGACGCGGGTGCGCGTTACCCCTCGGGTTTCGACCTGGGCGAGGCGGTGGTGTTGCCGGCGATGCATGCGCTGGGCATCGATCATCTCGACATGCTGATGATCAGCCACGGCGACAACGATCATGCGGGCGGCGCCGAGGCGGTCGCCAAGGCGTTTCCGCGGGCGATGCGCTACGCCGGCGAACCGTCGCGGATGCGCATTCCCATGCAGCAGTGCGTCAGCGGACAAGCCTGGCGTTGGGATGGCGTGGGTTTCCGCGTGCTGAACCCGGCGCCAGGCCAGGGCGACCGCGACAACGACAGCTCCTGCGTGTTGCTGGTGGAAGGTCCGCGTGGGCGCCTGCTGCTGGCCGGCGACATCAGTTCGCAGGTGGAGCCGCGGGTGGCCGCGGCGGTGGAGCCTGGCCCGGCGCCGTTGCTGGTGGTGCCGCACCACGGCAGCAAGAGTTCGTCCAGCGCGGCGTTCATCGCGGCGCTCAAGCCGCCGCTGGCGGTGGTTTCGGCCGGTTGGCGCAACCGCTTCGGGCATCCGAAACCCGAGGTGGTGGCGCGCTATGCGGCGGCCCGCGTGCCGCTGTTCAACACCGCGATCCAGGGCGCCGTTCCATTGGAGTTTCCGGTGGATGCGCCTGCGCGACGCCTGCCTGGCTGGCGTCTGCGCCAACGCCGCTACTGGCGCGAGTGAACGGCGTACTGCCACCTGTGCCGCAGTCGAACGGGACGGGACTGCTATCATGCGCGCTCTCTGGATGTCGTCCGACGGGGGCGCAACGTGCTGGAAATCCTGATGGCTGGCGGCTGGGCGATGGTGCCCATCCTGATCTGTTCCGCCGTGGCGCTGGCGATCGTGCTTGAGCGTTGCCTCACGCTGCGCCGCAAGGCCGTGCTGCCGCCCGGGCTGGGTGAGGAAGTGCGCCAGTGGGCGCGCTCGGGCCAACTGGATCCCAACCATCTGCAAACGTTGGCGAACGGTTCCCCGCTGGGCGAATTGCTGGCCGCGGCGCTGGCGGTGCGCAACCGTCCGCGCGAACTGATCAAGGAGCGCATCGAGGACACCGGCCGCCACGTGGTGCACCGGATGGAGCGCTACCTCAACACGCTGGGCACGATCGCGCTGATCGGTCCGCTGCTGGGCCTGTTCGGTACCGTGATCGGCCTGATCCGCATGTTCATGCAGGTGATGGCCGGCGGCATCGGCGATCCGGCAAAAATGGCCGGCGGCATCGGCGAGGCGCTGATCTGCACCGCGTCGGGCCTTACGGTGGCGATCCCTGCGTACGTGCTGCATCGCTATTTCCGCTCGCGCGTGGCCAGCTATTGCGTGGCGATGGAGAAGCAGGCCACCGCGCTGCTGGACGACCTCACCCTGACCACGCCCGCCGCCGCACCGCGGACCCGGCGCGCACCGGCTCCCTCGGCCACGGGCGCGGGCTGAGGCCACCACGATGCGTATCGGCAACGACCGTCGCCACGACGATTTCGAGATCAACGTGATCCCGCTGATCGACGTGCTGCTCACCCTGCTGATGTTTTTCGTGCTCACCAGTACCTTCATCCAGCATTCGCGGTTGCAGGTGACCCTGCCCAACGCCAGCACCTCCGATCGCGACATGAACGCGCCCGCGCTGACCGTGATGATCGATCGCGAAGGCCGCTTCTACGTGGGCAGCGACGAGGTCATGGGCGAGGGCATCGAGCCGCTGAAACAGTCCATCGCCAGCCATGCGGGCGCTGATCGCGAGCGCCCGGTGACGATCCGCGCCGACGCCAACACGCCGCACCAGGACGTGGTGACGGCGATGGACGCGTTGGGTCAGCTCGGTTTCACCCGCTTGTCGATCGCCACCACGCCCACGGCCGCGGGTGCGAACGAGTGAAGCATCGCCCGGCCATGGCACCTGTAGTCGACGGCTGGGGTGTCTATCACCGGCTGCTCGGTTACACGCGGCGGTACTGGCCGGTCGCCCTGGTGGCGGTCGTCGGCATGCTGGTCGACGGCGGCGGGCTGGCGCTGTTCACCGGTTTGCTGCAGCCGATGATCGACGAATTGTTCACGCGCAAGGATCCGTACCTGATCTTCTGGATGCCGATCTGGATCATCGCGATCTTCCTGGTGCGCTCGCTGGGCACCTTCGTCAGCGACTACGGCGTGTCCTACATCGGCCGCCACGTGGTGCAGGCGATGCAGCACGATGTCTTCGAGGCCTATCTCAGGCTGCCGGCGCCATACTTCGGCAACGAGCCGTCGGGGCAGCAGGTGTCGCGCGTCACCTATACCAGCGAGCAGGTGGCCGCCGCTTCCAGCAGCGCCGCGAAGATCGCCATCACCGACGGTTTCACCGTGATCGCGATGCTGGGCGTGATGCTCTATTACAGCCCCTACCTCACGCTGTCGCTGCTGGTGATGGTGCCGGCGATCGCGCTGGTGGCCACTGTGGTGAGCCGCCGCTACCGCCAGATCAGCCGCCGCATCCAGGGCACCATGGGCTCGGTCACGGGCACGGTGGAGGAGTCGGTGGGCGCGCATCGCGAGGTGCGGATCTATGGCGGCCAGCAGCACGAATCGCAGCGCTTCGGCGAAATCACCCGTCACACCCGCCGGCTCAACCTGAAGATCGCCGCCACCAATGCGGCATCCAGCTCGACCGTGCAATTGATCGCCGCGATGGCGCTGGCGGCGCTGGTCTACCTGGGTACGCGGCCGCAGGTGCTCAACGTGATGTCGCCCGGCGTGTTCTTCTCCGTGCTCACCGCGATGGGCACGATGCTGCCCTCGTTGAAGCGCCTCACCAACGTGCAGGCCAACATCCAGCGCGGCTTGTCGGCGGCCGAGGATATTTTCCGCGTGATCGACCTGCCGCCTGAGGTGGACCAGGGCACGCGCGAGTTGACGCGCACCCAGGGCGATCTGCGTTTCGAGGCGGTGCGGCTGGTCTATCCGCGCAACGGTTTCGAGGCGCTGCGCGGCGTGGATCTGCATTGCCCGCCCGGTAGCGTGACCGCGCTGGTGGGGCGCTCGGGCAGCGGCAAGAGCAGCCTGGTGGGCATGCTGCCTCGCTTCTACGAACCCAGTGCCGGCCGCATCGTGCTCGATGGCGAGGACTACCGCGACTACACGCTGGCCTCGCTGCGCCGGCAGATCGCCTGGGTGGGCCAGGCGGTGGTGCTGTTCGACGACACCGTAGCCAACAACATCGCCTACGGCGAACTGGCTGGCGCCAGCGAGGCGCAGATCATCGCCGCGGCCGAGGCGGCCAACGCGATGGAGTTCATCGCGCGCATGCCCGAGGGCATTCATACCCGCATCGGCCAGAGCGGCAACATGCTTTCCGGCGGCCAGCGCCAGCGCATCGCGATCGCGCGGGCGATCCTCAAGAACGCGCCGATCCTGGTGCTGGACGAAGCGACCAGCGCGCTGGATACCGAATCGGAGCGGCTGATCCAGCAGGCGCTGCAGCGGCTGATGCGCGACCGCACGACCCTGGTGATCGCCCATCGCCTGTCCACCATCGAGGATGCCGACCAGATCGCTGTGATGGACCAGGGACTTATCGTGGAGCGCGGCGCGCATTCCGAATTGATGGCATTGGGCGGCCACTACGCGGCGCTGCACCGGATGCAGTTCAGCGAGCAGGCCGCTGCCCAGGGCAGCGACTGAGGGTTCGCCATGGCGCTGGTCGACACGCTCGAAGCGGCCTGGTACGGCGACGGTCGCGCGCCCTGGTGGACGCGGCCGCTGGCCGCCGTGTACAGCGCCGCGATCCACCTGCGTCGGGCGTTCTATCACCTGGGCTGGCTGCGCCGCGTGCAACTGGACGCGCCCGTCATCGTGGTCGGCAACATCAGCGTGGGCGGCACCGGCAAGACGCCGCTGACGATCGCGGTGGTCGAGGCCTTGCGTGCACGCGGTCACCGCCCTGGCGTGGTGAGCCGCGGTTACGGCGGCCGCCAGCGCGAACCGATGTTGCTGGGCGATACGCCCGATCCCGCCCGCGTGGGCGACGAACCCTGCCTGATCCACGCCAGCGGCGTGCCGGTGGCGGTGGGGCGCGATCGCCCGGCGGCGGCGCAATTGTTGCTCGATGCCGGTTGCGACGTGGTGGTGGCGGACGATGGCCTGCAGCACTACGCCCTGGCGCGCGACGTGGAAATCGGCGTGGTGGACGGCACGCGTCGCTTCGGCAACGAGCGCCTGTTGCCGGCCGGCCCGCTGCGCGAGCCGATGCAACGCTGGGAGCGACTGGACTTTCGCGTATGCAACGGCGGCACCGCGGCGGCGGATGAATATCCGATGCGGCTGCGCGGCCTCGTGGCGATGTCGCTGGTCGATGCGCGCAAGCAGGCGTTGCGCGACTTCAGCGGCCAGCGGGTGCATGCGGTAGCGGCCATCGGCAACCCGCAGCGATTCTTCGACAGCCTGCGCGCGGCTGGCATCGAGGTGATCGCGCATGCGTTCGCCGACCACCATGCCTTTGCTGCCGCGGATCTGGATTTCGCCGATGGCCTGCCGGTGTTGATGACCGACAAGGACGCCGTCAAATGCCGGGTGTTTGCGCAGCCGCATTGGTGGCGGGTGCCGGTGCGCGCGGAATTGCCGGCAGCTTTCTTCAAGGCGCTGGAGGCGCGCGTGGCCCGCTTGTCACGCCACTGATTCACCGCCGACGAGGACGGTCCGCGCCAGTGCGCCGCCGATCCAGTAGCAAAGTGCGGCCGGCTCGCGCACGTTCCATATCACCAGGTCGGCGCGCTGCCCCGGCGCCAGCATGCCGCGGTCGTGCAGGCCCAGCGCGCGCGCCGCGTTGACGGTGACGCCACGCAGCGCTTCCTCCGGCGTCAGCCGGAACAGGGTGCAGGCCATGCCCGCGGCCAGCCGCAACGACAACAGCGGTGAGGTGCCCGGATTGCAATCGGTGGCGACGGCCATCGGCACGCCATACCGACGCAGCAGGTCGATCGGCGGCAGCCTCGTTTCGCGCAACGCGTAGAACGCGCCAGGCAGCAGCACGGCGACGGTGCCGGCGGCGGCCATCGCGCGGATGCCCGCTTCGCCGACGTGCTCCAGGTGATCGGCGGAAAGCCCGCCGTATTCGGCCACCAGCGCCGCGCCGCCCAGGTCGGACAGCTGCTCCGCATGCAGTTTCACCGGCAGGCCCAGTTGCGTGGCGCTCTCGAACACGCGGCGGGTCTCCTTGCGGCTGAAACCGATGCCCTCGCAGAACGCATCCACCGCATCGACCAGGCCTTCGGCGGCCAGCGCCGGCAGCATGGTGTCGCAGACCAATCCGATGTACGCCTCGCGCCGGTCGCGGTATTCCGGCGGCAGCGCATGCAGGCCCAGGAAACTGGTGCGCACGCTGATGCCCAGTTCGCGGCCGATGCGCCGGGCCACGCGCAGCATGCGGCGTTCGCTGTCCAGCTCCAGCCCGTAGCCGGACTTGATCTCGAGCGTGGTCACGCCATCGGCCCGCAGCGCCCGCGCCCGCGGCAGCGCCTGGGCGAACAGCTGTTCCTCGCTGGCGGCGCGGGTGGCGCTGACGCTGGCAACGATGCCGCCGCCCTGGCGGGCGATCTCCTCGTAGCTGGCGCCGTTGAGGCGCAAGTCGAACTCGTGGGCGCGGTCGCCTCCAAACACCAGATGGGTATGGCAATCGACGAGGCCCGGCGTCACCAGCGTGCCGTCCAGCGATTCCACGGCGACGGCCAGGGCATCGGTTGCATCGGGCAACGCATCCATCGGGCCCAGCCAGGCGATGCGCCCGTGGTGCAACGCGATGGCGCCGTGCTCGATCAGCCCATACGGTGCGTCGCCGGCAAACGTGGCCAGCGTGGCGTTCAACAGCAGCCGATCCCAACGTGGTTCGCTCATGGCGATGCGGACTCCTGTGGCTGGCTCAGGGTTGGCGGTGAGTCGTGCTTTCGTCGGGTGCGGCCGGCTCCCCGAAAGCGCTGGTGCGCCCGACGGGTGGCGATTCGCGGTCCGCGGCACCGTCATCGTTTTCGCCAGCAGGCTCGCGCGTGGCGTGCTGGTGTTCGTAATCCTGCACCATGCGCTCGGCGAAATCGCGATAGACCGGCGTGGGGCAGAACAGTGATGCCGCCGCGCGGGCCAGCAGGCAGGCGGCCATGATCGGAATCACCATGTCCTGGTTGTCGCTGAGCTCCATGGCGATCACCGCCGAGGTCAACGGCGAACCGGTGACGCCGGCCAGGTACGCGCTCATGCCCAGCAATACCACTGCGGCCGCGGGCACGTCCGGCAGCAGCTGCGTGATGTTCTGGCCCAGGCCGGCGCCCACCGCCAGCGCCGGCGAGAAGATGCCGCCCGGAATACCGGCCCAGTACGACACCACGTTCGCCAGCAGCTTGGCGATGCCGAACGCTTGCCCCGGCGTGTTGGCGGCATCCTGCACGATGGCACGGGCCTGGTCGTAGCCGGTGCCGTAGATCGCGTTGTGCGAACACAGCCCCAGCAGCGCCAGCGCCAGGCCGCAGCCCACCGCAAACAGCACCGGCCTGCGGGCGCGCAGGCGTCCGATGCGGGCCAGCGGACCGCGTCGGCTGAGCAGTATCAGCCGCGCGAACAAGCCGCCGAGCAAGCCGCAGATGACGCCGGTGAGCAGCACCGCCAGCCAGGCGCGACCCAACGGCAAGCTGGCTTCCACCTCCCCGAAATAGGCGTAATTGCCCATGATGCCCAGCGACACCACGCCGCCGATGATCACGGCGGTCAGCAGCAAGCCGCTGAAGCGGTGTTCGAAGGTGCCGGCCAGTTCCTCGATCGCAAACACCACACCGGCCAGCGGCGTGTTGAACGCAGCCGCGATGCCGGCCGCGCCACCGGCGAGGATGAAACGCGAGGCCGCCCTGGGGTCGGTGAAGCCGAAGCGGCGGCCGATGGAATAGAACAGGGCGGCGCCCACATGCACGGTCGGCCCCTCGCGGCCGATCGAGGCGCCAACCGCCAGCGAGATCAGGGTCAACGCCATCTTGCCCACCGCGATCGGCAGCGACAGCATGCGCGCGCGAAAACCCTCGTCCTCGATGTGCAGCGTGCCGATGACCTGCGGAATGCCGCTGCCGCGCGTCGCGCGCAGCCGGCCCTCGGTCACCCACGCCAGCAGTCCGAACACCAGTGGCGTGAGAACCAGCGGGATCCACACGCCGAACGCGAGAATGCGCAGGAACAAGTGGTACGACCACACGCTGGCCTTGGCGAACAGGATCGCCGCCAGCGCCACCAGTACCGCGCCGACCCACAACACCAGCCGCCGCTTCCACTGGTGCGGCGCGAAGAACTCGTGGCCAAGCAGGGCCTGCAGGCGAGGGTTCGAGGAGCGGGCCACGGATTCGGAAGAGTCATCCATCGCGTGATTATCGCAGGCTGCCGGTTTCGGCAACGTGGCGGTCGGCACGGTGCGAGCCTGTTTCGGTCAGCTCACGCCGGGAAGCGTCCGCCAGCGGGTCTCGTACAGGTCGAAGCGGCGGTCCTTGAGGTTGGTCACCGCACCGGCGTTGCGCGCGCGGGCCAGCCCCTCCAGCCGCAGGTCGGCAAACAGCACGGTTTCGATGTTGGGCGTGGAATCGGCCGCCACGCCATCGCGGGCGAAACCGAAATCGCTGGGCGTGAGGATGCAGCTCTGGCCGTACTGGATGTCGAAGTTGTTCACGCCCGGCAGATTGCCCACGTTGCCCGACATCACCACGTAGCACTGGTTCTCGATCGCGCGCGCCTGCGAGCAGTAACGCACCCGCAGGTAGCCTTCGCGCACGTCGGTGCAGAACGGCACGAACAGGATCAGCGCGCCCTGGTCCACCAGGTGTCGCGCCACCTCGGGAAACTCGCTGTCATAGCAGATCATCACCCCGATCGGCCCGCAGTCGGTGAGCACCGTGGCCGCGCTTTCGCCGCCGCTGATGTTCCATACGTTGCGTTCGCTGGGGGTGGGGTGAAGCTTCTCGCGCTCGTGGATAGAGCCGTCGCGCAGGCAGATGTAGCAGACGTTGTGGATGTCGCCGTTGGCCTGTTCGGTGGGATGCGTGCCGGCGATGATGTTGATGTTGTAATGGACGGCCAGACGGCTGAACAGCTCCTTCACCTGCGGCGTGTACTGGCTCAGCTTGCGGATCGAATCCACCGGCGACAGCTCGGTGTTCTCGATCGACAGCAACTGCAGCGTGATCAGCTCGGGGAAGGTGACGAAATCGGCGTTGTAGTCGGCGGCGATGTCGGTGAAATATTCCACCTGGGTGGCGAACTCCTCGAACGAGGTGATGCGCCGCTGCAGGTATTGCACCGAAGCCACCCGCACCGAATCGGGGAGGCGCTGGGTCGACGGGATCGAAGGCACATCCGGCTGGTTCATCAATCGCGGATTGCGCCACACCAGATGCACCGCAAAGCCCAGCGACTCATGGTCGGACGGCACGTAGGCGCGCAGCAGCCCGATCATCTCGAAACCGTTGGACAGCTGGAAGCTCAGCGTGGGGTCGCGCCGCTGCCCATCCAGCACCGCCTGCACATAGGCGTCGGCATTGCCGTAACGGGCGATGTTCTTCGCCAGCCCGGGGATGCGTCCGCCGAACACGATGCCGCGCAACTTCAGGTCGGTGCACAGCCGCTTGCGCGCGTGGTACAGCCGCTGGCCGATGCGCATGCCGCGGTAATCCGGATGCACCACCACTTCCATGCCGTACAGCCAGTCCCCATCGGGCTTGTGCCGCGAGGCCATGCCGCCGCCGGTGATCTGCATCCACGTATGCGGCGCCAGCGCGGTGGCCTCGTCGATGCGGAAGGTGGCGCAGTAACCCACCACCTTGCCCTCGTACTCGACCACGAACTGGCCCTCGGGAAAGTGCGTCTGCTGGGAGCGCAGCATCTCGCGCGAATGGCCCCATTCGTCGGAGTAGACGCGGGCGGTGAGGTCGGCCAGTTGCGGCACGTCGGCCAGCACGGCTTGGCGCAACGTCAGTTTCGGTGTGTTTTCATCGGTTTTTCTGGCCATGCCGTGATTATGCTCACGTCCGTTCCAAGCGCGGGTGAAGACGGCGATGTCCCCGCTACACTGCTGACGACGCCAGCGGAGGCCGACCATGCCTGATTACCCCAGCACCTACCGGGCCGGCCACTTGTGGCGCGACGGCGGCTGGCAGGAGGCAGCGGCGTTGGCCACCCACGACGGGCGTGTGGTGCCCGCGGCGGACGCGCCAGGCGAGTCGCTGGGCCAGTGGGTGATGCCCGGCATGCCCAATCTGCATTCGCACGCCTTCCAGCGTGCCATGGCGGGTCTGGCCGAGCGGCGCGGCCACGCCGAGGACAGCTTCTGGAGCTGGCGCGAAACCATGTACGCCTTCGCCGCCACGATCGGCCCGGAGGCGTTGCAGGCCATCGCGGCCCAGCTCTACGTGGAGATGCTGAAAGCCGGCTACACCCACGTGTGCGAGTTCCACTACCTGCACCACCAGCCCGACGGCAGGCCTTACGCGCAGCCCGAGATCATGTCGCTGGCGCTGATCGAAGCCGCCCGTGAAGCAGGCATCGCGCTGACCTTGCTGCCGGTGCTTTACATCAGCGGCGGTTTCGACGGCCGTGCGCTGGCCGCGCGCCAGCGCCGCTTCGGCCACACCGTGGACAGCTATCTGCAGTTGCTGGAGACATTGCGCCGGCGAGAGAGTGGCGACCTGCACGTCGGCATCGCCCTGCATTCGCTGCGCGCGGTGCCGGAACACGCCATGCGCGAGGTGCTGGCCAGCGACAACGCGAAGGAAACGCCGATCCACATCCACATCGCCGAACAGATCGGCGAGGTGCAGGATTGCCTGGCCATGCGCGGCGCGCGGCCGGTGGAATGGTTGTTCGACCATGCGGACGTCGACGGGCGCTGGTGCCTGGTGCACGCCACCCACCTCACCGCGGCGGAGACCTCACAGCTTGCTCGCAGTGGCGCCGTGGCCGGCCTGTGCCCCACCACCGAGGCCAACCTGGGTGACGGCCTGTTTCCGCTGGCCGCGTACCAGGATGCCGGCGGCACGCTGGGCGTCGGTTCGGATTCGCACATCTCGATTTCGCCGGTGGAGGAGTTGCGCTGGCTGGAATACGGCCAGCGTCTCGCCACGCGGCACCGCAATGTCGCCGCCCGCCACGAAGGCGACAGCGTGGGCGAGACCCTGTGGCGCGCGGCGTTGCGCGGCGGGGCGCAGGCGTCGGGCCTGCCGACCGGCGAACTGCGTGACGGCGCGCGGGCTGACCTGATCGTGCTGGATGAAAGCTCGCCCTTGTTGGCGGCACGCGATGCACGTTCCGTGCTGGACAGCTTCCTGTTCGCCGGCAATACACCGCTGGTGCGCCACGTGATGACAGGTGGCCGCTGGCAGGTGCGTGATTTCGTCCATCGCGACCAGGACCGCATCGCGGCGCGCTATCGCGAGGTGGTATCGCGTTTGCGTTGATGCTCGTGGTCGCGTCTGCTCACGCGGAAGGCTTCAGCCGTTCGCGCAGGAAGTCGATGAACACACGCAGTTTCGGCGGCACCTGCAGCCGGCTCGGGTAATACAGGTGGAAACCGGCCACGTCGCCCGCGGAGGCAGCGCGGTGACGCTCCGCTACGGCGCACCGATCACCCTGGCGCAGGCGCGCGCCGTGATGGCTGCCGCGGAGGCGGAAGCCGCCGCGCATGACTGGGCGATGGTGATCGCCATCGTCGGCAGCGGCGGCCAGCTGGTGATGCTGCATGCGCTCGACCAGGCCCAGCACGGCAGCGTACCGGTGGCGCAGGCCAAGGCCGAGACGGCGGTGAATTTCCGCCGGCCCAGCAAGCTCTTCGAGGATGCGGTGGCGTCGGGCAGCCTCGGCCTGCGCCTGCTCGGCATGCACAACCTGATGCCGCTGGATGGCGGGCTGCCCTTGATCGTCGACGGTTGCGTTATCGGTGCGGTGGGCGTGTCCGGCATGCAGTCGACACAGGATGCGCAAGTGGCTGCCGCTGCCGTTGCCGCGCTCGCCGGGGCGCAAAACGGAAGCGGTTGAGGGCCGCGTCGTCGGTTGCCGCTGAACACAGGAGGCGTTCCGGCAGCGCCGTGTGCAGGTGCGCCATCACCCGTCGTTGTACGGGCGAGGCTATCCTCACGATCCCGCAACCGAACAGGCAGTGACATGGCGCGTGCGCCGCAATCCATGGTCGAGGATTCCCTGGCGGCATCGTCGTCCCTGTCTTTCATCCATCACGGTACCCCGGCCTTCCGCCGCACCAACCTGGCGCTTTTCGCGGCAGGGTTCGCCACGTTCGGCCTGCTTTACTGCGTACAGCCGCTGATGCCGGAATTCAGCCGCCACTATGGCGTGAGCGCGGCGGGCAGCGCGCTGTCGCTGTCGCTGACCACGGGCGTGCTGGCGGTGGCGATGTTGTTCGCGGGGGCGTTGTCGGACGCGTGGGGGCGCAAGTCGGTGATGGTGGCGTCGCTGTTGTCGTCGGCGCTGCTGGTGCTGGTGACGGCGGTGATGCCGAACTGGACGGCGCTGCTGGCGGTGCGCACCTTGCTCGGTTTGACCCTGAGCGGATTGCCGGCGGTGGCGATGACGTACCTGGGCGAGGAAATGCACGTCGAATCGATCGGCCTGGGCATGGGGCTGTACATCAGCGGCAGCGCGGTCGGCGGCATGGGCGGGCGGTTGATCACCGGCGTGCTGGCGGACTTTTTCGGGTGGCGCGCCGGTGTCATGGTGGTTGGCGTCATCGGCATGCTGGCCGGTGCGATCTTCTGGCGCGCGCTGCCGCCGTCGCGGCATTTCGTGGCGCAGCCGTTGCGCTGGCGGCTGGTGATCGGCCGCTTCGCCGGCATGTTCCATGATCGCGGCCTGCCGTGGTTGTTCGTCGAGGGTTTCCTGCTGCTGGGCGCCTTCGTCACCGTCTACAACTACCTGGGCTATCGCTTGCTGGCGGCGCCGTACAACCTCAGCCAGGCGGTGGTGGGGTTGATCTTCGGCATCTATCTGGTGGGCACGTTCAGCTCGGCGTGGATGGGCCACCTGGCCGGCAAGCTGGGGCGGCGCAAGGTGCTGTGGACGGCGTTCGCGCTGATGCTGGCCGGCGTGGGCCTGACCATGTGCCGGCCGTTGCCGCTGATCATGCTGGGCATCGTGGCGGTCACGTTCGGCTTTTTCGGCGGCCACTCCATCGTCAGCAGCTGGGTGGGGCGGCGTGCCGGGGCAGCCAAGGCGCAGGCGTCGTCCGTGTACCTGTTCTGCTACTACATGGGGTCGAGCGTGGCGGGCGCCAGCGGCGGGCTGTTCTACGCCTCGCACGGGTGGAACGGCGTGGCCTTGTTCGTGGGCGCGCTGGTGCTGGCCGGGCTGCTGATCGCGCTGCGGCTGGTGCGGCTGGCGCCACTGGTGAACGTGGCGACGCCGCCCACGCCGATGAGTCGGGGCGCGATGCCCTGAGAGCAAGGATTGGGGAAGCTCTGATTTTGCTCGTCATTCCTGCTTCCGTAGGAATGACGAGCAAAAAACCGATTGATCAGACCTCCCTGGGATTCGGGACGGCGCGCGTCAGCGCGGCGCCAGAGCCAGTGAGATCTGCGCGGTGCCTGGTTCGCTGGGCAGCAAGCGGCGCACGAAGCCGAGTTCCTTGCACAGTTCCAGCATGGGACGGTTCTCTAGCAATACGTAGCCCCAGATTTCGGCCAGGTTGCGGCGGCGGCAATCGTCCACCAGACGCTGCATCAGCAGCGCGCCCAGGCCCAGGCGGGTCCAGTCGTGCTCCACCAGTACCGAGAATTCCGCGTTGTCGGCGGACTGGTCGACATAGACGCGGCCGACGCCGCGCATCTCCGCCGGCGTGGTGGATTCGTCCATCAGGACGAACGCGGTTTCCAGCGCCGGATCGACCTGGCACAGGCGCTGCGCCATCTGCGCGGGAAGCTCCGACATGGCGTGCAGGAAACGGCGCCGGATGTCTTCCGGCGACAGCCGCGAGAAGCAGCGTTGCAGGGCGGCCACATCGCCCGGTTCGATCGGGCGCAGTACCAGTTCGCGGCCGTCGCGGGTGGCGACGCGTTCGCCACGCGGTTCGTCGTTGGGGGAGCGGCGGGCGAAGCGCTCGCTGCTGCGCGGTGGCAGCGGGGCAAAACGGAGCGGCGCGGAATACGTGATGGCAAGGCTCATGGAGAACGTCCGTACTTTCGCGTATTGTGTGCAATGCAGCATGAAATTGCAACGGCGCGAAAAGGCTTGACGAGCTCAATACACCACTGATTTGCTGCGGTACGGAAACGCCTGGCGTGCTACCAGATGAGGTCGTCGGGCACTTCGAACTTGCTGTAGAACGCGTCGTCCGCGTCGGGCGCGTGGTCCGGCGCGGGCTGGCCGTGATCGAGCACGATCACCGAGGCATCGCGCTCGTAGACCTTGTCGGCCGCCACGCGCGGCAGCAGTTCGTAACCCTGGCCGTGGCGCACGATCACCAGCGTGCCCGCGGCCAGTTGCGCGCGCAGCGCCTCGTTCACCAGCACGTCCTTGATGCGGTCGCCATCGGTGAAGCGGTAGGCGATCTCGCCCTCGCGCTTCACCTTGTGCGCCTCCACGATCTGCTGCACCTGCGCCCGCGCCTCGGCGGCACGCAACTGTGCATTGCGCTCGGCGGCGATGGCGCGGTCGCGCGCGGCCTTTTCCGCCTGCAAGCGCTGCGCTTCCAATTGCTCGGTACTTGGTGCCGTCGGCTGCTTGCCCTTGTGCTTTTTCGCCTGCTCGCGCACCGCCTGGGCCACCTGGTTTTTCTTCACCAGCCCGGCCTTGAGAAGTTGTTCTTGCAGAGGGTTGCGCATGGGTCGATTGCTGGCGTCGGAGGGCCGCCATTGTAACGTGCCGCCTTCGACCGGCCCTGCGGCGTCAGGTCACGCCGCTCAGTCCGCGTTGTCGGGCTCGAAGAAGCTCCACTTCACGTCGGTGAAGCGGGCTTTCATCGCCGCTTCCACGGTGTTGATCGACGCGATCAGGGCCTGGTCGCCGGAGGTCCGCTGCATCCGCGCCTTGATCGCCACCATCACGTCCGGACCCATCTGCAGGGTGATCAGGTTCAGCACCTCGGCCACTTCCGGACGCTGGCGGAGGAAGTCGAGCAGTTCCTCGCGGCGACGGGGTTCCATGCCCTGGCCGATCAGCAGCGCCTTCACCTCGATGGCCACCAGCACGGCCACCACGATCAGCAACACGCCGATGGCGATGGTGCCGGCCGCGTCGAACATCAGGTTGCCGGTGAGCATGGTGGCGCCGACGGCGAGCGCGGCCAGGCACAGGCCGACCAGCGCGGCCAGATCCTCGCCGAAGATGACCAGCAGCTCGCTGGAGCGGGTCTGGCGAAACCACGTCCACAGGTCCTGCTCACCGCGCGCCTTGTTCACCTCCTGCAGGCAGCCTCGCATCGAGATGCCTTCGGCGACGATGCCGAAACCCAGCACGCCCAACGCCAGCCACGGCCACTTCAGCGGTTCGGGATGGGTGAGCTTGTGCACGCCCTCGTAGATCGAGAACATGCCGCCCACGCTGAAAAGCAGGATGGCGACCAGGAACGACCAGAAGTACAGCGCCCGTCCCCAGCCCAGCGGGTACTCATCCGACGCGGGCCGCCTGGCCTGGCGCATCCCCAGCAGCAACAGGCCCTGGTTGCCGCAATCGGCCAGGGAGTGCACGGCCTCGGCCATCATCGCGCCCGAGCCGGTGACGATGGCGGCAAACAATTTGGCGACGAAGATGGCGAAGTTGGCGCCGAGCGCCAGAAAGATCGCTTTGCGTGAGTTGGCGTGGCCTGACATGCGTATCCATCGTGGGAGTGGAAGTGAGGGCGGCAATTCTAGCGTTGCCCGACGGCGCGCAAGATGGTTTCAACCGGGCACCGCGGAATCGATCATGGATGCCGCCCGACGGAATTATCGGGCGGTATCGCGCGTTCAGCGAATGCCCACGCCCAGCCCCACGCCGAAATGCACGTTGTTGTGGCCCTTGCGCATTTCCTCCGCGGTCCACACGTGCGATTCGTTCACGGTGACCAGCGGAAACACGTAGGGCGCCTCACCCACCTTGCCGCTGCGGCTGCCGTTGAGCGTGCCGCTGACGGTCATCAACGCGCCCGACGGGTAATTCAGCGGCTCGGCATAACCGGGGGTGACGGCGATGAAGCGGCCGTTGCCGGTGTCGTTGGCCTTGGGGCGCTGGGACGAATCGAGCGGATAGGCCAGCACCTCGATTTCGCTGTGGTCGGCGAAGTTCTTCACGTCGACCACGCGGCCACCCCAGATGACCGCGTTGCCGGTGTAGCGCTCGGGCGACTGCGCCACCTGGGCCGGTGTGGCGGCGATGGCGTTGGTGGTGTTCTTGTAGATCGGCGCCGGAGCGCAGGCGGCCAGCGCGAGCGCCAGCAGCGGGGCGGAAAACAGCAAGGAGCGGGCGGCGATACGCATGGTCGAACTCCTGTGGCGTGACGGCGTGGTTTTCACGGACAACGGTACGGCGCAAGGTGTGGCGGAAATGTGTGGCGCGACCGTTCAGCGCGGGCGCGGTGGGCGCTGGTTGGTGGACAGGCGCGATGCCGGCAGCGGGCTGGGCGCGGGCGGCTCGGCGCCCTCCTGCAGGATCCAGTCCAGCCGTGTCTCGGCCGGTTTGTCCTGCGCCAACAGGTCGCCCAAGGCGCTCAGCGGTTCGCGCAGCACGTCGTCCAGGTTCCAGGGTGCGTTGAGGATGGCCATGCCCGAACCGTTGAGGCGCAGCGAGGAATCGTCCGGGTGCACCAGCAATTCCACCCGCAGCACGCGGCGGGCGCCGATGCGCTGCAAGCCGCGCAGGAACGGTTGTACCTGGCTGCGCAGCTTGATCGGATACCAGACCGCATAGATGCCGGTGGGCCAGCGCTGCAGCGCGGTCTTCAGCGCCTGCTCGATCACCTTGTACTCCGCCTCCTGCGCCTCGTACGGCGGGTCGATCAGCACCAGGCCACGCTTTTCCTTCGGCGGCAGCAGGGCTTTCAACGCCTCGTAGCCATCGCGCTGGTGCACGTGCATGCGCGGGTCGCGGTGCAGCAGGTGGCGCAGTTTGGCCGCTTCCTCGGCATGCAGTTCGCACAGTTGCGCGCTGTCGTCCGGGCGCAGCAGGCGGGCCACCTGCAGCGGCGAGCCGGGGTAGAACTTCAGCCCGTCCTCGTTGCCTTCGCCCGACAGGACGCCGGCGCGCCAGCGTTGCAGCAGCGCGGGGACTTTTTCCGCCGGATGCAGCCGCGCGATGCCGTCCTTGTGTTCGCCGGTCTTGCGTGCCTCGAAGCCCTCCAGCGGGTAGTTGCCGCTGCCGGCGTGGGTGTCGATGTAGCAAAACGGGGCAGGTTTGGCCTGCAACGACTCGATCAGTGCGTGCAGCACGGTGTGCTTCAGGACATCGGCGAAATTGCCGGCGTGATAGGCGTGGCGGTAGTTCATGGGCGGTCACGGCGGCGGGGAGTGCCCAAGTATAGAGGCGCAGGCCGCTACCCCCTGCGCCGGCGCAATCGCCGCGGGCGGGGATTTTCGGCGCATGGCACGTAATCTGCTTATCCCGCACATCCACCCTTCCGCCGGAAGTGAAGAGGCTATTGATGAGGTTGCCCGGGCGCTGCGTGTTGCTGGCGATGGTCGCGCTGCTTTTGCTGGCGAGCCTGCCGTTGCGTGCGCAGCAGTATTCATTGCAGGGCTTCGACCGCAAGGCCGGGCTGGAAAGCCTGACCATCACGGCGCTGCTGCAGGGTCGGCGCGGCTTCGTGTGGGCCGGTACCGAAATGGGCCTGTACCGCTTCGACGGCGACAGTTTCGAGCGGATGGGTGCGGCGCAGGGCTTCGACAAGGGCGAATACGTCACTGCCATGATGCAGGACGCGCGCCACGGGCAGCTGTGGGTGGCCACCCAGTCGGGATTGCGACGCGGCGACGGCCTGCATTTCACCAGGGTCGAGCCGAAGGGTCGGCCGCTGGTGGTCGATGTTGGACGCCCGTTGGTCATGTTGGATGGCGGGCGCCTGTTGCTGGTGCGCAATGATGCGCTGATGGTGCTTTCGGGCGATGGCGAAGGTCGGCCTTGGCAACTGCGGCCGATGTTCGACGCCGCCCAGCTCGACGCGCTGCCGGCGTTGCGGCGCATCACCACCGTCTACCTGGCACGGGACCGGTTATGGCTGGGCTGCGGCACGGCGGTGTGCAGCCTTGATGCGTCCGGTCGCGGCCGCGTCCTGCTGCATGGGCCGGCGCAGGGCGTGCCTGCGGACGAATGGTTGGGCATGCTGCTGGACCGGGCGGGCAACCTGTGGCTGCGCGGCACGCGGCATGTCCGCGTACGGCTGGCCGGAGCAACGCGTTTCACCGCGCGCGACCTGCCCGAGAGCGCGACCGGCGTGGTCAAGGATGATGGCCGTTTCGTCGAGGACCGCCAGGGTCGCGTACTCACCACCATCAATCACGGGCTCGCACGCTGGAGCGACGCGGGCTGGACGCTCATCGACGCCCGCAACGGCTTGCCCGACATCAACATCAACGCGCTGATGTTCGACGCCCGGGGAAGCCTCTGGCTGGGCACCTACGGGCGGGGCATCGCGCGGTGGGCCGGCTACGGCACGGTCGAGGGCTGGACGGAGGCACAGGGGATGAAGGGCCTGCCGAACTGGTCGATCCTGCGCACCGATGCCAGCCACATGTGGTTTGGCAACGAACTGGGCGGCAGCGTGCTGGAGAACGGGCGCACCCGCCTGGAGCCCTGGCCGGTGCGCGCCGATCCATTGCCGCGGCAGGCGCTGGCGATGGCCAAGGCGGCCGATGGCGCGATCTGGATCGGCTTGTACGACCACCGGTTGCTGCGTTTCGACCCGGCCAGCGGTCGCACCCGGCTGCTGGCGCGCCTGCCCGCCTTCATCAAGGTGCTGCATTTCGATCGGCAACAGCGCCTCTGGATCGCCACCGTCAACGGCATCTATCGCCTCGATGACGAAGACGCGGCCGTTCAGCGCGTTGCGG